>JARIFA010000003.1 GCA_031127075.1 Gemmatimonadota bacterium | reverse complement strand
CACGCGTCCACGCCTCGAGCACCTCGCGCTCGATGTCGTCGGCGGTACGGTCGGCCGGGAGGAGGCGGAACGGCGTGGTCACGCGGCCCGCGCCGGACGCGCGCCGAAGAGCGTGGTACCGAGCCGGACGAGCGTGGCCCCCTCTTCGACGGCGATCTCGTAGTCCCCCGACATCCCCATCGAAAGCTCCGTCGCGGGGTGCCCCGCGTCACGGAGCACCGAGGCGGCCTCGCGCGCGCCCGCGAAGACGTGCCGCAGCGTCCCCTCGTCCGCGTCGAAGGGCGCCATCGTCATGACGCCCCGGACCGAGAGCCCCTGGCGCTCGCGGAGCCTCGCGGCGAGGGCCGGCACCTCGGCGGGCGGATACCCGCCCTTCGTGTCTTCACCGGAGACATTCACCTGCACGAGGACCGAGACCGGCTGCGGCACGACGGTGAAGGCCGCCCCGGCACCGACGACCGCGGCCGCCTTCCGCCCCACGGCATCGGCGGCCTCGACGAGGCCGTCACGATCGAGCGCATGGAAGAGCGCGAAGCGCGGCAACGCCTTCGCCTTGTTGGTCTGGAGATGCCCGATCAGGTGCCAGCGGACCCCGCCCGTCGTGCACGGGGCGAGCGCGAGCGCGTCCTGCTTGGCGGTCGCCTCCTGCACCTTGTTCTCCCCGACGTCGGTGACTCCCGCCGCCCACGCGGCCTCGACGGCCTCGGGGCCGTGGGTCTTCGTGACCGCGATCAGGGTCACGGCCTGCCCGTGGCCGCCGCGGGCCACCGCCTCGGCGATCCGTCCGCGGACCTCCGCGACGCGCCCTTCAACTGCCAGAAAATCCATAGCAGAGGAATCTACCCGGGGCCGCCGGACGGAGGAACGGGCGGCCCCCCGGAGGAGGCCGCCCGTGACCGGGTCAGGCGGGGCTCGGTTCGGGCCCGCCGAGGAGCGGCGGGATCCGCCGGGCCGGCTCTGGCGCCGGCACGACCGGTGTCACGATCGGGGGCGCCGCCGTGGGCGGCTCCTGCCGGGGCGGTAACGCCTCTCCGCGCTCGAGGATCGCGATGTCCTCGCGGGAGAGCGTCTCGCGCTCGAGCAGCGCGAGCGCGATCGCGTCGAGGAGCGGCCGGTGCTCGGTGAGGGTGGTCGCCGCGCGCGCGTACGCCGCGTTGATCACCCGCGAGACCTCGTCGTCGACCTGCTGCGCCGTGCGCTCGGAGACCTGCCGACGGCTCGAGAGCTCGCGGCCGAGGAAGACCTCCTGCTCATTGTCCCCGACGAGAATCGGGCCGATCGCGTCGGACAGGCCCCACTGCGAGACGTAGCGCCGCGCGATGCCGGTGGCCTGCTGGATGTCGCTGGCCGCACCGGTGGTGACTCGCGCACGCCCGAAGATGAGCTCCTCGGCGACGCGGCCGCCGTACGCCATCACCAACCGTGCCTCCAGCTGCTCCCGCGTCACAGAGACGCGGTCGTCCTCGGGGAGCGTGAACGCCAAACCGAGCGCCCGGCCGCGCGGGACGATCGTGACCTTGTGCAGCGGATCGTTCCCCTGCACGCGGATCGCACAGACGGCGTGCCCCGCCTCATGGTACGCAGTGAGTCGGCGCTCGTCTTCCTTCATCACGAGCGACTTCCGCTCCGCCCCGAGCATCACGCGATCCTTCGCGTCCTCGAAGTCGACCATGTAGATCTTCTCGTGATTGCGCCGCGCCGCGAGGAGCGCCGCCTCGTTCACGAGGTTCGCGAGGTCGGCGCCCGCCATCCCCGGCGTCCCGCGCGCGAGCCGCGTGATATCGACGTCGGCGGCGAGGGGCTTGTTCCGCACGTGGACGGTGAGGATCCCCTCGCGCCCCCGCAGATCCGGCGCATCCACGACGATCTGCCGGTCGAAGCGGCCGGGGCGCAGCAACGCCGGGTCGAGCACGTCGGGCCGGTTGGTCGCCGCGATGAGGATGACGCCCTCGTTCGACTCGAAGCCGTCCATCTCGACGAGGAGCTGGTTCAGCGTCTGTTCGCGCTCGTCGTGTCCCCCGCCGAGGCCGGCGCCGCGATGGCGCCCGACCGCGTCGATCTCGTCGATGAAGATGATGCAGGGCGCGTTCGTCTTCCCCTGCTCGAAGAGGTCACGCACGCGCGACGCGCCGACGCCCACGAACATCTCGACGAAGTCGGACCCCGACATCGAGAAGAAGGGTCGCCCGGCCTCGCCCGCGACCGCCTTGGCGAGCAGCGTCTTCCCGGTGCCCGGCGGGCCGACGAGGAGCGCCCCCTTGGGCAGCCGACCACCGAGCTTCGTGAACTTCTGCGGATCCTTGAGGAATTCGATGATCTCGCGCAGCTCGACCTTCGCCTCGTCGGCGCCGGCGACATCCGCGAAGGTCACCTTCGGCGTGTCCCCGCTCAGCAGCTTCGCCTTCGACTTCCCGAAGGAGAACGCCTTGTTCCCCCCGGCCTGCATCTGCCGGAAGAAGAGGATCCAGATGCCGATGATGAAGAGCCACGGGAGCATCGACGCGAGCAACCCGAGGAAACTCGGGCGCGGCTCCTCCGCCTTGATCGCCACCTGCCGCTCGCGGAGGCGCTGCACCTCGGCCTCGCTGTTCGCGACGGCGAGCTTCGTGCTGAAGGACTTCACCTCGCGGCCCTTCACCAGGACCCGCTCACGGAACTCGCCGACGACCTCCTTGCCGCCGACGATCGTGACGCGCGCGATGTTGTCCTTCCCGAGCTGCTGATCGTAGAAGGAGTACTCCACCTCCGTGGCCCGCTCGCGCCCCTTCCCCGCGAACTGGATGAGGACGACGGGGATGAGGAAGGCGATGAGCCAGAACGAGAGGGACCGGGAGAAGCGGCCCGGGCCGCCGGACTTCGGGGTCGTGGACGATGGCATAGAGAGGACGACTCAGGTCGCGAGACTGGCGACGTACGGGACGTGACGGAAGTCCTCGGCGTGATCCAACCCGTACCCGACGAGGAAGTCCGGTGGCGCGTCGAAACCGACGAAGCGAACCGGATGGTGGAGTTCGGTGGCGATGCGCTTGTGCAGGAGCGCGCAGATGGCGATTGACGCGGGCCGACGCGCCTGCAGCAGGGTGACGAGGTGCTGGAGCGTCCGACCCGAATCGACGATATCCTCGACCAAGAGGAGGTGCTTCCCCTCCAGCGAGGTCTCGGGATCGTAGACGAGCCGGACCGTGCCGGAGGAGACCGTCGCGTTCCCGTAGCTCGACGCCACGAGGAAGTCGACGTGCAGGGGCCGCGCGACCTCCCGCACCAGGTCGGCGAGGAAGATGAAGCTCCCCTTGAGCAGGCCCAGCACGAGCAACTCCCCCTCGGGGTACGCGTCGGTGATCTCACGTCCCAGGGTGCGGCACCGATCCGCGATCGCCTGCTCGGAGAACGCGATGCGATCGACGGCGCGGCCCTTGAGCCGGGGGTCAGGCGCGGAGGTGGACATCATCCTTCAATATAGTCCTCGGACCATACGGACGTTCCCGATGCCTCCGCGCCGCGTCGCACAATGAAGGTGCGCGCGGTCCGCTCGATCCGGTGCCCACCGCTGATGGGGATCCGCTGGCCGGCACGTGCGGTTGGCGCCCAGCGCGCCGCGCGGAGGATCCCACGGCGATCGAGCACGATGCCCACCCGTGCGGCGATGGCCGGCCAGAGCTGTTCCCACGCGCCGACATCGCACGCGGCCACCGCGGGGACCGGCAGCACCACCACATCGGGGCTCGGCTGGGAGACCCCGAGTGCGTCGACGACGACATCGACCTCGGCGCGCCAGTCGGCGGCGCGGCGGCTGAGCTCGAGGCACCAGGCCGTGAACCCGGGGTGGGCCCGCTCGAGGGCGGGGAGCAGCTCGTGCCGCACCCGGTTCCGCTGGAAGCGGACCGACGCGTTGCTCGGGTCCTCCACGAATGCGACCCCGTGCCGGGTGGCATAGGTCTCGACCGTCGCCCGCGGGACCTGCAGCAAGGGGCGAACAATAGCGGTGGCGGGGGCCGGCGCCGCCGCGTCGGACCGGCTCATCCCGGCGAGCCCGCGCGGCCCCGCCATCCGGAGGAGCCGCTGGACCACTGTCTCCGCCTGGTCGTCTCGGGTGTGCGCGGTCACCGGGATCCCCGCGACCTGGGCAGCGGATGCACGCAGGAAGCGCCACCGCGCCTCCCGCCAACCCGCTTCGGTGGCGGCGGTCCGGCGATTGACCCGCCCGACAAGGCACCGCACACCCGCCCGCGCACAGGCTTCCTCGACCAGTGCGACGCCCTGACGCGCGGCCGCCCCGGTGCCGTGGTCGACGGTCGCCACCGCGACGACTTCGGCGGGGCGCGCCGCCAGCAGGGCGTGAAGGAGGGTCATCGAGTCGCGCCCGCCGGAGGCCGCGACCAGCCACCGGCCCGGCCGCATCGCGGCGACCGCCCCCTGCACTGTGGTGGGTTCCGTTCCCGGGAACACGTCTATAAGATACGGCGTTCTTCGGACAGTCATTCCGACAACCGGTCAGGAGCACTCGCGTGGAACAGAACTTTGGCGGCCCCCTTGGCACCCTCATCGCCGGCCTCGGCATGGGCGCGTACTACCTCGGCCTGACCTGGATCAACATCCTGCTGGGGATCGTCCTGACGCCGTTCTTCATCATCCCGATGACCTGGATTCAGGACGCTCGGGCAAAGAAGAACTCGCAGGGCTGAAGCCCAGAGGCCGGGAATACCGGCACTGTCGATAGTTGTTTTGCAGGGCGGCACTCAGGTGCCGCCCTGTTTGTTTTCTGGTCATTTTGCGGCTCGACAGCCATAACAGTCATCGACCGGCCAGCGGAACAGTCCTCAATCGGAGCGCCCCACAGGGCCCGTGACCAGTCCGCTGATTCGGCAGTCTATCTTATGCGGACGATCCGATGGCGTCAGGTGTACCAGATGCAATCGCCGTCCGATTAGCTGGGACTCGAGTGGAACCAAGCATCTGTGGAGAATTGTTATAGTGATTTTCAATTTTTCCACAGACGCCATCGCCTGCTAAATTCCCGCCGACTGTGGATTAACGATTTCGTGAGATTTTGGATTGCGCAGTTCAATATAGTATCGTATGCATCACGAATTGCATAGAAATCGAGCCATATGCATTTCAGATATTGAATGATATGCAATTTATAAATTCGCATTATATAAAGCTTTAGAATAAGAAAACTCGCTTACAGTAAGAGCCAGGGGCGCGTCGATACCGCTTTTCAACATCAGGAGCCAGCTTGCAGCGAATGATTGCGATCCTCATCGGTCCCGAGTACGAAGACCTTGAAGTCTGGTACCCGAAGTACAGGCTCGAGGCTGCCGGGTACCCCGCCCCGCTGGTTGGTGTGAGCGGCCAGACCTTCAAGGGAAAGCACGGCTACCCCGCCCCGGTGGAGCTGAGCCTCGATCAAGTGAACCCTGCCGAACTGGCTGGGGTGCTCGCGCCGGGAGGATGGGCCCCGGATAAACTCCGCCGGGACCCCGCCATCCTGAACCTGATTCGGGAGGTCGACGGGAGGGGGGGCCTGGTGGGGACCATCTGCCACGGTCCCTGGATTCTCATCAGCGCCGGCATCCTCCGGGGACGCCGCCTGACCTCCACCGTTGGGATCCGGGACGACGTTATGAACGCCGGGGCCACCTGGGTCGACGCGCCGGTGGTGACCGACGGCAATCTGGTCTCCAGCCGGGTCCCGAAGGACCTGCCGGCCTTCGGCGAGGCCCTCGTGGACTGGCTGGGGCGCCATCGCTGAACCATTTAGCGACCGGGCTCGTTAGCTTCCCGCCACCCTCTCCACGCCTCACCTCCCGCCCGACCATGCAGATTGGCATCCCCTGCGAGCACACTCCCGGCGAGACCCGGGTTGCCCTGACCCCTGAGAGCTGCGGCCGGCTGATCAAGGCGGGAGTGACGGTCCTTGTTGAGCGGGGCGCCGGCCTCACCAGCGGCTTCTCTGACGCCGCCTACGAGAAGGTGGGAGCCACCCTCACGGACGCCGCCGGCGCCTTCGGGGCCGATCTCGTCGCCAAGGTCCAGAAGCCCACCCCCGCCGAGGTCGTAGGGATGCGGGCCGGGAGTACCCTGGTCTCCCTGCTCCAGCCGTCGACCAGCTCGACGGAAATCGCCGCGCTGAACGCCCAGAGGGTCACCGCCCTCGCCCTTGAGCTGATCCCGCGCATCACCCGGGCGCAGTCGATGGACGTCCTGTCCTCACAGGCGACCGTCTCCGGCTACAAGGCGGTCCTGCTCGGGGCCGCGGCGATGCCGAAGTTCCTGCCGATGCTCAGTACCGCGGCCGGGACGATCCCGCCGTCCAAGGTCTGCGTCCTCGGGGCCGGCGTCGCGGGGCTCCAGGCGATCGCGACGGCCCGGCGCCTCGGTGCCCTCGTCTCCGGGTTCGACATCCGCCCCGCTGCGGCCGAGCAGATCCGCTCCCTCGGCGCCACGGTGGTCGCCCAGGACCTGATCGCCGCGGACGCCCAGACCGCCGGCGGCTACGCCACCGAGCAGAGCGCCGAGCGACAGGCCGCGATCCAAGAGGCGCTGAAGGCCCATCTCGCGACGATGGATCTGGTGATCACCACCGCACAGATCCCGGGGAAGGCCGCGCCGCGGCTCATCACGACCGACACCGTGCGCACGATGGCCCCGGGGGCGGTCATCGTCGACCTTGCCGCGGAGACGGGGGGCAACTGCGAGGCCACGAAGGCAGGGGAGACGGTCGACGTGAACGGGGTGAAGGTCATCGGACCGGTGAATCTCCCCGCCTCGATGCCGACCCACGCCTCGGCGATGTTCAGCCGGAACGTGCTGACCCTCGTGCAGCACCTGCTGA
Source organism: Gemmatimonadota bacterium (assembly GCA_031127075.1). Taxonomy (GTDB): domain Bacteria; phylum Gemmatimonadota; class Gemmatimonadetes; order Gemmatimonadales; family Gemmatimonadaceae; genus Pseudogemmatithrix. The sequence continues at coordinate 71,637 of JARIFA010000003.1, read as the reverse complement.
CGAAGGAGGGGACGCTCAACGTGGACGCGGCGGACGAGATCACGGGCGCGATGATCGTGACGACGGTCCCGGCGGCCGCGACGGCCTAGGGGGCGCGCCACCCCTCAGGGGCCGGCCTCGACGCATCGGCCCCGACCGGACCCGCCCGCGGGTCAGCCGTAGGTCCGGCTCCGCCACCGGCGCGGGCGCCGTATCGACGACCAGACGATTCGCACCGCCGCGAAAGGATCCGCGAGGGGGCTCAGCCACCAGGCAAGCCCCCTCGTCGCGTAATTGCCCCGAAGCGCCACGAGCAGACCGAGCCGCATCGAGAGAAGGCCGAGCGTGAGGCCGAGGAGGGCGGCGCGTGCCGACCCGCTCGGGAGCGCCGGCCAGCCGATCCCCAACCAGAGCAGCAGCGGTATCTGCACCCCCTGCGCGACGGCGATCAACAGGGCGTCGGCCCAGCGACGGAGCGGCGTGACCGCGTCCTTGAGGTCAATCGACCGCCCCCACTCGCGCCACATCTGCCGGACGTCCTGATACGAACGGACCCGGTAGAGCCGCGAGCCGTCGAGGAAGCCCACCGGCACGCCACGGGTGGCGAGGTGCCGCACGAGCGAGACGTCTTCGGCGAAGGAGGCTCGCACCGGCTCGTATCCCCCGTGCGCCAGGAGCACCTCGCGCCTCACGAGGAAGCACTGCCCGTTCGCGAGGATCCGGTCGGGCCGTACGCGGGGGTCCCCGGCCGCCCCCGTCCGGTAGAGCAGCGAGATGAGGAGCGCGGGCTGCACCCAGCGTTCCCCGGCGGTCTGCCCATCGAAGCACGGCGCGAAGGAGACGACGTCGAACCCCTCACGGAGCGCCGCGCCGAGGACGGCGGCCGCGCACCCGGGTTCCGCCTCGGTGTCCGCGTCCATCCCGAGCACCCACGGCTGCGTGGCGATCGTCGTGCCGTGCTGCAGCGCCCACGCCTTCCCGATCCACCCCGTCGGCAGCGGCGGGTCGGTGACGAGCCGGATGCGTGGATCCTCGGCCGCGGCCTGCGCGACCAGCTCGCGCGTGCCGTCGGTGGACCCGGAGTCGACCACGAGGATCTCGCGCACGGGGGCGCCCTGCGCCCGGAGCCCTCTCAGGCAGGGGCCGATGCGCGCCACCTCATTCAGACAGGCGACGACGATCGTGAGTCCCGGCGCCTCGAGCCCCTCGGGCCGTGGGCGTTCCGCCGGTCGGCGCGTACGGCCGCCGACCAGCCGCGCCGCGAGCGTGGCAAGGACGGCGCCCTGCACGCCGATGAGGACCCAGAGCGCCGACACGGGCACGGCTACTGGATCAGCCCCTGCGAGACCTGGTCCACGATAAAGGCGTAGCGGAACGCCTGCTCGCGGAGCCGCTCATACCGCCCCGACGAACCCCCGTGCCCCGCCCCCAAATGCATCTTGAGCAGCAGCGGATGGCTGTCGGTCTTCGTCGCGCGCAACCGTGCGACCCACTTCGTGGGCTCGAAGTACCCGACGCGCGAGTCATTGAGACCGCTCGTCACCAGCATCCGCGGGTAGGCCTGCGCCCGCACGTTGTCGTACGGCGAGTACTGCATCAGGTAGCGGTATTCCTCGGGCTTCGCCGGATTCCCCCACTGCTCCCACTCCTGCGCGGTGAGGGGGATGCTCGCGTCGAGCATCGTGTTGATCACATCGACGAAGGGCACATCGGCGACAATGACCTTGAAGAGCTCGGGGCGCTGGTTCGCGATGACGCCCATCAGGAGGCCACCGGCGCTCCCGCCGTTCGCGGCGAGCCGGTCGGGGCTCGTGTAGCGCTCACGCACGAGGTGGTCGGCGACGTCGATGAAGTCGGTGAAGGTGTTCATCTTGTGCAGCATCTTCCCGTCGTCGTACCACGGGCGCCCCATCTCCTGCCCGCCGCGCACGTGCGCGATGGCGTAGGTGAAGCCGCGGTCGACCAGCGAGAAGCGTGGCGAGCTGAACGTCGGCTCGGTGGTCGAGCCGTAGCTACCGTACGCATAGAGCAGCAGCGGCGCCTTCCCGTCGCGCGCGACGCCCTTCCGGTGCACGAGCGAGATGGGGATCCGCGTCACGCCGTCGCGCGCGAGCGCGTACAGCCGTTCCACCTCGTACTGCACGGGGTCATAGCCGCCGAGCACGGCGTCCCGCTTGAGCTCGGCGCGCGTCCGGCGATCCATCTCGTAGTCGTAGACGGTGTTCGGGGTCACGAGCGAGCTGTACGTGAAGCGCAACGTCCGCGCGTCGTACTGCGGATTGCTCCCGGGGAAGACGCCGTAGGCGGCCTCGGGGAACGTCACCTCGTGCGTCTCCCGCCGGCCCTCGAGGCCGCTGATTCGCAGCCGGCGCAGGCCCTCGCGCCGCTCCGACACCACGACGTGGTGCTTGAACGGCATCACGCCTTCGACGAAGACATCGGCGCGGGGTGCGAGCCAGTCGGTCCAATTCCGTCGTGACGGGTCCCGGAGCGGCGCGGTCATCACGCGAAAATTCGGGGCGCCCTCGTTCGTCGTGATGTAGAGCACCCCCTCCCCCGGCTCGACCTCGTACTCCACGCCGGGGCGACGCGGCGCGACGACCCGCGGGGCCGCCGTCGGACGCGCGGACGGGATGAGGTGCCACTCGCTCGACGTGAACGACGTCGACGAGATCAGGATGAACTCGCCGCTCCGCGACCGCGCGAGGTTCACGTTGAACAGCACGTCGGCGTCCTGATAGACGCTGACGTCCGCCGACCGCGGAGTGCCGACGACGTGCCGCCAGACATTATCGCCGCGCTTCGCGGAGTCCGGCGTCATATAGAACAGGGTCCGGTTGTCATCGGCCCAGGCGAGCCCCCAACTGAGCTGGTCGATCTGATCCGGCAGCCACGTCCCCGTCGCGAGGTCCTTGATGCGGAGTACGAAGTCCTCGTAGCCGGTGGTGTCCACGAGCACCGCGAGCCGCAGGTGATCGGGACTGACCTCCATCCCGCCGAGATCATAGAACGCGTGCCCCTCGGCCTCGGCGTTCTGGTCGAAGTAGATCTCCTCCGGCGCGTCGAGCGAGCCGCGCTTGCGGGCGAAGATCGGATACGCCTTCCCGCGCTCCGTCCGCGTGTAGTAGTACCAGCCATCGCGGCGGACCGGAACTTGGCTGTCGTCCTCTTGGATGCGGCCCAGCATCTCGTCGTAGAGCTGCCGCTGCAGCTCCGCGGTGTGCGCCGTCATCGCCTCCGTATACCGGTTCTCCGCCTCGAGGTACGGGATCGTCTCGGGGTGGTTCCGATCCTTGAAGTAGGCATACGGATCGACGCGTCGCTCGCCGTGCAGGACGGTCTCGACGGGCATCGACTTCGCGACGGGGGGCGTGGGGAACTGGGCGGCCATCTTGGCGGCGAGGAGGGCGAGGAGCAGGACGACGCGCATCGAAGGGGGCTCCGCGAGGGGGATGGGAAAGGTATCGCGCCGGGCGGCCGGTGCGGTCGCCCCGCCGCCCCCCCATCTTTCCACCGTGTCCTCCACCGCCGCCCGCCTCGTCTCGCTCTGGCGTACCCTGCACCCGCTGCCCGGCGGGCGCTGGCTCTTCGCGCGACTCTTCTCGCGAGCGGTCCCCTACTCCGCCTCCACGTCGCCGACCGTCCTCCGCCTCGAGCCGGGCCACGCCGAGGTCAGCATCCCCGACCGCCGCGCCAATCGGCAGCACCTCGGCTCGGTCCACGCGATCGCCTTGATGAACGTGGCCGAGATGGCGAGCGGCCTCGCGATGACCGCGGGACTCCCCGACGGCGTGCGCGGCATCGTCCGGGAGATCCGGATGGCGTATCTCAAGAAGGCGCGCGGCACGATCACCGCCGTCAGCCGCGTGCAGATCCCGACCGTCACTGGCGACACGGATTTCGACGTCACCGCCGACTGTCTCGACGCCTCCGGCGCCGTGGTGGCACGCGCGACGGTGCGCTGGCGGCTCGGCCTCACGCCCACCAAGGCTTCCTGATGCACACCCCGTTCACCCGGCACGCCGGCATCGACATCCCGCTCATCTGCGGGCCGATGTATCCCTGCTCCAACCCGGAGCTCGTCGCCGCCGTCAGCGAGGCGGGCGGGCTCGGCATCGTCCAGCCGATCGCCCTGACCTATGTGCACGGCTACGAGTACCGCGCCGGCCTTCGGCGGATCCGCGAGCTGACGTCGAAGCCGATCGGCTTCAACGCCCTCATCGAGGGGAACAACAAGCTCTATCGCCGCCGGATGGAGGAGTGGATCGACGTGGCTCTCGAAGAAGGCGTACGCTTCTTCCTCACCTCGCTCGGCAATCCGCGCTGGGTCGTCGACAAGGTGCACGCCGTCGGTGGCGTGGTCTATCACGACGTCACCGAGCGGAAGTGGGCGCAGAAGGGGGTCGATGGCGGCGTCGACGGGCTCGTCGCGGTGAACCAGCGCGCGGGCGGGCACACCGGATCGCGCACGGCGGAGGCGCTCCTCGAGGAGCTCGCCCCGTTCGGACTCCCCGTGGTGTCGGCCGGCGGGGTCGGCACCGCGGCGGAGTTCGCCGCGCACCTCCGGCTCGGCTACGCGGGCGTCCAGCTCGGCACGCGCTTCATCGCCACCACCGAGTGCATCACGAGCGCCGCCTACAAGCAGGCCATCCTCGACGCCGACGAGGAGGACATCGTCCTGACGATGCGCCTCACCGGTGTCCCCGTCTCGGTGATCCGCAACGACTACATCGCGCGACTCGGCACCGATGCCGGCTGGTTCGCGCGCTGGATGCTGCGCGGGCGGCGCACGAAGCACTGGATGCGCACCTGGTACGCCCTCAACTCGGTGCGCCGGCTCAAGCGGTCGCTCACGAGCGAGACGGCCGCCTCCGAGTACTGGCAGGCCGGGAAGTCGGTCGAGGGGATCCACGACGTGCGGCCCGCCGGCGACATCGTCCGCGAGTTCGCGGCGGTGCTGGACTGATCGCGGCCGCGCCACCGTGAACGCGCCGGCGATGCGACTCCGCGAGGCGACGACCGCGGACGCGGCGGCGATCGCGGCGCTCTACGCGCCGTTCGTCACCGACACCACCGTGACGTTCGAGGAGTCCCCACCCGACGCGACCGAGATGGCACGGCGGATGACCGACGTGCAGGCCCAGGGGCTGCCGTGGCTCGTCGCCGAAGTGGCGGCGGACGCGACCGCGGCGGGCGGCGACGTGCCCACCGCGGAGCCCGGCGGCGGCGCGCCCGCGCCGGCCGCGCTCCTCGGCTACGCCTATGCGACCCCGTGGCGTTCGCGGCGAGGGTATCGCTTCTCCGTCGAAGTCACCGTGTACGTGGCGCCCGCCTCCCACCGCCAGGGCGTCGGCCGCGCGCTCTACGAGGCGCTGTTCGCCCGGCTCGCCGACGCCGGCTACCACGCCGCGATGGCGGGGATCGCCCTGCCGAACCCCGCGAGCGTGGCCCTCCACGAGGCGATGGGGATGCAGCAGGTGGCCCACTTCCGGGAGACGGGACGCAAGTTCGGGCGGTGGGTGGACGTCGGCTACTGGGAGCGGGTGCTCGCCCCCTGACGGCGGTGGCCGCCGGGGCGCCGCCCCGCGAGGCGCGACGTCCTCGGGATGCATGCCGTGGAAGCCCCGGGACGCGAGGCCCGACCCGCGGCGATAGATTCGACGCGAGGCCCCGGCGGGCGCCGGCGGCCATCCCACACCGCAGCCCGAGAGCGCACCATGCCCGCTGACGTGATCGACTACCGCATCATCGGTGATGACATGCAGGGCGTCATCATCACCCTCGACCCGAATGAGGCCGTCTTCGCCGAGGCCGGCGCCATGATGTACATGGAGGACGGGATCCAGATGGCGACGACGCTCGACCCGAGCGGCGCTGGGGGCGGGCTCTTCGGCAAGCTGGTGGGCGCAGGGAAGCGGATGCTCACCGGCGAGTCGTTCTTCATCACGCTCTTCGGGAACGCGGCATCCCAGCGGCGCGACGTCGCCTTCGCGGCCCCGACCCCCGGCAAGATCTACGTCGCCGACCTCCGGATGTGGGGCGGCGAGCTCATCGCGCAGAAGGACGCCTTCCTCTGCGCCGCGCGCGGCATCGACATGGACATCGCGTTCACGCGGCGCATCGGCGCGGGCTTCTTCGGCGGCGAGGGGTTCATCCTCCAGCGCCTGCGCGGGGACGGCCTCGCCTTCCTCGCCGCGTCGGGGACGCTCGTCGAGCGGGAGCTCAAGCCGGGCGAGGTGCTCCGCGTCGACACCGGGTGCCTCGTGGCGATGCAGCCCTCGGTGGACTACGACATCGAGATGGTGCGCGGCGTGAAGACGATGCTCTTCGGCGGCGAGGGACTCTTCTACCTCAAACTGACGGGTCCGGGTCGCGTGATCCTGCAGACGATGCCCTTCTCGCGGCTCGCCGAGCAGGTGATCGCGCACGCGCCGGCGATGCAGCGGCAGGGCACGGCGGGCGGGCTCCTCGGCGGGATCTTCGGGGAGCAAGGCTGATGACCGAGCGGCGCGGGCGGCGCGCGTGGCAGCTCCCTCGGGGCCTCCGCATCGGTGTCGCGGCGACGGGGCTGCTCGGTGGGCTCGTCGTCGGCGGTCGTGCCATCGGCGGGGTGCCCGCGCTGGGGCCACTCCTCGATCCGGTGCACGGCATCCTCGCCTCCGCGGCGACCACTGAGCTGGCGCCGGGCGAGTCACAGGCGCTCGGTGGCCTCGGGGACTCCGTCGTGGTGCGGTACGATGACCGTGGGGTGCCGCACGTCTTCGCGCGACGCACCCTCGACGCCGTTCGGGCGATCGGCTACGTGCAGGCTCGGGACCGCCTCTTCCAGATGGAGATGACGGTGCGGGCCGCTGCGGGGACGCTCACCGAGCTCGTCGGCGCGCGCGCCCTCCCCGCGGACCGCAGTGCGCGGCGGCGCGGACTCGCGGCGGCTGCCGAGGCGCGATGGGCCGCGCTGCCGGACACCAACGAGGTCCGGCGGTTGCTGACCGCTTACAGCGACGGCATCAACACCTGGGTCGACCAGATGCCGGAGACGGCGCTCCCCGTCGAGTACCGGCTCCTCGGCGCGCGGCCCCGCGCGTTCCGTCCGCAGGACACGTTCTACATGCTCTCGGTGATGGCGCAGACACTCTCGTATCGCGATGATGAGCTCCGCCGCGAGGCGGTGGAGGCGCTCATCGGCGCCGAGGCCACGGCCGCGCTCTTCCCCGTGGATGCCCCGATCCAGGAGCCGATCATCCCGGTGCCCGGGCGACTCGCCCCGCGCTTCCTCGAGGTCGCCTTCCCCGCCCCCGTCGCGCCGACGGCGGCGCGCGTGGCCGACGCGCGGCGCGCGACCGCCACGCGCGACTGGCTCGGCGGTCCCTCGCTCCTGAGCGACGAGGCCGTGGTCGGGAGCAACAATTGGGCCGTCGGCCCGACGCGCACCGCGAGCGGTCGGCCGCTCCTCGCCGGTGACCCGCACCTCCAACTCACCCTACCGAGCATCTGGTACGAGCTCCATCTCGTGACCGACTCGCTCGACGTCTACGGCGTGACGCTGCCGCTCTCGCCGTTCCCCTCGATCGGCTTCAATCGCGACGTCGCGTGGACCGCGACGAACACCGGCGCCGATGTCGTCGACTTCTATCGGGAGACCGTCGATGACTCCGTCGCCCCGACGCGCTACCGCGTGGACGGCGTCGACCGCCCGGTCACCGCGGAGATCGTCGCCTTCCTCGACCGCGGCGGCGACACGCTCGCGGTCGACACGCTGTATCGCACGCATCGGGGACCGCTGCTGCGCAGCCCGATGGGGTGGGTCTCGATGCGCTGGACGGCCCTCGAGCCATCCAACGAATTCGCCGGATTCTGGGGCGCCCTCCGCGCGACCTCGACCGACAGCTGGTACGAGGCGATGCGCCCCTTCCGCGTGCCGGCGCAGAATTTCCTCGTCGCCGACCGCGCGGGGCACATCGCGATCCGGAGCGTGGGGCGGTTCCCCATCCGGCCCGGCGATGGGCGCGGCGACCGCGTCTTCGATGGCTCGCGCGGCGCGAGTGACTGGCTCGGCGATCTCCCCAGCGAGCGGATCCCGCAGGTGCGCGACCCCGCGCAGGGCTACCTCGCGAGCGCCAACCAGCAACCCATCGATCCCGCCACCGACCGGACCTATCTCGGTTGGGACTGGCCGACGCCGTGGCGCGCGATGCGGATCAACGAGGTCCTCCGCGCCGACGCGGCGATGACGCCGGAGAAGATGAGCGCCACCCACACCGATCCCCGCAGTCCGTTGACGGCGGCGATTCTCAACCAGGTGCGCGCGTCGGTCGGGGTCCGACCCGACGCGCCGGCAGCGGCCCAGGACGCGCTCCGCGTCCTGAACGATGGGTGGGATGGTCGCTTCGCCGTGGAGAGCAGCGGCGCCGTGCTGTACGACGCGCTGCTCACGGCGATCACCGACCTCACCTGGGACGAGTTCCTCGCGCCCGACGACACGACGGACCGTCGCGTGGCGACGCCGAGCTCGATGATGCTCGTGCGGCTCTTCGGTGACCCGACCGCCGCCTGGTGGGATGACCGGCGCACGACCGACCGCGTCGAGACCCGCGACGACATCGTCATCGCCGCGCTCGAGCGCGCCTGGCTCCGCACCGGGTCCACGTACGGCGACTCCCCCGCGAACTGGCGCTGGGGCGCCGTCCGCCAGGCCAACATCCGGCACCTGCTGGAGCTCCCGGGCTTCGGCCGTGAATCCATCCCGATGCAGTCGGGGCCTGGCACGTTGAGCCCGAACGATGGACGTGGCGTCCACGGCGCCTCCTGGCGCTTCGTCGTCGAGCTCGGCGACTCCCTCCGGGCGTGGGGCACCTACCCCGGCGGACAGTCCGGGAACCCCTTCTCATCGCGCTACGCCGACCGGCTCCCCGATTGGCAGCGCGGCGCACTGGCCCCGCTGCGGACCCCGCGCACCCCCGAGGCGCTCGGCACCGCCCGAAGCACCCTCACCCTGCGACCGGCGGCGGCCCGATGAAGCGATTCCTCTGGATCCTTCTGGTGGCGATGTTGACCGCACTCGGCACGTGGAGCCTCGCGTGGTGGAGCGTCCCTCTGGTCGGCGCCGTGACCGGGTACGCCCTCCGTGACGACCGCTTCGCCTCCGTCATCGCCGGGGTCGGGGCCACGCTCGGCTGGGGGGGGCTCCTCGCATTCACGCTCTCCCGCGCGGCGGGGACGACGCTCGCGACGCTCGCGACGATCGCCCCGGTCCTCCGGATGACGCCGGAGCGATATGTCTGGGTGACCCTTGCCTTCGCGGCGCTCCTGGGCGCCAGTGCGGCGGCGCTCACCCGCGCGCTCCTGACGCGGATGGCCGACGTCCACACCACCTAGGTCGCTCCCGCTCCTGACGTCGCTAGATTGCGGGGTCCCTCAGCACGCGAGACCCCGTGGCCACGATCCTGCAGTCCCTCCCCGTCGGCGAGCGCGTCGGCATCGCCTTCTCCGGCGGCCTCGACACGAGCGCCGCCCTGCACTGGATGCGCGAGAAGGGCGCCGTCCCGTACGCGTACACCGCGAACCTCGGCCAGCCCGACGAGTCCGATTACGACGCTATTCCGCGCAAGGCGATGGAGTACGGCGCGGAAAAAGCGCGGCTCGTCGACTGTCGCGCTCAGCTGGTGGCGGAGGGCATCGCCGCGATCCAATCGGGCGCGTTCCACATCTCCACGGGCGGGCAGACCTACTTCAACACCACCCCGCTCGGCCGCGCGGTGACGGGGACGATGCTCGTCGCGGCGATGCGCGAGGACGGCGTCAACATCTGGGGCGACGGCAGCACGTTCAAGGGGAACGACATCGAGCGGTTCTACCGCTACGGCCTGCTGACGAACCCGGGACTCAAGGTGTACAAGCCCTGGCTCGACCAGACCTTCATCGACGAGCTCGGTGGTCGCACGGAGATGTCCGAGTATCTCATCGCCCGCGGCTTCCAGTACAAGATGAGCGTGGAGAAGGCCTACTCGACGGACTCCAACCTCCTCGGCGCCACGCACGAGGCGAAAGACCTCGAGTTCCTCGACAAGGGGATGCACATCGTGCAGCCCATCATGGGCGTCGCCTTCTGGAAGGACGACGTCGCGGTCGCGCGCGAGACCGTCTCGATCCGGTTCGAGGCGGGCGTCCCGGTGGCGATCAACGGGCGCGCCTTCGACTCCACGCTCGCCCTCTTCCTCGAGGCGAACGTCATCGGCGGGCGCCACGGGCTGGGGATGACCGACCAGATCGAGAACCGCATCATCGAGGCCAAGAGCCGCGGGATCTACGAGGCGCCGGGGATGGCCCTCCTCTTCCTCGCCTACGAGCGCCTCGTGACGGGGATCCACAACGAGGATACGATCGAGCAGTACCGCCTCAACGGGCGGAAGCTCGGGCGGCTGCTCTACCAGGGGCGCTGGCTCGACCCGCAGGCGTTGATGCTCCGTGAGTCGGCGCAGCGGTGGGTGGCGCGCGCGGTCACCGGCGAGGTGACGGTCGAGCTCCGTCGCGGCAACGACTATTCGATCCTCGAGACCTCGAGCCCGAACCTCACGTACAAGCCGGAGCGCCTCACGATGGAGAAGGGCGAGGCGTTCTTCACGCCACTCGATCGGATCGGGCAGCTCACGATGCGCAACCTCGACATCGCCGACACCCGCGAGAAGCTGGAGATCTACACGCACGTCGGACTCCTGCAGCAGGCAGGCGAGAGCGCGGTCCCGCAGCTCCCGTCGGGCGAGGGCGCCTGAGCCGGACGTCTGCGCGGGCGGCCGCTCGGCGGGTCCGCCGCCCGGGACGGGGACGCCCCGCGTGAGCGCGGCCGCGCTCGAGCGGTGGTTCGTACCCGGCCCCGTGGGCGTCCGCCCCGAGGTGCTGGCGGCGATGACGCGGCCGATGATCGCGCACCGGTCGGCGGCGTACGAGGCGCTACACGCGTCGGTCGCTGGGGGGCTGCAGGGTGTGTTCGGGACGATCCGTCCCGTCTGGCTCCTCACGATGTCCGCCACCGGCGCGATGGAGATGGCGCTGCGTGGGCTCGCCCCCGGACGCGTCGTCTCGCTCGTGAACGGCGAGTTCGCCGACCGGTTCGCGCAGGTGGCCGAGGGGTGCGGGCACACGGTGCAGCGCTGCTTCGCGCCGTTCGGCGGGGTGGTCCCGCTCGCGGAACTCGAGGCCGCTCTCGTGACCGGCGATGTGCGCGCGGTGACGGTGGTGCACGTCGAGACGAGCACGGGGGCCGCGAGCGATCTCGCCGCGGTGGCGGCCCTGGCGCGGCACTACGGCGCGCTCACCCTCGTCGATGCCGTGACCTCGGTCGGGGCACAGCCCGTGCTCGCGGACGCATGGGACCTCGACTTCGTCTTCACCGGGAGCCAGAAGGCGCTCGCGCTCCCGCCGGGCCTCGCCTTCGCGGTCGCGAGCGATCGGTACCTCGCGGCGGCGCGGGCGCACCCACGGCGCGGGCTCTATCTCGATCCGCTCCGGGCGCACCGATATGCGCTCGCCTCCCAGTCGTCGACGACCCCGGCCCTCCCGCTGCTCTACGCCGCGGAGACGCAGGTCGCCCGTCTCGCGGCCGAGGGACTCGAGGCGCGCTGGACCCGGCACGCGGAGATGCGGGCGGCGATGACGGCCTGGGTGGACGAGGTCCGTGCCGATGGCATCGACCTGCGGATCGTCGCACCCGAGGACGCACGCGGGGCTGCGGTCACCGCCTGCGTCGTCCCGGACGGCATCGAGGCCGAGGCTCTCGTGCGCCGCGTGGCGAGCGCGGGATGGACGCTCGGCGACGGCTACGGCCCGCTCCGGACGGCGACCTTCCGCCTGGGCCACATGGGGGAGCACTCGACGGGGACGCTCCGCCCGTGCCTCGACGCGGTACGGACCGCCCTCGACGACCTGATGGGCTGAGGGCGTTTCCCTCTCGAAGGGGTCCGTCGACGGCGGTAGATTGCCGGTGATGCCCAGCACGATGCCTGAGGTCCCCCCCGCCCCGACGACCGTCGAGGCGTTCCGCGCGAATGTGGTCCGCAAGCTGCAGGTCGCCGTCGGCAAGGACGGCCCGCACGCGCGCCCCCGCGACTGGTATGTCGCCACCGCGCTCGCGACGCGCGACCATGTGGTGGAACGCTGGATGGAGGCGACGCGGCGCACGTACGACTCCGGCGCGAAGCGTGTCTATTATTTCTCGCTCGAGTTCCTGATCGGCCGACAGCTCCTCGACGCGCTCAACAACCTCGGGCTCACCGAGACCGCGCGCGAAGCGCTCGCCGGCCTCGGCCTCGACCTCGACGCCGTCCGTGCGGTCGAACCCGATCCCGGGCTCGGCAACGGCGGGCTCGGCCGACTCGCCGCCTGTTTCATGGAGAGCATGGCCTCGCTCGAGATTCCCGCGTACGGGTACGGCATCCGGTATGACCACGGGATCTTCCGGCAGGTACTCCGCGACGGGTGGCAGATGGAGCTCCCCGAAGAGTGGCTCTCCACCGAATTCCCGTGGGAGTTCGAGCGCCCCGAAGTCGCGTACAAGGTCGGGTTCGGCGGCGAGGTCACGACGATGACGGGGGACGACGGCGTCCCGCGCCGCACCTGGCGGCCGGCGGAGTACGTGAAGGCGGTCGCCTACGACACGCCGATCACCGGCTGGCGCGGGGCGCACGTGAACACGTTGCGCCTCTGGTCGGCCCGCGCGACGGATCCGCTCTCCCTCGTCGACTTCAACCGTGGCGACCACGTGGGTGCCCTCGCCGACCGGGTGCGCCTCGAAGCGATCTCGCGCGTCCTCTACCCGGCCGATGACACCCCGGCGGGGCACGAGTTGCGGCTCCGCCAGGAGATCTTCTTCGCCTCCGCGTCACTGCAGGACCTCCTGCGCCGGCATCTGCGACAGTTCGGTGACCTCGCCTCGCTGCCGGAGAAGGTCGCCATCCAGCTGAACGACACTCATCCGGTGATCGGCGTGCCGGAGTTGATGCGCCTGCTGATCGACGAGCACGGGCTCGGGTGGGACGCCGCGTGGCGCCTCACCACCGCGGTCTTCAACTACACGAACCATACCCTCCTGCCCGAGGCGCTCGAGCGCTGGTCGGTGGCGCTGGTCGGCCGGCTCCTGCCACGCCACCTCGAACTGATCTACGAGATCAATGCGCGGCACCTCGACGCGCTCCGCGCGCGCGGCGCGTCGACCGATCTCGTGCGGAGCGTCTCGCTCATCGACGAAGGGGGCGACCGCGCCGTGCGGATGGGGCATCTCGCCTTCCTCGCGGCGCGTCGCGTCAACGGCGTCTCCGCGCTCCACACCGCGCTGATGCGGCGCACCGTCTTCCGCGACTTCCACACCCTCTTCCCCGACCGCATCGTCAACAAGACGAACGGGATCACCTTCCGGCGCTGGCTCACCGAGGCGAACCCAGCGCTCACCGGGCTCATCACCGACGCCATCGGCCCGGCGGTGCTCGACGCCGAGGGCCAACTCGCCGAGCTCGCCCCATGGGCGGATGACGCGGCGTTCCGCGAGCGGTTCGCCGCGCAGCGGCGCGCCAACAAGGTCGCGCTGGCGCAGCTCGTGGCCGCGCAGGTGGGGGTGCGGCTCGACCCGGACGCGCGGTTCGACGTGCAGATCAAGCGGATCCACGAGTACAAGCGCCAGCTCCTGAACCTGCTCGAGACGATCGCCTGCTATCAGGCGATCGTCTCGGACCCGCAGCGTGACTGGGCGCCGCAGGTGCGGCTGCTGGCTGGCAAGGCGGCCGCAGGGTACCACACCGCCAAGCTCATCGTGAAGCTCACCACCGATGTCGCCCGGGTCGTGAACGCGGACCCGCTCGTCGGCGATCGGCTCAAGGTGGTCTTCCTCCCGAATTACAACGTGAGTCTCGCCGAGGCGATCGTCCCGGCCGCGGACGTCTCGGAACAGATTTCGACGGCGGGGATGGAGGCGTCGGGCACCGGCAACATGAAGCTCGCGCTCAACGGCGCGCTCACCATCGGCACGCTCGACGGGGCCAACGTCGAGATCCTGGAGCAGGTCGGCGCGGAGCACCTGTTCATCTTCGGGCTGACGGCGGAGGACGCGGCCGCGCGCCGGGCGGCGGGCGGCGGGGCGGCCGAGGCGATCGCGGCCTCGCCGACGCTCGCGTCGGTGTTGGCGGCACTCGAGGCGGGGACCTTCTCGCCCGACGACCCGGCCCGGTATCGTGGCCTCGTCGCGCTGCTCCGCGCGCACGACCACTACCTCGTGTGTGCCGACTTCGAGGCGTACCGGGCGGCGCAGCAGCGCGTGGACGAGACGTGGCGCACGCCGGCGGCGTGGTGGCGGCACGCCGTGCGCACCACCGCGGGGATGGGCTGGTTCTCCTCGGACCGGACGATCCGCGAATATGCTGGTGAGATCTGGGATGTCCCGCCGCGCCGCTAGCGCGCCGACGCGAGCGCCTACCCTCGCCGCGGCGGACCGCGACGCGCTGGTCGCCGGGACGCACGACGACCCGTTCCGCGTCCTCGGCCCGCACCGCACCGCGGCGGGGCGCCTCGTGCGCGCCTTCGTCCCGGGGGCGGAGACGCTCTGCGCCATCGGTCCGCGCGGCGGGCGGTCCCGCCCCTTCCGTCGCCTGCACCCGGAGGGGCTCTTCGAGGGCCCCGTCGCCGGCACGGGCCGCTACGCGCTCGAGGCGACGCGCGGCGACGACGCGAGGCGATTCCACGATCCGTATGCGTTCGGCCCCTCGCTCGGTCCGATGGACGACTGGCTGATGGGCGAGGGGACGCACGAGGCGCTCTTCGACCGGCTCGGCGCGCACCTGACCATCCACGAAGGGATTCCCGGGACCCGCTTCGCCGTCTGGGCGCCGAATGCGCACCGCGTCTCGGTGATCGGCGACTTCAATCAGTGGGATGGACGACGGCACCCGATGCGGCGCCGTCTCGGGACCGGCGTCTGGGAGCTCTTCCTCCCGGCGGTCGGGGTCGGTGCGCTCTACAAGTACGAGATCATCGGGGCGGACGGGACCCTGCTCCCCGCCAAGGCGGATCCGGTCGGCTTCGCCGCGGAGCGGCGTCCCGCGAGCGCCTCGATCGTCTGCGACCTTGCCGAGTTTGCGTGGCACGACGCAGCGTGGATGACCGCCCGGACGCGCGCGGACGTGCGCCGCGCGCCGATGGCGATCTACGAGGTGCACGCCGGCTCTTGGCGTCGCGGCGCGGATGGCCGCTGGCTGACCTATGACGAGCTCGCCGACGCGCTCATCCCGTACGTCACTGAGCTCGGGTTCACGCATCTCGAGCTCCTGCCCGTCAGCGAGCACCCGTTCGACGGCTCGTGGGGCTACCAGCCCGTCGGGCTCTTCGCGCCGACGAGCCGCTTCGGCGACCCGGCCGGGTTCGCGCGCTTCATCGACCGCTGCCACCAGGCGGGGCTCGGCGTCATCCTCGATTGGGTCCCCGCGCACTTCCCCACCGACCCGCACGGGCTCGCGCGCTTCGACGGCACGGCGCTCTACGAGCACGAGGACCCGCGCCGCGGCTTCCATCCCGACTGGCACACGGCGATCTACAATCTCGGGCGCCGCGAGGTCGCGAACCTCCTCGTCGCGAATGCGCTCTTCTGGTGCGAGCGGTATCACGTCGACGGGCTCCGTGTGGACGCCGTCGCGTCGATGCTCTACCTCGACTACTCGCGGCCCGACGGCGCGTGGCTTCCGAACGCACAGGGGGGACGCGAGAACCTCGAGGCCGTCGACTTCCTCCGACGGCTCACCGACACGGTGCATGCGCGGCATCCCGGCGTCCTGCTGATCGCGGAGGAGAGCACCGCCTGGCCGCAGGTGTCGCATCCCACACGCGATGGCGGGCTCGGCTTCGACTTCAAGTGGAACATGGGGTGGATGCACGACACCCTGCAGTACCTGCACGAGGATCCAATCCACCGGCGCTGGCACCACGACCGGATGACCTTCGGCCTCGTGTACGCGTTCACCGAGGCGTTCGTCCTGCCCCTCTCACACGACGAAGTGGTGCACGGGAAGGGCGCGCTCGTCCGCAAGGCGCCCGGCGACGCGTGGCAGCGGCACGCGACGCTCCGCGCGTACTATGCCTTCATGTGGGGGCACCCAGGCAAGAAGCTGCTCTTCATGGGTGGAGAGTTCGGTCAGGACCGGGAATGGGACCACGACGGCGTGCTCGACTGGGCCGCCGCCGACGCCCCGCCGGGGGCCGGAGTGCGCCGGCTCGTGCGCGACCTGAACCGGCTCCTGCGTGCGGAGCCTGCCCTACACCGATGCGACGGCACGCCCGACGGCTTCCAATGGCTCGCCGTCGATGACCGCGAACATTCGGTGTTCGCGTGGGTGCGCCGCGGTGGGCCCGACGACCGCCCCGTCGTCGTCGTCGCGAACTTCACCCCGGTGCCGCGCCTCGCGCATCGCATCGGCCTCCCGCACGGCGGGGAGTGGCACGAGGTCCTCAACACCGACGCCGCCGTCTATGGCGGGTCGAACGTCGGCAACGCCGGTGGCGTGCGCGCCGTCGCGTCGCCGTGGCCGGGCGGCGAGTGGTCCGCCGTCGTGCAGCTCCCGCCGCTCGCCACCTGTTGGTTCGTCCCCGCCCCCTGCTGATCACCCACCCGGAGCCCCCGATGGCCACGCCGCACCGCTACACCACCCCGATCGCCCGCCAGACGATGGCCTACGTGCTGGCCGGCGGGCGCGGCTCCCGGTTGATGGAGCTCACCGACCGGCGCGCGAAGCCCGCGGTCTATTTCGGCGGCAAGTCGCGCATCGTCGACTTCACCCTGTCGAACGCGCTCAACTCCGGCATCCGCCGCCTCGCGGTCGCCACGCAGTACAAGGCGCACAGTCTCATCCGCCACCTGCAGCGTGGGTGGAACTTCCTCCGCACGGAGCGCAACGAGAGCTTCGACATCCTCCCCGCGAGCCAGCGCGTCAACGAGGATCAGTGGTACGCCGGCACGGCGGACGCGGTCTACCAGAACATCGACATCATCGACGGCTACGGCCCCGAGTACCTGCTCATCCTCGCGGGCGATCACGTGTACAAGATGGACTATGAGCGGATGCTCGTGCAGCACGTGGAGTCGGGCGCTGACGTCACCGTCGCCTGCATCGAGGTGCCCGCCGCGGAGGCCACGGGCCTCGGCGTGATGGCGGTCGACGCCGAGGACCGCATCATCGACTTCGTCGAGAAGCCGACGATCCCGCCCGAGATGCCGTCGCGTCCGGGCTACGCGCTCGCGTCGATGGGGATCTACGCCTTCCGCCGCGAGTTCCTCCACGAGCAGCTCCGCCGCGATGCCGCCGACCCGCACTCCTCGCGTGACTTCGGGAAGGACATCATCCCGTACCTCGTCCGCCACGGGCACGCGGTCGCGCATCGCTTCACCGACTCCTGCGTGCGCGCCTCGAGCGAGGCGGAGGCCTACTGGCGCGACGTCGGGACCCTCGACGCGTACTGGGAGGCGAACGTCGGCCTCACCGACGTCGTGCCGCACCTCGACCTCTTCGACCACGACTGGCCGATCTGGACGCACGCGGAGATCGTGCCGCCCGCCAAGTTCGTGCACGACGAGGACGGACGCCGCGGGATGGCGGTCTCCTCCCTCGTCTCCGGCGGATGCATCGTCTCCGGCGCCTCGGTGAGCCGCTCGTTGCTCTTCACCGGCGTGCAGGTCCACTCGCACAGCCAGCTGCGGAACGCCGTCGTGCTGCCCTACGTCGACATCGCACGCGGCGCGCGCCTCCGCGACGTCGTGATCGATAAGGGCGTACGCATCCCCGCGGGGCTCATCGTCGGCGAGGATCCCGAGGCCGATGCCGCACGTTTCCGTCGGACCCCGCACGGCATCTGCCTGATCACGCAGCCGATGCTCGACCGCCTCGCCACGTGACGGTCCTCGAGGTCCTTTCCGTCGCCTCGGAGGCGTTCCCGCTCGTGAAGACCGGGGGGCTCGCCGACGTCGTCGGCGCGCTTCCCGCCGCGCTCGCGCCGCACGACATCCGCGTGCGCACGCTCCTCCCCGGCTACCCCGCCGTGCGCGACCGGCTGCACGACGTGCGCGAGGTCGCGCGCCTGCCGCACGGGTTCGGCGGGCCGGCGACGCTCCTCGAGGCGACGGCCGGCGACCTCGACCTCCTCGTCCTCGACGCACCCCATCTCTACGCCCGCGCGGGCGGACCCTACGCCGACGCCACCGGCCGCGACTGGCCCGACAACCTCGCGCGCTTCGCCGCGCTCGCCCGCGTCGCCGCCGACATCGGCCGCGGCCTCGTCCCCACCTGGCAGCCCGACGTCGTCCATGCGCACGACTGGCAGGCGGGCCTCGCGCCCGCCTACCTCGCCTTCGGGACAGGGGAGCACCGCCCGGGCACGGTGATGACGGTCCACAATCTCGCCTTCCAGGGCACCTTCCCCGCCGACACCTTCCCATCACTCGGATTCCCGCCGGAGGCCTTCAGCCTGCACGGGGTGGAGTACTATGGGCAGGTGGGGTGTCTCAAGGCGGGGCTCGCGCTCGCCGACCGTCTCACGACCGTCTCGCCGACCTACTCGGCGGAGATCCGTACCGCGGCGCACGGGATGGGGCTCGACGGCCTCCTGCGTGAACGAGCGGCGGTCCTCTCCGGGATCCTGAACGGCATCGACACGACGGTTTGGGATCCACGCACCGATCCCCACATCGCCGCGCCATATGATCCGAAGGGGATCGCCCCGCGACGTCGGAACACGGCGGCGCTCCAGGGCCGCCTCGGGCTCACGATCGCCCCCGAGACCCCCGTGCTCGGGCTGGTGAGCCGCCTCACCTGGCAGAAGGGAATCGATCTCCTCCTCGCCGCGCTCCCCGCCATCGAGCGTGTCGGTGCCCAGCTCGTCGTGGTGGGCACGGGCGACGCCGAGTTCGAGCGCGCCCTGCAAGCCGCCGCCGCCGCGCATCCGGGCCGCATCGCCGTGCACCTCGGCTACGACGAGGCCCTCGCGCATCAGGTGCAGGCCGGGGTGGACGCCTTGCTCGTCCCCTCGCGCTTCGAGCCCTGTGGTCTCACGCAGCTCTGCGCGCTCCGCTACGGCGCGATCCCCGTGGTCGCGCGGGTGGGCGGGCTCGCGGACACGGTCGTCGACGCGAACCCGATGGCGCTCGCCACCGGCGCCGGGACGGGGATCGTGTTCACCCCCGACTCGGTGGACGACCTCGTGCTCGCGATCGAGCGCACGCTCCGGCTGCGGCGGGATGGCCGCACCTGGCTCGCGATGCAGCGCCGCGCGATGGCCACGCCAGTGGGCTGGGAGACACCGGCCCAGCACTACGCCGAGCTCTACCGCGCGCTCCACGCCGACGCGGGACGTCGCCGGTGACCGTGGTCCCTCCGCTCGGGGCGACGGTCGTCGAGGGCGGTGTGGCCTTCGCCGTCGCGGCGCGGCACGCCGAGTGGGTGGAGGTCTGCGTGTTCGATGCGGCGGGCCACGACGAGGTGGTGCGTGTCCCGCTCGCCGCTCGTGCCGGTGACGTGCACCACGGGGTGGTCGCGGGCCTCGGCGCCGGGGCGCGGTATGGGTTCCGCGCGCACGGCCCGTGGGCCCCCCTCGACGGCCATCGCTACAACCCGGCGAAACTCCTCGTGGATCCCTACGCCACGCGGCTCGACCGCCCCTTCGCCTGCGTCCCCACCCTGCTCGGGCAGCATGCCGATGGCACGCGGGACGAGCGCGATTCGGCGCGCCTCCTGCCGAAGGCGATCGTCGAGCCCGCCGGCGTGCTGACGATGGAGCAGGCCATCGCGGCGCGGCGCGCGCGACGCTTCGCCGCGGAACACACGGTGACGTACGAGCTGCACGTGAAGGGATTCACCGCGACGCATCCGGCGATGCCTCCGGCGCTGCGCGGCACCTGCGCCGGTCTCGCGCATCCCGCCGCCGTCGAGCATCTCGTGCAACTCGGCGTGACGACGGTGGAGCTGATGCCCCTCGCCGCGGCCATCGACGAGCCGCATCTCGCGCGCGCGGGGCTCACGAACTACTGGCGCTACAGCGCCGCCGCCTGGCTCGCCCCCGATCCGACGCTCGCCCCCGGCGGGATGGCGGAGGTGCGCGCGATGGTCGCCACGCTGCAGGCGGCCGGGCTCGAGGTGCTCCTCGACGTCGTCTTCAACCATACGGGGGAGGGGGACGCGCACGGCCCCACAATCACCCTGCGCGGCCTCGACAACGCGATGTATTACCGCCTCGTCCCCGGGCACCGCGATCGCTACGTGAATGACACCGGGTGCGGGAACACCGTCGCACTCGACCGGCCGATCCCGATGCGTCTCGCGCTCGACGCGCTGCGGCACTGGGCGCTCGCGGCGGGCGTCGACGGTTTCCGCTACGACCTCGCGACGACGCTCGGACGGCGGGCCGAGGGGTTCGACGCGGAGGCGCCGCTCTTCGCGGCGATCCAGCAGGATCCGCTGCTCCGCGAGCTGCGGCACGTCGCCGAACCGTGGGACATCGGACCGGGTGGACACCGGCTCGGGAGCTTCGCCCCGGGATGGGGGGAGTGGAACGATGCGTACCGCGACGCGGTGCGCACCTTCTGGCGCGGCGCGGGCGAGGGGATCGGGGCGCTCGCCACGCGTGTCGTGGGCTCGCCGGATCTCTTCCGCGGCCGGCACCGTGCTCCCTCGGATTCGGTGAACTTCGTGACGGCGCATGACGGCTTCACCCTCGCCGACCTCGTCAGCTACGTGCACAAGCGGAACGCGGCGAACGCCGAGGGGAACCGGGACGGGACCGATGACAACCGCTCGTGGAACCACGGGGTCGAGGGCCCGACCGACGACCCGGAGGTGCGCGAGGCACGCCAACGTGACGTCCGCGCCCTCCTCGCCACCCTGCTCTGCTCGCGCGGCACCCCGATGCTCCTGATGGGCGACGAGCTCGGCCGCACGCAGGGCGGGAACAACAACGCCTACGCGCAGGACAACGCGACGACGTGGGTCGACTGGGCCACGGCGGACGACGCCCTCGCGCGCTTCACCGCCGGCGCGATCGCCGTCCGGCAGGCGCACCAGGCCATCCACGCCGACATCTGGCTGACGCGCGAGACCATCCACGACGGGCTCCCCGATGTGGATTGGCGGCGCCCCGATGGGGCGCCGATGGAGCAGCGCGACTGGACCGAGGGCCAGGTGCGGACCCTGACCCTCGTCCTGACGGCCGATGATGCCCACGGCGCCGATCGGGTGCTGCTCGCCCTGCACCCCGGACTGAGTCCCGTCGCCGTGCACCTCCCGGAGGCGCGGCCGGGGCACCGCTGGCGGCTCGTGCTGGAGAGCGCGACCGGTCTCGCCGACCCGGACTCCCCGACCGTCGTGGAGAGCCCGATCCTCACCCTCGCCCCGCGCTCCGTCACCCTGCTCGCGGAATCGCCGCGACCGGGAGCGGCGGCCACTGCGGGAACGCTCGACACGACCCGGTGATGCGACTCCCCCGCGCCGGCGGCGTCCTCCTCCATCCCACCTCGCTCCCCGGGCCCTGCGGGATCGGCGACCTCGGACTCGACAGCTACCGCTTCCTCGATCTCCTGCAGTACACGGGGATGCGCTACTGGCAGATGCTCCCGATCGGGCCCACGGGCTATGGTGATTCCCCGTACCAGTGCTTCAGCGCCTTCGCGGGGAATCCGCTGTTGGTCCACGTTGGCGAGAGCGACGCGACCTTCCCGGCGCACACCGTCGACTTCGGGCGCGTGATCCCGACGAAGCAGGCGATGCTGCGCGAGTACACGCGCGCGATGCCCGACGACGCCGCCGCTCGCGCCTTCTACGAGGCGGAGGCGTGGTGGCTTGACGATTTCGCGCTCTTCATGGCGCTCAAGACGGCCCACGGCGGTGTCGCCTGGACCGACTGGGAGCCCGCGCTGGCGCAGCGACAGCCGGAGGCCCTCGCGGCTGCGCGGGCGCGCCTCGCCGATGACATCGAGCACCACCGGCGGGTGCAGCACCTGTTCTTCCTCCAGTTCCGCGCCCTCAAGGGGGAGGCCAACCGCCGCGGCATCCAGCTCATCGGCGACCTCCCCATCTACGTCGCGCATGACTCCGCGGACGTCTGGGCGAATCCCGAGCAGTTCCGGCTCCGATCCGATGGTCGCCCGGCCGTGCAAGCGGGGGTCCCCCCCGACTACTTCAGCGCCACGGGCCAGCGCTGGGGAAACCCCATCTACGCGTGGGACCGGATGGAAGCCGACGGGTTCCGCTGGTGGATCCGCCGGATGCGCGCGATGTTCGCAAACTTCGACGTCGTCCGCATCGACCATTTCCGGGGGTTCGAGTCGTTCTGGGAGGTCCCGGGCGACGATACGACGGCAGTGAACGGCCGCTGGGTGAAGGCGCCGGGCGACGCGCTCTTCGACGCGATCACCGATGCCCTCGGCCCGGTGCCGATCATCGCCGAGAACCTCGGGGTGATCACGCCGGCGGTGGAGGCCCTCCGCGAACGCTACGCGTATCCCGGGATGAGCATCCTCCAGTTCGCCTTCAGCACCGACGGCAGCGCGAATGATTTCCAGCCGCATACCTATCCGCGCGAGCGCGTCGTCTACACCGGTACGCATGACAACGACACGATGGTCGGCTGGTGGGCCTCCACCGGGGGCGGCGACTCCACCCGCACCCCAGAGGAGGTCCAGCGCGAGAAGGCCTTCGCGATGCGCTACCTCGGCTGGGACGGCACCGACGTGCACTGGCGCTTCATCCGCGAGGCCCTCGCGTCGGTGGCCGACACGGCGCTCTTCCCGATGCAGGACCTCCTCGGCCTCGGCAGCGAGGCCCGGATGAACCGCCCCGGCCGCCCCGAGGGGAACTGGCAGTTCCGGTTCTCGTGGGATCAGGTGACACCAGCCATCGCCGACCGTCTCCGCGAGCTCGTTCATCTGTATCAGCGCTAGGGGGGCGTTGCTTTGTGACATCCATCTCGGCCGCGTCCGCCCTGGGATTACTCGCGCGGATGACGCTCCGGAGCGCCGCCCTCGGGAACGGCCGGCGTACGGGAATCGTTTCGACTAGACTATCTCTCGTGCTCGCTTTCGCACCCACCGCCGTGCTCGTCGACCGCACCGACGCCGCCAGATGACCGTTCCGCAGGCTCTGCTCCGTCGCCTGCTTGCCCTCTCGGCACTCCTGAGTGTCGGGGCGCCGCTCCTCGCCCAGGCGCCCGAGGTCCTGCAGACCGACCCGCCGAGTTGGTGGCAGGGCTCCACGGTCAATCCCGTGCGGGTGATGATGCGCGGGAAACATTTCGGCGGAGCCCGGCTCGAGTGCGGCGCCCTGCGGTGCACCAACGTGAAGATCAGCGAGACGGGGACCACCCTCTTCACGGACGTCACCCTCCCGGGTGGCCCGACGGTGAAGCCCGGTCGGTACGCGCTCGCCGTCGTGACGAGCGCGGGCCGCGACAGCGCGACGTTCGAGGTCCTGCCCCCGCTCGTCCGGACCGGCCGCTTCCGCGGCTTCGACCGGAACGACGTGATGTACCTGCTGATGCCCGACCGCTTCGCGAACGGCGACCCGTCGAATGACGACCCCGGTGGCGCCGGCCTCCTCGATCGTTCGAAGGGCCGTTACTACCACGGCGGCGATCTCGCCGGCGTCCAGCAACACCTCGGCTACCTCAAGGACCTCGGGGTCACCACGCTCTGGATGAACCCCGTCTACGACAGCCACGACGGGCTCAATCGCAAGGAGACGTACGACGGACAGCCGATCACCGACTACCACGGTTACGGCGCCGTCGATTTCTACGAGGTCGACGAACATCTCGGCTCGCTCGGCGGCTACCGCGCGCTCGTCGATTCCGCCCACGCGAAGGGGCTCAAAGTCGTGATGGACATGGTCGCGAATCACACGGGGCCGTACCACCCGTGGGTCGCCGACCCGCCGACGCCGACCTGGTTCCACGGCACCGCCGAGCGCCATCTCGCCAACGTGTGGCAGACCTGGACCCTCACCGACCCGAACGCCTCGGCGCGGATGCGAGAGGGGACGCTTGACGGCTGGCTCATCGACGTCCTGCCTGACCTCAACCAAGACGATCCAGAGGTCCGGCAGTACCTGATTCAGAATACCCTCTGGTGGGTCGGGGTGACCGGCCTCGACGGCATCCGACAGGACACGTGGCCCTACGTGCCGCGCACCTTCTGGCGCGAGTGGACGAAGGCGATCAAGCGAGAATTCCCGACGCTCAAGGTGGTCGGCGAAGTTGTCGACGGCGACCCGACGATGACCGCCTTCTTCCAGGGGGGCGTGCCCCAGTTCGACGGGGTCGACACCGGGGTGGACGCCCTCTTCGATTTCCCGCTGTTCTATTCGCTTCGGTCGGCCTTCCAGGAAGGCGGCTCGATCCGTGGCGTGGCGCAAATGCTCGCCCGCGACCGCCTCTATAAAGACCCGGCGGCACTGGTCACCTTCCTCGGCCTCCACAACGTCCCACGCTTCACCGGCGATCCCCGGGCCACCCTCGACGGGCTGAAGCTCGCGTGGACCGTCCTGATGACGACTCGAGGCACCCCGCTGATCTACTACGGCGATGAGATCGGGATGCCCGGCGGCAGCGAACCGGACAATCGACGTGACTTCCCGGGCGGCTGGGCGGATGATCCGCGGAACGCCTTCGAACCGACCGGGCGCACGCCGGACGAGGACCAGCTCTTTTCGCATCTGCAGGCCCTGACGAAGCTCCGGGGCGACCGGGCCGACCTCCGTGGCGAGGCAACGGAGACCCTCCTCCTGACCGAACAGGCGTGGGTCTACCGTCGCGGCAACACCCTGGTGGCGATCAACAACGACACCGCCGTCGCGACGCTACGGATCCCGCTCGGCCTCGCCGGTGCGGACCTCCTCGGGATCTGCGCCACTCCGGAGCCTCAGGGCGATGCCGTGGTAGTGGCGCTGCCGCGCCGGGCCGGGTGCGTCTTCCCCATCACGGCCCGTGAGGTGCCGGGCCCAGCGCTCGGCGTCAGCGGGGACCGGCGGGTGATTCGCGCATTCCCATCGCGGAACGTCTCGTCACGTCATGTGGAGGTCTGGCTTCCACCCGGCTACGGGCGCGACACCGCCGCGCGCTACCCGGTCATCTACCTTCAGGATGGTCAGAACGTCTTCGACCCCGCCGCCGCCTCCAGCGGGGTCGACTGGGCCGTGGATGAATCGTTGGGCCGCCTCATCGCGGAGCGTCAGGTGCGGCCGGCGATCGTGGTCGCCGTCTGGAGTTCGTCGCGTCGCCAGCAGGAGTACATGGCCACCAAGGCGATTCCGGCGACCGACAGCGCTTTCAGTATGGGCTCGGAGCTACCACCGATCACCGGCCGACCGCTGGGCGACGCCTATCTTCGGTTCCTTGTGATGGAACTGAAGCCGTACATCGACCGCACCTTCCGGACTCGCCCAGGCCGCGACGACACGATGCTGATGGGATCGAGCATGGGGGGCGTGATCTCCCTCTACGGACTGACCGAGTATCCCGAGGTGTTCGGCGCGGCGGCGGCGCTGTCGACGCATTGGCCCGCCGGCGAAGGGGCGCTGATCGACTACCTCGGGCAAGAGCTGCCCGACCCCGCGACGCATCGCGTCTATCTCGACCGGGGGACGCTGTCATTGGACGCCACGTACGGCGAATTGCAGACGAAGGCCGAGGCGGTCTTCCGCGCGAAGGGGTACACCGCTCCGCGACTCCAGACGCGGCTATTCGAGGGCGCGGACCACACGGAGCGCGCTTGGCGGCAGCG
This sequence comes from Gemmatimonadota bacterium, assembly GCA_031127075.1. Lineage (GTDB taxonomy): Bacteria > Gemmatimonadota > Gemmatimonadetes > Gemmatimonadales > Gemmatimonadaceae > Pseudogemmatithrix. The sequence goes on along the minus strand of JARIFA010000003.1, from coordinate 45,872 downwards.
GGTGGAGACGCCGCTGCGGTTCCTGTTGGCGCCGTGACAACGGCCCGGCCCGAGCATCGCTCGGACCGGGTGTCCAACCTGTCACGCGCGCCCCGCGATCGCCCCGAGCGCCCCCACCAGCGAATCGAGCTCCGCGGTCGTCGTGAACAGGTGCGGGGTGATGCGAACCCCCCGAATCCCCGCCTCGGGCCGGTCGATCGCCACGGTCCAGATGCGATGCTCCTCGAGGAGGCGCCGCGCCAGCTCCCCCGGCGTCACCCCCTCGACTCCCACGTTGGCGATGGCGCAGGTTCGAGCCGGATCCGCCGGCGTGTTCAACACGATCCGTGGCCGCCCCCGCACCTGCGCCGTCCAGTACGCCTGCAGGTACCGGAGCCGCGCCTCCTTTCGCGCGAGCCCGACGCGCTCGTGGAAGGCGATCGCATCCTCGATGCCGAGGTCAGTGTGGCAGGGATGGGTCCCCGTGTGGTTGAGCTTCCGGATATCGTCGTCCGCGAACCCCTCGTCCCCGAACATCGGCCAGAGGGCCTTCACGCGGTCCTTCCGCACGTAGAGCAGTCCCGCCCCGAGGGGCGCCCCGAGCCACTTATGCAACGACGCGGCGTAATAGTCCGCCCCGAGGTCGGGGATCCGATAGTCGAGCTGCGCGAAGGCGTGCGCCCCATCCACTAAGACTGCCACGCCGCGCGCATGCGCCATCTCGGCCACCTTCCGGACCGGGAGCACCTGCCCCGTCAGGTTGACGATGTGGCAGATCATGAGGAGCCGTGTTCGCGGCGTGATCGCCGCAGCGTAGGCCTCCACCACGTCGTCATCCGAGCGTGGGTGCAAGGGGATCTGGACCACGCGGTTCACGATCCCGTGGCGACGCGCCATGAGCGTGAACTGGTCCAGCATCGCCCCGTAGTCGTGCGAGGCCATCACCGCCTCGTCCCCAGCCTGCCAGTCGTGGCCGGCGATCACGGTGTCCAACCCTTCGGTAGTGTTGCGGGTGATGATGAGCTCGTCGGCGCCGCATCCCGCCATCGCCGCGAGCTTCGCCGCGACGCGCGCCTTGTCGGCGCGCATCACCGTGCGCATGTACCGCGAGTGCTCGAGGTTCAGCCGCCGGACGCGGCCCACGAACGCCTCGAGCACCGGCTCCGCCTGCATCGAGAAATACCCGCTCTCGAGGTTGATATACTCGGGCGTGAGCCGGTAGCTCGCGCGGATGCCGTCCCAGAACGGGTCATCCGCGGCGAGGGTGGCGGGCGAAATGCCCGCCACCCGGTCCCACAGGTCGGGCGCCATCAGGAGCCCGAGCGAGCCCCCCCCGATGGTGCGGAGGAACTCGCGCTTATCCATCGTCAGTTCGCCGAGGCGAGCGCGTGGACCGACCCGGCGAGGCGCTTCACCTTCGCCGCGTCACTCGACCCGGTCTCAGCGTCGAGCGACCCCCCGAGGGCGTGCAGCGCCGCACTCCGCGCCGTGCCGCTCATCCCCTCGGCGGCGGCGAGCTTCGCCCGGACGTCCGCGATGCGACGCGCCGGGAGCCCGCTCGACCGCTCGAGCTGGTCGACGTAGGCCCGGCTGAGCGCGAAGCTCGGCGGCCAGACGATCTGCGGCTGGCCCTGCGGGTTCAGCTGCGCGAACCGCACGGTGTTGGCCGCGTCGATCTCGTTCTTGGTGAGATACGCGCTCGGGGTGAGCTCGAAGATGTCGAGGCCACGCGCGATCTCGGAGCTCACGATGAGGCCGTTGTACCAGTACACCGACCAGGAGCCGGCGCTCACCATCCGGGTGGAGTCGACCGGCCCGCGGTCGTGGAAGGCGATCTCGACCGGGCGCGCGGCGTCGGTCCAGTCGAAGACGGAGATGCCGCCCTGATACCACGACTGCACCATGATGTCGCGGCCGGGGATCGGGATGAGCTTCCCGTTGTGCGCGACGCAGTTCTCCATCGAGGTCTGCGCGGCGGGCAGCTTGTAGTAGCTCTGGAACGTCATCGTGCGGTTCTCGAGCGTGAAGATCGCGTCAGCGCCCCAGGCCATCGGGTCGCTGGCCCGGCACTTCGGGCCGCCGCCGCCGCCCCATTCGTCGGTGAAGAGGATCTTCGTCCCGTCGTTGTTGAAGGTCGCCGAGTGCCAGTACGAGAAGTTCGAGTCGGCGACGGCGCCGATGCGGCGCGGGTTCACCGGGTCGGTGATGTCTAGCAGGAGACCATACCCCTCGCAGGCGCCGCCCGCGAGACCGATCGCCGGGTAGACTGTGATGTCGTGGCACTGGGTCGGGCCGGGGCGCGGGCCGTTGCGGCGCGCCGGGGTGATCCCGACCATCCGCCCGACGATGTCATTGATGTTGGCGCGGAGCGCGGCGCTGTCTTGGCTCGTCGCGGCGCCGGACCCACCGCGGGCACGCACGATGCTGTCGAGCAACGGGCGCGTGAACTGCGGCGGGGCGATCATCGTCGTGCCCTCGATCTCGAGCATGAACGCCCCCGACGCCTTGGCGGCCGCCATCATCCGCTCGGCGTTGGCGCGGTCCTCCGGCGCCTCGCCGTGCCGCGGCGGCGCGACGAGATCGTTGAAGATGCGCGGCGAGCTCACGATCGCGGCGCGCTCCGGGTTCGCGAGCGGGATCTTGATGACCTCGATGCGGAAGAGCGCCGAGTTCGCGTTCACATCGGGCGTCTCACGCACGCAGCCGGGGAGCTCGTTCGGCGAGCGGATCCCCGCGGAGCCGGAGATGTAGACGTAGACGTTCTCCTTGTCCTTCGGGTCCTCGAGCACGGTGTGCGTGTGCGACCCGCGGCAGGTCTGCACGTTCGCGACGTTCTTCGGGTTTTTGATGTCCGTGATGTCGAAGATGCGGAGGCCACGGAGCCGGATGTTGCTCACGGTGTCCCGAACGCCCTGCGTGCCGCAGTCGAGACGGCCCGAGAGCCCCTCGCCGGAGACGAAGAGGAGGTTGCCGTACACCGATACGTCGCTCTGCGACGCCGGGCAGTGCAGCGAGGCCGCGAGGACCGGCTGGGCGGGGTTGGACAGGTCCCACACCTGGTAGCCGGCGTAGTTGCCCTGGATGGCGTACTTGCCGGTGAAGGCGAGGTCGGAGTTCGTCTCGCCGGCGAAGGGCGCCGGCGACGGCGTCTTCGACACCACCCGCAGGTTCCACGCGGCCTCCGCCGCGTTGAAGAGACCGGCGCGCAGCCCGACGCGCGGATCGGGCGAGGGGGCCGCAGCAGGGGTCGGGGCGCCACCGGGGGCGCAGGCCCCGAGGGCAACACCGAGCCCGAGAAGAAGGCCACCGCGCAAGCGGTGGGAGAGCGAGAACGACATTTCCGACACTCCTGGACGAGGGGAACGGGTGAAACGGGTGAAACGGTGAAGGGGCATCCGGCCGCGGCTCACGGGAGGCCGCGCTGCAGGACGACGGCGACCAGCATCTGCTCCATCCGCGCGATCTCCGTGGACTGATCCACATTGACGTCGGAGGCGAACTTGAACACCAGCTCGTCCTCGCCGGCCCCGGGGGCGGAGAAGAGTTGCCGCACCATCGCGGTGGCGCCGCGGTGATGTTGGATCATGAAGCGGAGGAACCGCTCGTCGAAGTCGGCGCCGCGACTGCGGGCGAGCTCCGCCACCTGCGCGGGCGTGAGCATCCCCGGCATCAACATCGTGTGGGTCATCCCCCCCATCTCGTGCGTCATCCCGTTCGGATTGGCGGGGGGCACCGGCTGTCGGCGGTCGGCGAGCCAGCTCTGCATCGTGCGGATCTCGTCGACCTGCGCATTGATGATGCGGGCGGCGAGGGTGCGGATGGCCTCCGTCCCCGCCCGCTCCGGGGCGAGACGCGCCATCGCGATGGCCTGCGCGTGATGGCCGATCATCCCCGACATGAACGCAACGTCGGCGGTCGTGTACGGATGCCGGATGGAATCGGCGACGGCGTCTGCGATCGCGGCGGCGCTGGAGGGGCCGACGGTCGGGACCACCGGGGTCTCAGGGAAGCCGGTGAGAGTGTCGCTGGCGGCGACCTCGGTTGGTACGGTCGCGTCGACGGTTCCGACACCGCGTGCGGGGGCGGCCGGGGCGGGCAGCGGACGCGGTCCCGTGGCGACGCCGGGCGCCCGGCACGCCGTCGAGCCGACGAGGAGGGTGACGACCGCGACGCGGTACGCAGTGAGCCGCATCAGATCAACAGGACGTAAGCAAGCGCATCATACGCCGTAGATTCTACCCGATGGCACGGCGACGCGGAACGGGCGGATGGTCCCCGCGTCATCTTGACGGGCTCCGAGGCCCGGTTGCACTTTGTTCCCTTACCGAACAAAGCCTGCCATCTCCCCTCCCCCGCGTGCGCGCGGAGGTCCCCCCATGTGGTCGCATCTGGCGCGGCGGTTCCTGTTGGTCGGCAGTCTGGCGGTGGGGGCGATCCCCCGGCCGTCGTCGGCGCAGTCCCCGGACGCGCCAGTGCGCGTCGTCCGTGACTCGACCGGACTCCGGCTCACCGTCGGGGGACGCCCCCTGATGATCAACGGCGTCAACTGGGACTACATCCCGATTGGGGAGAACTACGCGTACGCGCTCTGGACCCAGCCGGATGCCTTCATCATCGAGGCGCTCGAGCGGGAGATGTCCCTCGTCCGGCGGATGGGGGGCAACGCGATCCGCGTCTACGCCGGCATCCCGCCGCGCTGGATCAAGTACATCTATGAGACGTACGGGATCCACACGGTCCTGAACCACGCGCTGGGACGCTACGGCGTCACGATCGACGGCGTTTACCAGCCGCAGACCGACTACTCCAACCCACGCGTCCGGGCGGCGATCACCGCCGAGGTGATGGCGCTGGTCCAGGAATTCCGCGGGACGCCGGGCCTCCTCCTCTGGCTCCTCGGCAACGAGAACAACTACGGCCTGAGCTGGCGCTCAGCCGAGACCGAGGCGCTCCCGGTCGGTGAGCGGGACGCGGCCCGGGCGCGCTATCTCTACTCGCTCGTCGGCGAAGTCGCGCGCGCCGTGAAGGCGGCGGACCCGGCGCATCCGGTGGCCTACGCCAACGGCGACCTGCAGTACATCGATCTCATCGCGCAGGAGGCGAAGGGGATCGACATCCTCGGATCGAACGTCTATCGCGGCGCCTCCTTCCGCGACTTCTTCGACGTGGTCGAGGCGAAGCTCGGGATCCCGGTCCTCTTCACCGAGTTCGGCGCGGACGCGTGGAACGAGCGGGAGGGACGCGAAGATCAGGAGGCGCAGGCGCGCTATCTCATCTCGCAGTGGGAGGAGATCTACGGGCACGCCGCCGGTCAGGGACGTCCCGGGAATGCGATCGGCGGCTTCACCTTCCAGTGGAGCGACGGCTGGTGGAAGTTCGGCCAGGAATCGCGACTCGACATCCACGACGTCAATGCCTCGTGGCCCGCGGACGCCTACCCGCACGATTTCGTGCGCGGCGAGAACAACATGAATGAAGAGTGGTGGGGCATCGTGGCCAAGGGGCCACCGGATACCCGCGGGCTCTTCGACCTGTACCCGCGCGCCGCCTACTATGCGCTGCAGCGCATCCACGCCCTCGACCCCTACGCGCCGGGGACGACGCGCGCCTCGCTGCGGGCACAGTTCGCGGCCATCGACCCCGGCGCGCTCACCGCGCAGGCGCGTGCCGAGCGCGCCGGCGCCGGCGCGGAATCGGCCCCCCTCCGCCTGAAGGGGATGCGGCTCGAGCTCACGAACTTCGCGACGGGCGGCTCCGCGATCCGGACACCCAGCGCCGACACACCGAGCCCCACCGACCGCCCCGCCTTCCGGGGCTTTGACCGGATGGAGTCGTACTTCGTCGAGCTCGAGGCCAAGCCCTCGGAGCGCCTGCAGGCCACCCTCGCGGTGAACGTGCTCGGCCACGTCCCTGAAAACCCGATTGACGAGATCTTCTACGAGAACCGCGGCCGCTCACGGACGCTCGCGCTGACCTCCGGCGGCGGCGTCGCGACCGATGGCCTGGAGCGGCTCAAGGTGTACCGCGCGCACGTCACCTGGGACGCCCGCAACTTCCGTCTCGAGGCGTTCAATCGCTCGGGCCACTACCACTGGGGCTACGAGGGCGACTTCTTCGGCGTCTATCGCGAAGCGAACTACGGCCGGAACATCGACACCTACAATGCGGTGGCACCGCTCGGCATGGAGATCGCCGGGAAGCGCGCCCTCGAGGGCCTGAAGGTCGCGATCGGCCCAGAGCTCTGGTGGGGCGCCAACCCCGCCGCGCTCTTCAAGTACCGGCGGCGCATCGCCGGCATCGATGTCACGGGCCTCTACCACGAGGACCTCGCGCGCATCCCGGCCGGCGCGACGACGAGCTCTCTCGCGATCCCGCTGCCGCCCACGCGGCGCCTCTCCCTGCACCTCGCCACCACCCTGCTCGGCGTGGGCGTCGACGTCGGTGGCATCTGGGCGGGGTCCACGCGCGTCGGCGAGACCTTCCAGCGCGTCGAGGGCGCACCCGGGAGCTACCAGGTGCTCGGCGACGAGATCCGGCCGAGCGATGCGTTCGGCGCGAAGGCGAAGCTGTCGTTCTCTCGCGGTCGCGTGAACTGGTATGCGCAGGGCGCCCTGATGGGGCTCGTGGCCGATGGCGGGCCCACCGCGGTGCAGACCTTCACCGGGTGGTGGCTCCGCGACACGGGGATGAGCAATCAGTGGAACGCGATGACCGGGCTGACCTATTCCATCGGCAACCTGCAGATCGCCCCGAACATTCTCGTGCAGCAGCCGCTCGTGGGGCCGATCCCGCGTGGCGCCCCCGCCCCGGCGCGCCTGCGGAACGTACTGCGTGACCCGTTTGTCGTGCGGGCGAACCGGGAGATGGCGGCGGGCGAGCTCTTGCTGACGTGGGATCCGACGCCCGCGACCTGGATGTATCAGTGGGACAATGACGTCCGCGAGGACGCACGCTTCGCGGCGAGCGTCGCCTACACGTACAAGCACATGCCGACGGGGATGGATGCGGCGATCGGCATCCTCGCCGACGGCCGCACCCCATTCGCCTTCCCCGCCTCGACGCCGGGGCGCGACCTCTGGGAGATCCGGGCGCGCACCATCGCCCGCGTGGGCCGCGACCTCCGCTTCATCGTGAACGCGTACGGCGGGAAGGCCGAACCGAATGGCGACAGCCAGCGGCTGGTCACGCGCGCCGGTGGCGACCTGCGGCTCGTCTCGGGCCCGCTCAAGATCATCGGTGCCGCCAAGTTCAACGACTTCGGGCCCTACGACTACCATCGCGACTTCAACCTCACCTTCCCGACGCAGCTGATGGCCGACGTCGCCTACGTCTTCGGCAAGCCGCAGTGGTTCGACCTCCCCGAGACGAAGTTCGGGATCCGCGGCACCTGGCGGACCCTCGATCGCTACTCCCCGCGCTACTGCCCGACGACCACGACGAATGCCGCCGGCGACACCGTGTGCGACGCAGGTGCCCCCGGCTTCCCGCTCGGGCGCGAGTGGGAGCTCCGCAGCTACCTGACGGTGGCCTGGTGAGCGCGCCCACCCTCCCCCGCCCGACCGCCCCCGCGGCGGTCGAGGAGCGCGTCGAGGCGATCCTCGCCCGCCTGCGGCTCGAGGAGAAGCTCGGGCAGATGATGATGAGCGAGCGCGCATCGACGACCCCCGAAGACGTCCGCGCGTATCACCTCGGCGCCGTCTTGAGCGGGTCGGGCTCGGTGCCCGGCGCCAACACCCCGGCCGACTGGGTCGCGCTCAACGACGCCCTCTGGGCCGCCTCGACCGACCCGACGGACGACCGCGCCGCGATCCCGCTCCTGTACGCGGTCGATGCGGTGCACGGCCACGCCAACGTGCGCGGCGCGACGATCTTCCCGCATCACATCGGCCTCGGGGCGGCCCGGGATCCGGAGCTCATCGAGCGGCTTGCGCGCATCTGCGCGCGCGAGGTTCTCGCCACGGGACTCGACTGGAACTTCGCCCCGACGCTCGCCGTCGTGCAAAACGTACAGTGGGGCCGCACCTACGAGAGTTTCTCCGACGATCCCGCGCTCGTCGCCGCGTACGCCGAGGCGTTCGTGCGTGGGATGCAGGGCACCCTCGATGACGATGGCGTCCTCGCCTGCGCCAAGCACTGGATCGGCGATGGCGCGACGACGGAGGGGATCGACCAGGGGGATGCGGCGCTCTCCCCCGAGGCCCTCGAACACACGCATCTCCCACCGTACCGTGCCGCACTGCACGCCGGGGTGCAGACGGTGATGGTGTCCTTCAACAGCGTCAACGGGACGAAGTGCCACGCGCACGGTGCGCTGCTGACCGGGGTGCTCAAGGAGCGGCTCGGCTTCAGCGGCCTCGTCGTCTCCGACTGGGACGGCGTCGATCAGGTGGCGGCCGATCTCGACCAGGCGATCGTGCTCGCGGTGAACGCGGGCGTCGACATGCTGATGTGCGCCGCCGATTGGCGTCGGCGGCTCACCGGCCTCGCCGCCGGCGTCGCGTCGGGCGCGATCCCGATGGCCCGCATCGACGATGCGGTGCGGCGGATCCTCCGCGTGAAGGTGCGGGCCGGCCTCCTCGACCGCGTCCGGCCGGCGGAGCGCCCGTGGGCGGAGAGCGAGACGTTCGGGAGCGCCGCGCATCGTGCCGTGGCGCGCGAGGCGGTGCGTCGATCGCAGGTGCTGCTCGCACACGCGGGCGACGTGCTGCCGCTGCGCGCTGGACAGCGCATCCTCGTCGCGGGCAAGCACGCCGACGACATCAGCCATCAGTGCGGCGGCTTCAGCGCCGCGTGGCAGGGGACGCACGGGAACGATGCGATCGTCGGCGGGACGTCGATCTGGCAGGGCATCCGTGCCGTGGCGCCGGCGGCGACGCTCAGCATGGATGGGTCCGCGGCCGACCCGACGCAGCACGATGTGGCGGTGGTAGTGATCGGCGAGATGCCGTACGCCGAGGGGATGGGGGACATTCGTCCGGGGGGGCGGATCACTCCGCCTCTTCCCGGTGGGCTCTTCACCGTGAACCTCGAGCCGTACGGCACCACGTTGGAGCTTGCGACGCGGCATCCGGAGGACCTCGCGACGATCGAGGCGATCCGGGCCAAGGGGATCCCGGTGGTCACGATCCTCCTCTCCGGCCGTCCGCTGCTGGTGGACCGCGAACTGGCCGCGTCACAGGCGTTCATCGCGGGCTGGTTGCCGGGTTCGGAGGGCGCCGGGGTCGCCGACGTCCTGTTCGGCGCCCACCCGTTCACCGGTGTGCTCCCGCTCGACTGGCCGGCCACGGCGCCCGCGCCTGACGGGCGGGCGCCCGTCCGGTTCCCGCGTGGCCACGGCCTCACGCCGCGCTGAGCGCGGCGTCGCGCACTGCCCCTTCCCCTCACCCGCCCTCCTGTGCGCCGTCGCCCTGCCCTCCTGAGCCTCTGCCTCCTCCTCGCCGCCTGCTCCGGCGCGACCGAGCCTGAGTATTCACTCGTCTGGTCGGATGAGTTCGAGGGAGCGGCCGGCGCGGCACCCGACCCGCAGGTCTGGATCGCGGACATCGGCACCGACTGGGGGAACGCGCAACTCGAATTCGACACCGATCGGCGGGCGAACTCCGCCCTCGACGGGGAAGGTCACCTGGCCATCACCGCGCGTCAGGAATCGTATCTCAATCGCGGCTACACCTCCGCGCGTCTGAAGACCCTCGGGCGGAAGCAGTTCCGCTACGGGCGCTTCGAGGCCCGGATGCGGATGCCGACGGGCAAGGGGCTCTGGCCCGCCTTCTGGATGCTCGGCGCGAACTTCCCGACCGTGGGCTGGCCGCGGTCGGGCGAGATCGACATCATGGAGTATCGCGGGCAGGAGCCGAGCATCGTGCACGGGTCCTTGCACGGCCCGGGCTACTCGGGGGGCGCGGCGGTCACACGGAAGTACACGCTCCTCGACGGACGGCTCGACACCGACTTCCACGTCTACCGCGTCGACTGGAGCCCGCGGGACATCCGGTTCTACCTCGACGATACCCTCTACCACGTCGTGGCGAAGGGCGACCAGCCCGGGGATTGGGTCTTCGACCACGAATTCTTCATCATTCTGAATCTCGCCGTGGGCGGGAACTTCATCGGTCCGCCGGATGGGTCGACCGTGTTCCCGCAGACCCTGCTCGTGGATTGGGTCCGCGTCTATCAGGAGATCCGATGAGCCAGTCCTCGCCGCGACGCATCGGGCTCTTCCGGGTCGCTCTCTCCGCGTGGCACCGTCGCCTCGGCCCGTCGACCGGGCCCGAGACACCGCGGCACGTGACGCCGGAGGCCGACCGGATCCCGTTCGCGCACAAGGTGGCGTACGGCCTCGGCGGCTTCGTCAACAACACCCTCGCCGCCGCGATCGGCGGGATGCTCATCATCCTGAACCTCGGCTTCGGGATGAACCCCGCCTTGGTCGGGCTCGCCAGCGCCCTCCCCCGCGTCACCGATGCGCTGACGGATCCCATCATGGGATTCATCTCCGACGGGACGCGCTCACGGTGGGGCCGGCGGCGGCCATACATCTTCATCGGCGCGCTCTTCTCCGGCCTCTCCTTCATCGCCCTCTGGCTCCTCCCCGTCGGGAAGAGCGAGCTCTGGTATTTCTGGTACTTCACGATCGGCTCGACGATCTTCTACGTCGGGTACACGATCTTCGCGACGCCGTGGGTCGCCCTCGGCTACGAATTGACGCCGGACTACCACGAGCGCACGCGGCTGATGGGCGTGCAGAACTTCATCGCGCAGCTCGCCTACCTCGTCTCCCCCTGGTTCCTCTGGATCATGACGAACACGGCGTGGTTCCCCACGCCCGCCGACGGCGCGCGCGGACTCGCCATCGGCGTGGGGATCGTGGCCTGCGTGGTGGGCGTGATCCCCGCCATCGTCCTGCGTGAACGGATGGTGACGGCGGCGGCGACCGCCGCGGCGCCAGCGGCACAGGCGACGGCGGGGGCGTGGGCCGCGGTCCAGCGGAACACCCGGGAGTTCTTCCGCGGCTTCGCCGCGACGCTGCGCACGGGGCCCTATCTCCGGCTCTGCATCGCCACCTTTCTCGTGTTCAACGGCTTCATCATGATCTCGTCGTTCCAGTCGTACGTGGTGATTTACTACGTCTTCGGCGGGAACCAGGAGCTCGGCGCGCGCTACACCGGCTACGCCGGCACCCTCGGCGCCATCTCGACCTTCGGCGTCATCGCCCTGATCACCTGGCTCGCGACGCGGATCGGCAAGCAGCGCGCCTTCTTCGTCTCCACCGCCCTCTCGATGGTCGGCTACGCCCTCAAATGGGTCTGCTACGACCCGGCGCGCCCCTGGCTCCTCCTCGTCCCGGCGCCCTTCCTCGCCTTCGGACTCGGCGGCCTCTTCACCCTGATGGGGGCGATGATGGCCGACGTCGTCGACACGGACGAGCTCGCGACGCGGCAGCGCCGGGAGGGGATGTTCGGCTCGATCTTCTGGTGGGTCGTGAAGGTCGGGATGGCGGTCGCGCTGGCGCTCGGCGGGGTGGTGCTCAACGCGACGGGGTTCGACGTGGCGCTCGGTGGCGCCCAGTCGGCGCGGACGCTCTACCTCCTGCGCGTCGCTGACGTCTGGATTCCCTTCCTCGCGTCGGGCGTCGCCATCTGGGTGATGGCGGGATACCCGCTCACCGAAGCGAAAGCCTACGAGGTCCGCGCCGAGCTGGAGCGGCGGCGGGCCGCGGCCTAGGGCTCAGCCGCCGGTTCGTGCTCGCGCGACGGGCCGGAAGAGTCGCGGATCGCGCAACGCGGCGTCGAGGACGAGGGTCGCGGCCCCGAGGGCGATTCCGTGGGAGCCGAGCGTGCTGGCGCGGATCTCCGTCGCGGCTGCGGCCGGCACGAAGGTGCGCCGGAGCGCCGTGGCGCGCAGCGGCGCGATGAGTTTCTCCCCGAGGCCGGCGATCCGCCCTCCGAGGATGACGGCCGCCGGGTTGAGGAGGTTGAGCATCCCGGCGATCGCGACGCCCAGGTGCTCGGCGACCTCGTGGATCACCTGCAGGGCGAGCGGATCGTCGGCGCGTGCCGCCTCCTCGAGCCGCGCGACGGTCGGCGGACCGTCAGCAAGGAGGCTCTGCGGATAGACGGGCCGGAGCGCCTGGATCCGTGCCGCCAGCGCGGGCGCCCCGACGAAGGTGGTGAGGCAGCCGCGATTCCCGCAGTTACAGGTTTCGCCGCGCGGGTCGATCGCGACGTGTCCGATCTCGCCACCCACGCCGCTCGCCCCGCGGTGGATCCGGCCGTCGATGACGTGCCCGGCCCCGATTCCGGTGGCGATCTTGATGTAGGCGAAGTGATCGAGCCCCTGTGCCGCGCCCCACCAGCGTTCGGCGAGCGCGCCCAGGTTGGCGTCGTTGTCGACGAGGATCGGGACGCCGAGGTTCGCGAGGAGGGTGTCGAGGCCGTGCCGCCCCTCCCACGCGGGCATCGCGACCGGCGAGAGCCGATCGGGGTGCCGGACGTCCACCGGGCTGGGGACGCCGATCCCGACGCCGATGAGCCGACGCGCCGAGAGCGGCCCCACGGCGGCGAGGCAGGTCTCGACGAGGCGACGGATGAACGCCCGAGCCCCGTCCGGATCCCCCTGCACCGGATGCGCCGTCCGCTCGGCGGCGAGGATCCGTCCCCGAAGGTCGGTCAGGATCACCGCGACATGCGCCGCCCCCATGTCGACACCGAGGACCACCCCGGCCGCGTCCTGGAACTCGAGGACGATCGGGCGGCGCCCGCCACGCGAGTCCCCGACCCCGGCCTCCGAGACGAGGCCGGTGGCGAGAAGGGTCTCCACGATTTCAGAGACGGTGGACCGGGAGAGGCCGGTCCGCCGGGCGATGTCGGCCCGAGAGATGCGTTCCTCGTCCCAGATAAGCCGCAGGACGGCGTCCGCCAACGACGGTGGGCGCGCCGGACGGAAGTCCGACGCGCCCACCCGGGGACCCGGAGACCGGGTCATCGTCTCACCAGCGGCACGGCGGGCGCCATGCCCTGAAGCCTACTTGTGGAACAGGACGTTGTCGATGAAGACGGTGCGAGCGCTCGGGGCGCTCACGAGGATCAGCTGGGCCAGGTTGCCGCGGGTCGTGAGGCCGGTGAACTGCGCCAGCGGGATGTTGAAGGTCACCCACGCCCCGCCGGCGAGCGCCGGGGTGGAGGTGGTGGAGAAGACGAGCTCGTGCTCCTTGTCATCACCGCCGCCAAAGGCGTTGTTCGTGCCGAAGTCGACGAGCTTCACCTTGACCTCCGAGGCGGCCGTCGTCGCCTCGGGCGTCCAGAGATCGAACGAGAAGTGCGTCATCGCGGTCGCGTTGACGGTCGACGAGGTGAACTCGATGCCGGCGAACACCAGGTTCGAGTACTTCTTGACGTCGTTCCCGGCCACCTGCACGTCCGCGAGGTCGGCCGAATCCCACTCCGCCGACCAGGTGTTCACGTTCTGATTGGTGTAGGCGTTGCTGAAGAGCGAGATCACGTCACCCGCGGCATACGTCGGGGTCGGTGCGGCGATCGCCGGCGCATCCGCCGAGAAATAGATGTTGTCGAGGTAGACCGTCCCGAGCGAACCCGAGATGATGAACTGGGCGATGCTCGTCTGGCCCGTCATCCCCGTGAAGCTCGAAAGCGGGACCTTGAAGCGGACCCAGGTCCCCGTCGCGAGCGCCGGAGAGGAGCTGGTGGTGAAGGTCAGCTCGTGCTCGGTGTCATCGCCGCCGCCGAAGGAGCCGCCGGCCCCCCAGTCGACGAGCTTGAGCTTGAAGGTCGAGGTGCCGGTCACGGCGTCCGGCGTCCAGAGATCGAAGTTGAAGTGCGTCATCGCCCCGGCGTTGACCGGCGCGGCCGGTTCGATCCCCGCGAAGACGAGGTTCGAGTACTTCTTGACGCTGTCGGACCCGACCGCGACGTCGGTGACGTCGGCCTGGTCCCACACCGTCGACCAGGTGGTGTTCGGCCGGTTCGTGTACGCGTTCGAGAAGAGCGAGATGACCGACGCCGCTGCCCCGGTCGGAGCCGCCGCGGAGACCTGAGGTCCCGACGGCGCCGGCGCCTTATAGAAGTACATGTTGTCGATGAAGAGCGTCCGCGCGCTCGGCGCGCTGACGATGATCAGCTGCGCCAGGTTCCGTCGGGTGGTCAGCCCGGTGAAGGCGCTCAGCGGGATGTCGAAGGTGACCCAGCTCCCCGTCTCGAGCGCCGGGGTGGACGTCGCCGAGAAGACCAGCTCCTGCTCCTTGTCATCCCCGCCGCCGAACGCATTGTTCGCGCCGAAGTCGACGAGCTTGACCTTGAACTCGGCCGGCGCCGCCGTCGCCTCCGGGGTCCAGAGGTCGAAGGAGAAGTGCGTCATCTCCGACGCGTCGATCGTCGCGGTGGTGAACTCGATCCCCGCGAAGACGAGGCCCGAGTACTTCTTCGTGCTGTTGCCAGCGATGCTCACGTCGGACACGTCCGCCTGGTCCCACGCCGCCGACCAGGTATCCACGGTGCGGTTCGTGTACGCGTTGCTGAAGAGCGAGATGACGTCGCCCGCCGCCTTCGTCGGCGTCGGTGCGGCCACCGCCGGCGCATCGGCCGAGAAGAAGATGTTGTCGAGATACACCGTCGGCATCGTGCTCACGAGGATCATCTGCGCGAGCTTCGCCCGCGAGGTGAGCCCGGTGAAGTTCGTCAGCGGAATCGCGAACCGCACCCAGCTGCCGTTGGTCAACGCCGGCGTGGAGGTCGGGGTGAAGGTGAGCTCGTGCTCGGTGTCATCCCCGCCGCCGAAGCTCCCGTTGGCCCCGAAGTCGACGAGCTTGACCTTGAACGACGACGTCCCGGAGATGGAGTCCGGCGTCCAAAGGTCGAAGTTCAGGGTCGACATCCCGGAGGCATCGATCGGCGATGCGGGCTCGATGCCCGCGAAGACCAGATTCGTGTACTTCTTCACGTCGTCGCCGGCCACCTGCACGTCGGCGACGTCGGCCTGGTCCCACACCGTCGACCACGTGGTTCCCACCCGGTCCGTGTACGCGTTGCTGAAGAGGGAGATCACGCCAGCGGCCGGATTCGTCGGCGTCGCGGCCGCAGCGGTCGGGCCCGGCGGCGGCGGGATCTTGTAGAAGTAGACGTTGTCGAGATACGCCGTCGGGCTCCCGGCGATGATCATCTGCGCGAGCTTGCCGCGGGTGGTCAGGCCGGTGAACGCCGAGAAGGGGATGTCGACGGAGTTCCACGCCCCGGTGGTGATCGCCGGGGACGAGCTGCTGTTCAGCGTGACCTCGTGCTCCTTGTCATCGCCGCCGCCGAAGACGCCATTGGCGCCGAAGTCGACGAGCTTGATCTTGAAGCCGGCGGCCTGCGTCACCCAGAGATCGAGGTGGAGGCCGGTCATCTGCGTCGCGTCGATCGGCGCCGTCGTGAACTCGATCCCCGCGTACGACAGGTTGCTGTACTTCTTCGTGGCGTTGCCGGCGATCGTCACATCCGCGACGTCAGCAACGTCCCAGGTCGCCGACCAGGTGTCGATCGTCCGGTTCGTGTAGCCGCCGCTGAAGAGCGAGATCACGTTCGCCGCGAGCCGCGACGGGGTCGGCGCGGCGACCGCCGGCGGGGCGGCTGCGGTGAGGGCGATGCTGCCGGCGGCCGAGACGGCGCCCAAGCTGCCGGTGATGGTCGCCGCGCCAGGCGCGGCGACGCTGATCACGCCGTTCGTGACCGTCGCGACGGCGGTGTTGGAGGAGCTGAAGGTGAAGTAGCCCGACGACGCGGCGACGGTCTGGTCGACCCCGCCCACCGCGACGGTGAGCGTCGTCCCGACGATCGTCCGAGAGTCTCCGACCTCCTGCTCATACGTCCCGCCGGTAATCGCCGGCCGCGGATTGGTCAGCGTGCCCAGCGTCTCGAACTGGATGTCATCGAGCCAGAGCGTGTACCCCTTCCCCGCCTCGGGGCCCTCGGCGAAGAAGAAGAGGCCCTTCTCCACCGTGAGCTTCGACGCCAACGGGATGGCAATCGTGTACTTCTGCCACGCCGTCGTCAACGCGAGGTCCGTGCGCTCGGCGGTGTACTTCGAGGTCCCGGTGTTGTCATTGCCGAGACCGGCGACGTTGAGGGTCGCGGCGACGCTCGCCTTGGCCCAGAACGACACGACGTCGTAGGTGGAGAAGTCGCGCGCGACGTCCGAGACGAACGCGCCACCAGAATACCCGGCGTTCGGGTCCCCGGCGTCAGGGATCGTGATCTTGAGCGACGCCGATCCGCGGTACTTGACCGCGTTGTCGATCGACATCGCGGTCAGCAGCGAGCCCTGGAAGGCCTGCCACGACACCCCCTCGCCGAACCCATCGGTGAAGACCGTCGGGTCGTTCGGCATCGGGGCGGGACCGGTCCCACCCTCGCGTTCGCAGGCGGAGAGGGAGAGGACGGCCGCAAGGAGGGCGGCGGAGAGGCGGGGGGAACGCATGAGGGACTCCAGGAGAGGGGATCCGGACACCACCTGCCGGCAGGGCGGCCAACACCCTGCTTTGTTCGACAACCGAACAAACGATGCGGCTGTCCAGCAATGCTGTCAAGAGATGACGGCCCCCGCCCCGGAGTCGGGACGGGGGCCGCCTGGAATGCGCCTGCTACGACGGGCCGAGCGCGGAGTGCTCTCACCCCCGCCCGGTGGGGCTCAGGGCACGATCGCCGGTGCCCCACCCACGTGCGAGATCCCCTTCTGCCGCAGCAGCGCGTTGAGCGCCCCCAGATCCGCCACGAGCACCGCATCGAGCGCCGTGAGTTGCTCCCGCAGCTGCTGGCCGAGGATCCCCTGCACCTCCACCTGCTGGTCGGTGGGCCGGAAGTCGGCGTTGCCGAGCCCGTTGGCGAGGTAGCCGAGCTTCCCGATGAGCTTGCTACCGAAGCGGACGCCATCCTGTCCGTTCCCGGTGAGCCGCAGATCCACGAGGCTCATCTCGATTTCGACGAGCTTCGCGCCGAGCGCCTGTGCCGACCGCCGCACCTCGGCGTCGGTCACCGCGCGGCCCAGCGCATCGAGCTGCACCCGCACCGACTCGATGCGCGCCACGGCGTCGGCCGCCCGGTCCATCTCGGTGCGGATCGCCGCGGTCATCCGCAACTGCTGTTCGATCTCCGCCACCGTGCCCGACGAGTTCGGGTCCTTCCGGACCTCGAGGCTCCGGGTCTGCGTCGCGCCACCGACGGTGAGGCGCACCGTGTAGGTCCCCGGCGCCATCAGCAGGGAGACGCGCGCGGTGCCGGGGGCCTCGCGCCCTGCCGCGGGCACGACGACATCGGGCACGTACATCGGCGGGGTGAGGAGCCGGACCGCCTTCCCGGGCTCGTCGCGCAGGTCCCAGTGGAGCCGGTTGATCCCCGCCGCGTTCGGGCCGCGGAGGGTGCGGATCACCCGGCCCGCCGCGTCGAGGATCTCGACCTTGGGCGCCTCCGCCACCGGCGCCTTCAACCAATAGTTGAGCGAGGCACCGTACTGGGGGTCCTCCCCCGTCGTCGGGTCATCGTAGGTGCTCGACGGCGCCGTGATGTTCCGGAAGCGATACGCGGCCCGCGGCTGGAAGAGATGCGCGGCCGCCCCCATCACCTCAGGGGTCAGCTGCTGCAGCGGCGTGACATCGTCGAGGATATAGAAGCCGCGCCCGTAGGTCGAGATCACGAGGTCATTGAAGTGCGTCTGGACCTGGATGCCGGAGACGGGGGCCGCCGGGAGGTCGTTCTGCAGCGGGAGCCAACTCTCCCCCGCGTCGAAGGACACATAGATGCCGTTCTCGAGCCCAAGGTAGAGCAACCCGCGACGCACCGGGTCCTCAAGGATGACCTTCGCGTAACTCAGGTTGTTACGCGGCAGGCCATTGGTGATCGCCTTCCAGGTGCGACCGTAGTCCGTGGTGCGATACACGAACGGGTCGCGGTTGTTGACTTGGTGGAAATCCACCGTCAGGTAGGCGGTTGCCGCGTCGTACTTCGAGGGATGGATGCTCCGCACGGAGCCCCAGACCGGCAGGTTGGGCAGGTTCCGCGTGAGGTTGGTCCAGGTCTTTCCGTCGTCCCGCGTGAGCTGGACGAGCCCGTCGTTCGTCCCCACCCAGATGGTGCCCTGCTCCACCGGCGACTCGGCGATCGCGTACACCACGCCCGCGTACTCGACCCCGATGTTGTCAGGCGTGAGGCCGCCCGAGCTCCCCATCCGCGAGCGGTCGTTGAGCGTCAGGTCCGGCGAGATGACCTCCCAGCTCTGCCCGCCGTTCCGCGTGCGGTGCACGTGCTGGCTCCCCGTGTAGATCGTGTTGTGATCGTACGGGGAGATGGTGAGCGGGGCATCCCAGACGAAGCGGTACTTCACGCCATCCGCCGGTCCGTTCGACTGCTGCGGCCACACCTCGACGGTGCGGAACTGCCGGCGATCCTCCTCGAAGCGGACGACGATGCCGCCGACCATCCCCGAGCCCGAGGCGGTGGACCAGATGATGTTCGGATCGACCGGATCGGGGGTGGCCCACCCGCTCTCGCCGCCGCCCACCGCGTGCCACATCCCGCGGAGGATCCGCCCGCCAGCGAGCCGCGAGTTGCTCGGACCGCGATACGTCGGCTCGTCCTGCTTATTCCCCAGCACGTTGTACGGGATGTTGTTGTCGACCGTGACGTGGTACAGCTGCGCGTTGCTGAGGCGCTGACGGTACCAGCTGCGCCCGCGGTTCTGCGTGATCGAGAGGCCTTGGTCGTGCGCGACAATCTGCCGGTCGGCGTTCGTCGGGTCGATCCAGATGTCGTGGTGGTCGCCGCCGGGGGCCTGACCGCGGCTGATCACCTCCACGGTGCGCCCGCCATCGATCGTCTTCGCGTACGATGCGGTCAGGAAGTAGGCCTCATCGGGATCATCCGGCGCGACCGCCATCCGCGAGTAGTAGTGCGCGCGTCCCATCACGTTACGGTCGCGACTGACGAGCGCCCAGCGCCGGCCGCCATCCTCCGAACGCCAGAGCTGCCCGCTCTCCGTCTCCTGCCCGTTCCACGGGATCCCGTCCCCCGTCTCGATCATCACGTAGACGCGGTTCGGGTCCGAGGGCGAGAGGCCGAGCGCCACCTTGCCGTGCGGCTTGGTGGGGAGGCCGTTGCCGCGGAGGCGCGTCCAGGTGACGCCACCGTCGCGCGAGACGAAGAGCCCGCTCCCGGGGCCGCCGCTGGTGCGCCCCCAGGTGTGGATCTCGACCTGCCACATCCCCGCGAAGAGGACGCGCGGGTTCGTCGCGTCCATCGCGAGATCGGAGCAGCCGGTGTTCTCGTCGACGAAGAGGACGCGGGTCCAGGTCGCGCCGCCGTCGGTGGTGCGATAGACGCCGCGCTCCTGCTGCGGCCCGTAGGCGTGGCCGAGCGCGCAGGCCAGCACGATGTCGGGGTTGGTGGGGTGGATGACGATCCGCGCGATGCGCGCCGTCTTCTCGAGCCCCATCAGTTGCCAGCTCTCACCGCCGTCGGTGGACTTGTAGATCCCCTGCCCGACCGAGATGTGACTGCGGATGTGCGCCTCGCCGGTGCCGGCCCAGACGACGTTGCGGTCGGACCGCGCGACGGCGAGCGCGCCGATCGACTGCACCGGGTGCGCGTCGAAGGTCGGACGCCAGTTCACGCCACCGTCGGTGGTCTTCCAGACGCCGCCCGAGGCGGAGCCGACGAAATAGGTGAGCGGATCACCCACGACGCCGGCGGCGGCGGCGAAGCGGTTCCCCTCCGGCCCGATGTTGCGCCAATGGAGGCCGCGCCACTGGTCGGCGGCGGGGCGCGCGGGGGCGGTGGGGGTCGGTTGCGCGGCCAGCCCGGAGGCGATGGCGAGCAGGAGGAGGGCGAGCACGGGGGGACGCACGGATCGCATAGCAGGCCTCGTGGGCGGTGGAATCGACCAGACTCTACCACGGCCGCGCCGGAGTGGTAAGAGCGTTGGGCCTGCTGAGCCGGACGGCGCGCGGTGGACGCGGACCTCCGGCGCACCGATGTTCTCTGCATGCGTACACCGACCCCGTCCCACACGCTCGAGATCCGCCACGGCCGCTCAGGCCGTCACCCCCTCCGCACGGCGACGCTGCTCGCCACGCTCGTCGGGCTCGCCGCCGCCCCGCGGGGCGCGGACGCCCAGACACCCCGCTTCGTCGATCTCGACCGCGACGCCGGCCGCCACGTCGTCGTCGACCGTGAGGCCGGCCAATACCTCGGCCACATCTCCACCGTCCTCCTTGGCGACGGCCGCACCATCCTCGCCGCGTATCCGAAGGGACACGGCGAGGGCGCCATCCTGCTCAAGCGGAGCGACGACGGCGGGCGCACCTGGAGCGAGCGGCTCCCCACGCCGGCCAACTGGGCCACATCGAAGGAGACCCCGACCCTCTTCCGCGTCCCGGACCCGTTGACGGGGGGGCATCGCATCCTGCTCTTCTCCGGGTTGCATCCGGCGCGGATGGCCTCGAGCGATGACGAGGGGCGCACCTGGACCCCGCTCGCGCCGATCGGCGACTGGGGTGGCATCGTCGTGATGGGGTCGGTCGTGCCGATGGCGGACGGCTCGCTCCTCGCCTTCTTCCACGACGATGGTCGTTTCTTCCGCGCGGGCGGGAGGGCCGAGGGCACGTTTCGACTCTTCCAGGTGCGATCGCGTGATGGGGGCCGGACGTGGGAGGCACCGCGGGAGATCTGGCGCGGCACGGAGATCCATCTCTGTGAGCCGGGCGCCGTCCGGTCGCCGGACGGCCGCACCCTCGCGTTGCTCCTCCGGGAGAACCGCCGACGCCTCGAATCGCACGTGATGGTCACGACCGACGAGGGCCGCACCTGGAGCACGCCGCGCCAGATGGACCGCGCACTCACCGGCGATCGCCACACGGCCCAGTACGCCCGGGACGGCCGCCTCGTCGTGACCTTCCGCGACATGGCGGAGGGGAGCCCCACCAAGGGGGACTGGGTCGCCTGGGTCGGCCGATGGGAGGACCTGCTCGCGGGGACGCCCGGCCAGTACCGCGTCCGCATCAAGGACAACACGAACCAATGGGACTCGGCCTACCCCGGCCTCGAACGCCTCGGCGACGGCTCGTTCGTGGCCACCACCTACGGCCACTGGGACGCCGGTCAGCCGCCGTACATCCTCAGCACGCGCCTCCGGCTCGAGGAACTCGACGCGCGGAGTGCCTTCGACGGCGACCGCCTCGCCCGTATCGACCGGTACCTGCAAGCGCAGGTGGACTCGGCGCGCATCGCCGGCGCCGTGGCGATCGTGCTCCGGGACGGGGAGGTCGTCTACGAGCGCGCCGTCGGTTGGGCCGACCGCGGGGCGAACCGCCCGATGCGCCCCGACCACATCTTCCGCATCGCCTCGCAATCGAAGGCGATCACGAGCACGGCGGTCATGATGCTCGTCGAGGAGGGACGGATCGCGCTGGGCGATCCGGTGAGCCGCTGGCTGCCGAGCTTCGCACGTACGACGGTCGCGAACCCCGCCGACACCGGACGCACGACGGTCCCCGCGCGCCGCGCGATCACGATATTCGACCTGCTCACGCACACCGCGGGGATCTCCTACGGGACGGATGCGAGCGTCGCCGCGCGCTATCGCGCGGCGGGTCTCGGCCCCGCCGCGGGCTTCGGCTGGTACACCGCCGACAAGGACGAGCCGATCTGCACGACGATGGACCGCCTCGGGACCCTCCCCTTTGTCGCGCAGCCGGGGGAGCGCTTCGTCTATGGCTACAACACCGACATCCTCGGCTGCGTGGTCGAGCGGGCGAGCGGGCTCTCGCTCGACCGCTTCCTCGAGACGCGACTCCTCGCGCCCCTCGGGATGCGCGACACCCGCTTCTTCGTCACCCCATCCGATTCGGCGCGGCTCGTCACGGTGTCCCGCACCGACACCGATGGGCGCGCGGTGCGCGCCGACACCGGCGCGCGCGGCCAAGGGCATTATGTCACCGGTCCGCGGCGGAGCTTCGCGGGCGGCGCTGGACTCACCTCGACGGCCCGCGATTACGCGCGCTTCCTGGAGATGCTCCGTCGGGGTGGCACCATCGACGGGCAGCGGTACCTCGCCCCGCGCACGGTCGAGCTGATGACCACGAACCAGGTGGGCACACGCTACAGCACCGACGGGAACGGGTACTCGCTCGCCTTCTCCACCGTCGATCGACTCGGCGCGAACGGATTCGCCTCGGTGGGGAGCTACAACTGGGGCGGCGCGTACGCGAGTATCTACGCGGTGGACCCGTCGGAGCGGCTGGTGATGGTCCTGATGCTCCAGCACCTCCCGGGGACACCGGAGGCGCGGGCGCGGTTCAGCACGCTGGTCTACCAAGCGCTGGTGCGGTAGCCGAGCGGAGCCACCGGGCCTCGCGCCCGGCGCGCCGGCGGTCCCGCGCCGGGGCGCCGGGCGCGCCTCAGCCCCGGACCACGGCCTCCGCCTCGATCTCCACCAGGTACTCCGCCCCGATCAACTCGGCGCGCACGAGCGTGTTCGCGGGACGGATGGTGCCGAAGCGCTCCCCGTGCGCTCGCGCGACCGCCTCCCAGTCCTCCATCCGGCTGACGAAGATCCGCGTGCGCACCACATCAGCGAGCGCACCGCCGAGCGACTGCACCGCGCCATCGATCTTGTCGACGACGTGGTGCGCCTGGGCATACGCATCGCGGCCGCCCATCGCGCGGTTCCCGTGCGTGGCGGTGGTCCCCGAGACGAGGATGCGGTCCCCGGTGCGGACCGCGCGCGCGTAGCCCGCCGACGTCTCCCACGGCGTCCCGCTGAAGGCCCGCCGCGTGCCGTCCGGCGCGACCTCCACCGCGTAGGGCGCGGGGAAACTCGCCACGTGATGCGAGAGATCGCCGCTCGCCGTGAGGAAGGGGGGCTTCCGATACTCGTCACCGCAGTCGCCGGGCACGGGGACCACTGTCGCGAGCGCCGCCGCCAGCTCGGCGCGGTCCTCGTCGGTCAGCCGGAGCGCATCGAGCCGTGTGTTGTCCTCGAGATGCGCGCGCTCGCCGAGCCGCGCGCCGATGATCACGCCGCCCACGGCGGGCGCATCGAGGATGTACCGCGAGGCGACGTTGGCAATCGAGCAACCGTGCCGGTCGGCGACGGCGCGCGCGGCGCGCAGAATCCGCTGCAGCGCCTCCCACCCACCGATGACGCGGATGAAGCGTCCGTACTTCATCTGCGACCAGGTGGCGAGGGCTGCCCAGTCCGGCTCGGGCGCGCCGAGCCAGCGGTCGGAGAGGAACCCGCCGGCGAGCGTGCCGAACGCGAGGAGCGCGATTCCCTTCGCGGCGCAGTACGACGCCATCTCCCCCGCGGCGCGCTGATCGAGCAGGGAGTAGCAGACCTGATTCGTCGCGATGGGGATCCCGCTTTCCACGACGAGCCGCAGGTGCGCGGTGTCGGTATTGGTCAGCCCGAGGTGCCCGATGAGCCCGTCACGACGACACTCGTCGAGAGCGACGAGCGCGTCGAGCCACGCGGGGTGGGCGTAGCTCCACGCGTGGAACTGCAGCAGGTCGATCCGCTCCACGCGCATCCGGCGCCGCGCCCGGTCCACCGCGGCGCGCACGTCGTCCCTGGTGAGGGGGCCGGGTTCGGGCACCCACTTGGTGAAGAGCTGCGTCTGCGGGGCGCCCGGCCGCGTGCGGAAGCGTCCGACGACCTCCTCCGACGAGCCGTAGTGGTCGGCCATATCGAAGGTGGTGAACCCCGCGGCGACGTACGGTGCCATCGCGTCGGCGGCGCGCTCGAGATCGAACGGGCGCCCCTCGCGCTCCTGGTCGGCCATCTGCCAGAGCCCGGTCAGGACACGGCTGATCTCGAGGTCCGGCGCGAGGCGGTGGCGGCTGATCATCGGCACGGCGCGGTCACTCCTCCGGCAGGGTCGCGAAGCGCGCGCGGGCGTCGCCCACGCGCGCCACGAGGCGACGGTATTCGACGAGATGCACGAGGGTCCCGACCGCCATCACCACCCCCCACACCGCGAGGGGCCGCTCGTACCAGACGGTGACCTCCGCCGCAAGCTCACGCCGGACGTGCACGGCGAGGAAGAGCGAGAGGCAGGCGACCCCCGCGACGCCGACGGCCGTCCGGGCGCGCGACGCGCGCAGCATCGTCATCCCCGCCGCGAGCGCCGGATTGCGTCGCGGGAGCGCGAGCAACGCGAGGCACATCAGAAGGAAGTTCACGAGCATCGCGACGACCATGATGTCGACGCCCTTCGAGAAGCTCTTCGCCCCGTGACTCAACAGCACGCCGACGGTCGCCATCGCGCCGCTAGCGACGAGGGCGGCGCGCGGGGTGTGCCGCGTCGGATGCACCTCCGCGGCCCACGCGGGGAAGACACCATCCCGCGCCCAGGCGAACATCAGGCGCGAGACGCTCAACAACATGCCCGGGAGGTCGTTGATGAGCGCGACGGCGGCGCCGGCGGTGATCGCGGCGCGACCGATCGGGGAGAGGAACGGCGCGAGGAGGCCGGAGGCGGTGGGGGTGGCATCCGCCGGCATCGCCGCGACGAACTCCCAGGGGACCGCGTGATAGACCGCCGCGGTGAAACTGAAGTAGAAGGCGGCCACCACCCCGAAGGTGAGGAGGATGGCGCGCGGGAGGGCGCGCGCCGGGTCACGTGCCTCCCCACCGGCCTGGGCGATGGCATCGAACCCGATGAAGCTGGAGAAGAGCACCGCGGCCGCGGCGACGAAGGTGTCCTTGTCGAAGGGCGCCGGACGCGGCGCCGGGAGCGTCCCGCCGGCGGCCTGCAGCGCGGCGGCGAACCCCGCGTGGTCCTGCCCCGCCCCGACGACGATCACGACCGCGCCGAGCGCGAACATCACCAGCATCAGCGGGACGAGGGTGCGCTCATACGCCGCGAGGCCGCGGAGGTTGACAGCGACGAACCCCCAGACGAGGCCCAGCGCGATGACGAGCCGGGCCTGGCCGGTGAGGAGCGTCGCCGCGACCGCCCCGCCGCCCAACGCCTCGCTCACGCCGGCGAGGAAGACGGGGATCACATACGCCACCGCCCCGATCACGACGGAGAGTCCGACCCACTGCGAGAACGAGGCGACGAACCCGAGCGAGGGATGCAGCCCGCGGCTCGCGAAGAGATAGCTCCCGCCGGCGCGCGGCATCGCGGAGGCGAGCGCGGCGTAGGCGAGCGCGGCGAGGAAGGCGGGGACCGCCGCGAAGGCGAAGGCCGGCAGGACCCAGGGCCCGATGCCTGGCACCGCGAGCTGCACCAGGAAGGGCATGATGTGGATCGAGGCTCCCACCATCGAGCAGATGCCGGTGGCGGTGAGGCCGAGGAGGCCGAGCTCGCGGGCGAGGGCGGGGCGTGCGGTCACGGCGGAAAGCAATCGCCCGCGTGCGGCGGGCCGCAAGCACTTGACGCGTCCCGCGTCGCGGGCGCTGTTTTAGGACGTCCTAACTTTGACATACTCTGCCGTGATCGCCCCTGGCCCCGCCCTCCTCCTCTTCGCGCTCCTCCTGCTCCTCGCCGCCGGCATCGCGTGGCCCGAGCACGGTCTGTGGGCCCGCCTCCGACGCGCCCGACGCGACGCGCGCCGCATCGGCATCGAGGACACGCTCAAGTATCTCTTCCACCGGGAGAGCGAAGGACTTGCCGTCCACCCCGACGCGATCGCCGGGGCACTCGGCATCCGGCCGACCGCCGCACGCGATCTCCTCGACCGGCTCAGCGCCGCGGGGCTCGTCGCCACGGCCGGCGCGACGCATGCGCTGACCGCACGCGGTCGCCAGGAGGCGCTGCGTGTCGTCCGCACCCACCGCCTCCTCGAGCAGTACCTCGCGGACCGGACCGGGGTCGAACCCGAGGACTGGCACGCGCTGGCGGAGGAGGCGGAGCACGACCTCACGCCGGAGGAGGCCGAAGCCCTCGCGTCGCGGCTGGGCCAGCCACGCTTCGATCCGCACGGGGAGCCCATCCCCACGGCGGACGGGACGCTCCCCGTCACGACGATCCGCCCCGACGGTCCACCCCCCGAACGCACCCTCGCCGATGCCACGCCCGGCGAGACGGTGCGGGTGCGCCGCCTCACCGGCGCCTGCCGCGGCCCGCAGCGCCGTCGGCTCCTCGACCTCGGCGTGGTGCCCGGCACCACGATCACCGCGGAGCTCTCGAGCCCCGGCGGCGACCCCGTCGCGTACCGTATCCGCGGCGCGCTCATCGCGCTCCGACGGCACCAGGCGGCCTGGATCGAGATCGACGGCCCGGGGCGCGCGGCATGACCCCGACGACCTCGATGCGCACGCGCCTCCCGGCGCGCGATGAGTCGTTCATCCAGCTGGGCGTCCGCTCGGACGGGTTCGATCATCTCGTCGCGCTCGCCGGGAATCCGAACACCGGCAAGAGCACCGTCTTCAACGCGCTGACGGGCCTTCGCCAGCATACGGGGAACTGGCCCGGCAAGACGGTCACGCGCGCGGAAGGGCGGTTCACGGTGGGCGGCGATCGGTGTAAGGTCGTCGATCTGCCCGGCACCTACTCGCTCCAGGCGGCGAGCACGGACGAGGAGGTCGCGCGCGACTTCCTGCTCTTCGGCGCCCCCGACGTGACGGTGCTCGTGCTCGATGCGACGTCACTCGAACGGAACCTGAACCTCGCGCTGCAGGTCCTCGAGATCACCCCGACGGTCGTCATCTGCCTCAACCTGATGGACGAGGCGCGGCGGCGCGGCATCGCCGTCGACCCCGAGGCGCTGGCCGCGGTGCTCGGCGTGCCCGTGGTGCCGGCGGCGGCGCGTGGCGGCGAGGGGGTCGAGGCGCTGCGCGCGATGATCCGCCAGGTGGCGCGCGGGGAGGTCGTCCCGCGTCCGACGCCCCCCGCCCCCTTCGCGCCCGCCGTGGAAGCGCTCGTTCGTGAGGCCGCCGATGCGGTGCGTGCCACCGAGCCGACGCGACCGAACGCGCGCTGGATCGCCCTGCGCCTGCTCGACGGTGACGAACGGGTCGCCGCCACGATGCCGCCGGCGCTGGTGTCCGCGATCGACGCGATCCGCTGGCGGCTCCCCGCCGACTTCCAGGACCAGCTCGCCGCGGGTCGGTTCGCGCTCGCCGAGCGCATCGCCCGTGCGGCGCGCCCGACCGCCGTGGCAGCGCTCGGCGCGGCGGTCGACCAGCGACTCGACCGCTGGCTGACGAGTCCCGCGACCGGGCTCCCGCTGATGATCGCGCTGCTCGCCGTGGTCTTCTGGCTGACCATCGCGGGCGCCAATGTGCCGTCGGCGATGCTTGCGGACCTGCTGGTCGACCGCGGGCACGCCTGGCTCGGGACCTTGGCCGCGGCGCTGCACGCCCCGGACTGGCTCCGCGGGCTGCTCGTCGACGGCGTCTACCTCGCGACGGCGTGGGTCGTCGCGGTGATGCTCCCGCCGATGGCGATCTTCTTCCCGCTCTTCACGCTGCTCGAGGATTTCGGCTACCTGCCTCGCGTCGCGTTCAACCTCGACGGCGCGTTCCGCCGCGTGGGCGCGCACGGGAAGCAAGCACTCACGATGTGCATGGGGTTCGGGTGCAATGCCGCCGGCGTGGTCGCCACGCGGATCATCGACAGCCCGCGCGAGCGGCTCGTCGCCATCATCACGAACAACTTCTCGCTCTGCAACGGCCGCTGGCCGACGCAGATCCTCATGGCCTCGCTCTTCGTCGGCGTGCTCGCCCCGCCGGCGCTCGCGGGCCTCGTCTCGGCCGGCGCCGTGGTGGGCGTCACGCTCCTCGGCGTCGCGGCGATGTTCCTCGCCTCGTGGGCGCTCACGCGCACGGTGCTGCGCGGCGAGGCGACGAGCTTCAGTCTCGAGCTGCCGCCCTATCGCCCGCCCCGGCTCTGGCAGACGCTGTACACGTCGGTGATCGACCGGACGCTGATCGTGCTCTGGCGGGCGATCGTCTTCGCGGCCCCCGCGGGCGCGGCGATCTGGCTGCTCGCGAACGTGGAGGTCGCGGGGGCGCCGATCGCGGTGCATCTCATCCGAGGACTCGACCCCGTGGGGCTTCTGCTCGGGCTCAACGGCGTCATCCTCCTCGCCTACGTCGTCGCGATTCCGGCGAACGAGATCGTGGTCCCGACCGTGCTGATGCTGACCGTGCTCGCGGGGGGCGTCCCCGAGGCGGGCGCAGGGGCCGGCGTGCTCTTCGAGCTCGACCCGGCCGCGGTCGGCACGCTCCTCCGCGCCGATGGGTGGACGACGCTGACGGGCGTGAACCTCATGCTCTTCAGCCTCCTCCATAATCCCTGCTCGACCACGATTCACACGATCTGGAAGGAGACGGGGAGCGCGCGCTGGACGCTGGTCGCAACGCTCCTGCCGGTCGGCCTCGGCCTCAGCGTGTGCTTCGTCGTCACGCAGGTGGTCCGGCTCCTCACGGGGAGCTGAGGTCGGCGATTCTCCGGCGCGGGCGCAGGGGAAGCCCGATGGAACGCGCCCCCGCACGAGGCGACCCTCCGGGCACAGGATCCCCGGACGCCAGGAGGCGCCATGCTCATCCCCGACGACCTGCTGCGGTTCGTCCGCGCGCATCATGATGACCCGACGCTCAGCGTCTACGTGGAGGCGGCGCCGCACGACCCGGCGAGCCGACGCGCGTGGCGCGTCCACCTGAAGAAGGGGATCCATCTCGAGCGGAAGCGGCTCGCGCCGGCGCCGCGCGACGAGCGGGAGGCGTTCGAGCGGTGCGCGACGGAGGTGTTGGCGCGCATCCCCGATGGCGACACGCCCCCCGCGACCTCGGGGTGGGCCTGTTTCTGCGCCGCCGACGGTGACGTGGTCGCGCGCGCGATGCCGGAGATCCGTTCGAGCCTCGTCTCGTGGGGCCGCGGCGTCCGGATGGTCCCGTACCTTCGCGTCGCGACGGAGCCGAGCGCGCTCGTGGTGCTCCTCGACCGGGAGCACGCGCGCCTCGGACGCTGGCATGACCTGACCTTCGAGCCGCTGGCGACACTCACCGCCGAGCCGGTGGTGGGAATCGCTCCGCATACCTCGCGCCCACCGAAACCGGGCTTCCACTCGGGGACGCGTGGCGTCACTGGCGCTGACGAGGCGCAGCGCATCCACTTGGAGATGATGGACCGCCTCCTGAGTCAGGTCCGCCACAAGCTCCCGATCCTCGCGCACTCCGGCGAGCCGATTCTCGTCGGCGGGGCGACCGAAGCGACGACGATCCTGTTGCACAGCCTGACTCCGGAGCTGCGGAACCGGTGCCAGGTGGTGCCCGGCGCCCGGTTCGACAGTGATGGGGGCACGCTCGCCGTCGCGTTGCAGCACGCGATGATGGAGCGGACGGCCGCCCAGCGCGAGCAGCGGATCGCGAGTCTACGCGAGGACGCGCATCCGCACGGTCGGGCGGCGGTTGGCCTCGGTCCCGCACAGGCCGCCGCGACCTTCGGGGCCCTCGCGGAGCTGATCTTCTCCGAGCGCGCCTGGCAGGACCACCCGGCGGCGATCGAGCAGCTCGTTGAACAGGCGTTGCTGAGCGGCGCGGCGGTGCAGATGGATCGCGCCCCGGGCGCGGTGCTCGACGGCGACGCCGATGGCGTCATCGCCGGCCTCCGCTTCCCGATCCCCTCGCTCGTCCCATCGCCCCGCTGAACCCTCCCCCACTCCAGAGATTCCGATGGTCACACTTCGCGACATCATGACGGCGCCGGTCGTCACCTTCGACCCCGACATCAGCATCCGCGAGGCCGCCGAGGTGCTCGTGGCCGAGGGGGTCGGCGGGGCGCCGGTGATGCTGCACGGGGAACTGGTCGGGATGGTGAGTGCGAGTGATCTCCTCGACTTCATGGCCTCGCTCCCGGCCGAGCCGGACGAGGTGCGCGACCGGACGGCGCGCGGCATCCTCGACGATCACACAGTGGAGGAGGCGATGTCGCGGACCCCGCTGCGGACGGTGCCCCCGGATCTGACGGTCCCGCTGGCCGCGGACATCATGAGCCGGGACGGGTTGCATCGGCTCCCGGTGCTGGACGGAGCCCGGCTCGTCGGCATCGTCTCGACGTCGGATGTCGTGGGCGCGCTCGCCAACCGGCAGCTCGACCGGAAGGTCCTCGTCTTCCCACGCCGCTCGCGGACCGACTGACCGCGGCTTGTGAACGGCCCCCGACGCGCTAGCGTTCGGGGTATGCGCCCCGGTTCTCACCGTTCCGAATCATCCCGGCGCCCGACGCGGTCGATCACGGCCCGCGCGCGCGCCCCCCTCGCCCTCCTAGCGCTCGTCGCCATCGGCTGTCAGCCCGCGACGAGCCCGCCGCCGGGCGCGATCGCGGCGATGAGCGGCAAGCGCGCCGAAGGGGCCCAGGGGATGGTGGCGGCCTCGCAGCCTGATGCCGCGGCGGCGGGCGTCGAGATCCTCCGTGCGGGGGGCAACGCGGCCGACGCGGCCGTCGCGACGGCCTTCGCGCTCAGCGTGACGGATGTGTCGCAGACCGGCCTCGGTGGCGGCGGCGCCCTCACCTACTATGACGCCACGGAGGGACGCGCCGAACATCTCTCGTTCTATCCACGGACCGGCGCGGACTCCCTCTGGGGGGTCCAGGATACGACGCCCGCAGGTCGGCGAGCCGGGCGCGCGGCGGCGGTGCCGGGGATGGTCGCCGGGCTGCTCGAGACGCATCGGCGCTTCGGCGTCCTGCCGTTGGCCCGCGTGATGGCGCCGGCGATCCGGCTCGCGCGCGACGGATTCGTCGTCACGCCGCTGCTCGCGCGCACCATCGCGAGTGCACGCGCCAGGCTCCTCGAGGACCCCGCCGCGGCGAGCCGCTTCCTCCCCGGCGGCGAGCCCCTGCTCCCGGGCGAACGGCTCGTGCAGCCCGAGCTCGCCGCGACCCTCGAGCGGATCGCGACCGAGGGGCGTGACGCGTTTTATCGTGGCTCCGTGGCCGACCGGCTCTCGGCGGCGGTGCGGGCGCGCGGCGGCTTGATCACCGTGCGCGATGTCGAGGCCTACACGCTGACGACGCCCGCACCGGTCTGCATCCCGTGGCGAGGGCTCACGGTGCTCTCGGCGCCGCCGCCGACCGGCGGCGTGCCGGTCGTGCAGATGCTCACGATGGCGGAGACGGTCGGGCTCACGCGCGCCGACGGCTTCACCGAACACGGCGACGCCGTGGCGACGATGGCGGGGATCATCCGCGCGGCGAACGCCGACGCGGCGTGGCACGGGGACCCGAACGTGATGCCGGTGCCCATCCGGGGCCTCGCGAGCGCGACGTACGCTCGACTGCGGGCGAACGGGGTGTCCGGGGCCGCGGCCGACACCGTCCGGGCGGGGGACCCCTGGGCCTTCGAGGCCGATGCGGCGCCGACCTCGTGCGCGGCCTATCCGACGCCGGTCGCGACGCGCTCCGCCGCCGTCGCGCCACCAGAGCCAGAGCCCGACGTGGCCGCCCCGCTCGCCGCGTACGCCGGGAGCCACACCTCGCACCTCGCCGTGGTCGATGCCGCGGGCAATGCGGTCTCGGCGACGACCACCGTCGGCGTGCTCTTCGGCTCGGGCGTCTACACCAGCGGCTTCTTCCTCAACTCATCCGGGGCGAATCTCACCGCGCGCACACGCGGCCCCAACCGGTTCACGAACTCGACGATCGCGCCGACGCTCATCCTCGACGGCCGCGCGGTGCGGCTCGTGGTCGGCGCCGCGGGATCGCAGTACATCCAGCCGGCCGTGGCGCAGGTGACGATCCGGATGCTCGCTTTCGGTGAGGACCCAGCGACGGCGCTGGCAGGACCGCGCATCCTGTCGTCGCCGACGCGGCGCGAGGTCGAGGTGGAGCCCGGGTTCGGGAGCGAGGTCTACGCCACCCTCGTCGCGCGGGGCTACAAGCCCGTGAGCCGCGTCGCCGACATCCAGTTCGGCGGGGTGCACACCATCCTCGTGCGGCCGGACGGGCGGCGCATCGGCGCCGCGGACCCGCGCCGCGACGGCGTCGCGATCGCCCAGTAGGCGGTCAATCCACCAGCCGGCGCGTCCCCTTCCGCAGCGGCATCGTCAGCAGGGCGCCGACACTCGCGTGCTCGGCGTCCGCGAGATGCGTATCGATCCCGTACGTCAGCTGCGCCCGGTCGATTGTCCGGAAGGTCCCGAAGAGCCGATCCCACACGGAGAACAGGTTGCCGTAGTTCGAGTCGGTGTGCGGCAGCACGTAGTGATGGTGGACCTTGTGCATGTCGGGCGAGACGAGCACCCAGCTGATCGCCCGGTCGAGCGCGGCGGGCAACGCGATGTTGGCGTGGTTGAACTGACTGAGCACCACGCTCAGCGACTGATACAGGAAGACCATCCACATCGGCGCGCCGGTCAGGACGACCGCGGCCAGCGTGAAGCCGAACCGGACGACGCTCTCGCCAGGGTGATGCCGGTTGGCCGTCGTGGTGTCGACGTGCCGATCCGAGTGATGCACGAGATGGAGCCGCCACAGCATCGGCGTCTTGTGCTGCACCCAGTGCGCGACCCACGCCGAGACGAGGTCGAGGATGAGCAGGCCGACCAAAAGCTGGACCACGATCGGGAGCCCCGGCCACAGGAAGAGCACCCCCACCTCGCGCGCCACGGCCCACTCCGACGCGCGGAGGAGCAGGAAGGCGAGGAGGAAGTTCACGATGATCGTCGTGCCGGTGAAGAAGAGGTTCACGAGCGCATGCCGCCCCTTCCGGTAGTCGGACCGGAGGAGCGGCTCGGCGGTCTCCCAGAGCCAGAAGAGGGCGATCCCACCGGCGAGGATCAGGGCGCGGTGACTGGAGGGGATGCCGGCGAAGTAAGCGATCAGAGCGTCCATCGGGGGCGTGGGAGCGGGAGTCAGAGCGGGCGTCGGAGCGGGCGTCGGAACGGCGGCCGCCGGTCCCCATCAGGGGACCGGCGGCTTCGGGAGCAACTTCGCCGCCCAGAGCCCCGAGTTGAAGTCCGTGAAGAGGACGCGCCCCTTCCACGGCATCGCGTTCATCACGAACGGGGCGTTCGGCGTGTAGGCGTCCGGGTCGTACGGCTTGAAGACCGCGATCTCGCGGTTCTGGTCGTAGAGGTTCCCCAACAGCTCACCGGAGACGTCCACGACGCGCACGCCGCCGTCGTAGTACGCCTGGTAGAGCACATCATCCTCGACGATGATGTCGTGCGCGCCGTAGTCCTCGAGGTGATAGCGCCCCACCGCCATCGGCCGCATCGGGTCGGTGAAGTCCACGATATGGGTGTAGCCCCCGGAGGTCTGCGCGATCCCGTTCCGCGGCGGCTTCCCGTCGGGGCCCGAGAGCGAGTAGCCGGTCCCCTCCCAGGTGCGCCCGCGCCGGCTCATCTCCTCGTCGCCGATGAACAGGTACGTCCGGCCGGTCCGCTGCTGCACGTACGGATAGATCTCGTGGCCAGAGTTCACCGGATACGTGGTGATCAGCTTCGGCTGCTCGATGGTGCCGCCGTACTTCCCGTTCCCCACGTCGACGACCACGACGCCGACGCCACCCTGCGCCGAGTAGGCGATGCCGTCGCGCACCCAGAGATCGTGCAGTCGCGCGTTCGGATGGCGGTACTCGCTGACGTACCGCGGCTGATAGATGTCCTTCACGTCGATGATGACGTATTTGGCCCCGCCCGAGACGGCGAAGAGATGCTCGTTGGTGGCGAACATGTTGTGCACGCCACCGGTGAGCTCCTGCGTGAAGGTGCTCGCGATCTTCGGGTGGGCCGGATCGGCGAGGTCGAGGATGACGACGCCGTTCTGCCGGTTCGAGGCCCCCTCGCGCGAGAGGACGCCGTAGCGCCCGTCGGGCGAGACGGTCACGTCATTGATCGTCCGCGCGTCGACCTTCACCGAATCGGTCTTCACGATTCGGTCCATATCGGTGATGTCGAAGACGAGCGCGTACCCGTCCCCGCCCCAGGTGCCGACGAGGACGTAGTCGCGCCCATCGCGCCCGGTCCACGGCCAGAGGTCGGAGGTGTGCGAGGTGGTGATGCTCCCGCGGCTCGTCACCTGGATCCGCTGCCGGACGTCACGCGGCGTCACCTGCAGCGTCGTCTGTGCGGTCACGCCGGCCGCCTGCGCGAGCAGCGTGTACCGCCCGGGATAGTTGCCGGCGAAGCGGCCGAACTGGACGATCCCCGCGCCGCCCGGCATCCCCGCCGGGGCGATCGAATCATCGGGGGTGTAGGTGTAGCTCCAGGTGATCGGCGCATCGGCGACGACGCTCCCGTTCGCCCGCTTGGCCAGTGCGGTGAGCCGCACCACGTCGCCGGTGCGGACCTGCGCCTCCGCGACGGTGATCTCGAGCCGCGCGATCGGATTCGCGACGACGGTGAGGGTGAGCCGCGCGGTCGCCCCCTCCGCGGTCGCGGTGATGGTCGTCGTGCCGGGCGCGACGGCGGTGACGTCGCCGAAGCGGTTCACCGTCGCCACCCGCGGGTTCGCGCTCGCCCACGTGGTGAGGAGGTTCGGCCGCTCGGAACCATCCGCGTGCGTCCCCTTCGCCCGGAGGGGCACGGTGAGGCCGCTATACAGCGTCCCGGCGGGGCCCGAGACGGTGAGCGCCGTGAGCGCCGGCCAGGTGACGGTGACCGGGATCGCGAGCGTGACCGTACGCCCCTCCGTGCCCTGGGCCGTCGCGGTCGCCTCGAAGCGGCCCGCCGCGGTGGCGGTGACCGTCGTGTCGGAGAACCGGACCGCGCGTGTCCCCGCCGTCACCCGGACGAAGGGGTTCGGGATCTCGCGGCCGTCCGCCGCGTACGCGCGTACGCGGAACACCGCCGACTCCCCGGCCTTGAGCACGATCGCCGCCGGCTCCGCGACGAGCCGCGCCACGGGGACGTCGCCAGCCCCTTGGGCCCAGAGGCCGGCGGGAAGGGAGAGGAGGAGTGCGGCGGTGACGCCGAGGCGGCGCGCGGTTAGACTCTGCATCGCGGTCGTGGGGTCGAGGGTCGAGGACGCCTTCAGTCGGAGGGGACGATGCAGGTCGGACGCAGCGCACGCAATGCCACGGGGACGCTCGTCGTCGCCCTCGCCCTTCCCACGCTCCTGCCCCTCGGGGCCCAACAGCGCCCCGTCTCCGCCGCGCGCCCCGGGAACGCCAGCTCCGCGCCCGCCACGGCGTCCACGCCCGCCGGCCCCACATACCACGTCTACGCCGGCGCGGAGAGCGCGGATAAGATCTACCGCATCCGCTTCGATGGTCGCGTGGCGACGGTCGAGCGAGAGATCCCGATCGGCGAGCTCCCCGCGGAGATGGAGGGGCCGCACGGCCTCGCGATCTCCGCCGACGGTCGCTTCCTGCACCTGACCACGGGACACGGCTTCCCCGACGGGAAGTACTGGCAGTTCGTCCTCGGCCCCGACACCCTCGCCGGTCCTGGTCTCCTCCTCGGGACCTTCCCCGCCTCCATCGATGCCACGCCGGATGGCCGCTACACCTACTCGGTGAACTTCAACCTGCACGGCGACATGGTCCCATCGTCCGTCTCCGTCGTGCACGTCGCGAACCTCGCAGAGGTCGCGCGGATCGTCACCTGCACGATGCCGCACGGCAGTCGCCTCTCCCCCGACGGGCGCTTCCACTACAGCGCCTGCATGATGGATGACGAGCTCGTGGAGATCGATACGCGCACCCAGCAGGTCGCGCGGCGTTTCCATCTCGCGCGCGGCCGCGAAGGGCCCCTCCCCGCCGACGGTGGCGAGATGCTCCGGATGTGGATCGACGGCGCCCGTCGCGTCTCCGCTGGCCGCACGGGGGACCCGGCCGAGGTCGGATATCCGGCGATGGCCGGGCACCAGCACGCGATGACGCCGGCCACCTGCTCGCCCACCTGGGCCCAGCCGAGCGCGGACAGCAAGCGCATCTACGTGGCATGCAACAAGGGAGATGAGATCCTCGAGATTGACCGTGACACGTGGAGCGTCTCGCGCCGCTTCGCCACCGGCCGCGGCCCCTACAACCTCGGCGTGACGCCGGACGGCACCCTCCTCGTGGCGAGCCTCAAACAGGGCTCGCAGATCGAGCTCTTCGACCTCGCGAGCGGACGGTCGGTGGCCCGGATCCCCTCGAGCACGACGCTCGCGCACGGCGTCGCGATGTCGACGGACTCGCGCTACGCCTTCGTGACGAGCGAGGGGATCGGCGCCGCACCGGGGAAGGTCGACGTCATCGACCTGCGCGCCCGGACGAAGGTCGGCACCGCCGACATCGGCCCGCAGGCGAGCGGCATCGCGTTCTGGAAGGTCACGCCGCCCTGAGGCGGCGCCGCACTCAGCCGAGCCCCGGGATCCGCACCAGCTCGCGTAGCCGCTGCTCCAACGCGGCGCGTTGCGCCTCGAGTCGGGCCCGCTCCTCCGCCAAGCGCGACTCCGCCTGCCCGCGCACCCGGTCCGCTTCGCTCCGCACGCGCCGCTCGGCATCCGCGACGAGCGCATCGACGCGCCCGCGGATCTCCCGTTCAGCCCGACGGACCTCATCGCCCACCTGCGCCTCGAGCGCCGCCGCGACCGCGTCGGCGATGTTCGTGCGGATGGTCAAGGTCGGCCGGCGCACCGCGCCGGTGAAGCGCGCCTCGATCTCCACGGAGTCGATCCGCGCCAGCGCACGCCAGAGCGCGTCCTCCACGAGGCGCGTCCGCGCATTCGTCGACGGCGGGTGGGCCACCGTGTCGCGGGCCCAGCGCACTGCCGTCGTCCGCCAGAGCCACGTGCCGTCCCAGCGATCCCCGGTCCGCGCGACCTCGAGCACGGAGAGGCCATCGCCGAGCGCGACCGTCCCCCCGAGGCCGCCAAGCGGGAGGGTCGGCAGCGGGACGCCGACGAGCCGCGCCTCGAGCCGGTCGCGTACCGGGGCGGCCCGATGGTCGAGTGAGCCACGGATGCGGATGTCGCGCGGCCCGACGGCGGCCGCGGAGCGGCGGACCTCGAAGGTCGTCGGCGCACCATAGACGGCCGGCTGCGTCGTCACGCCCTCGAGCCGCGCGAGATAATTCCCCGCCGCCGCCTCCGCCCCGCCGATTGCGAGCGAGAGCTCCGCGACGCGCGCGAGGAAGGTCGGCGCGGTGGTCGCGACCGGGAAGAGCACGTCGGTGCCCGAGGCCCGCACCCGAGACGGGCCGGCACGGAGCTGCCGCTCGAGCCCCGGCGGCACGTAGCGCTCCGCCACCTCCACCCAATACATCAGGGCGCCGACCTTCTCCGCGATGACCGGCTCGAAGAGCTGAGGGCCGATGGCGGGGATCTCGACGGTCGGGAGCTGGACGAGCGATCGCGCATACGCGTAGTCGCCCGTCCGCGCCGCACCGACCGCGCGCACCCGTTGGACGAGCGTATCGATCGATGCGCGGCTCCCGCGCTCGAACGCCTTGAACCGATCGTCGATCCGCTGCAGGTCAGCGATCGTACGGCGGATGTCACGCACCGCGGTGCGCGCGCCGGCGAGCCCGAGGGATCGGAGGTCGGCGCCCCGGAGCCGAGTGAGGAGCGCCTCGGCGGAGTCGAGCGACGGTCGCGGGTCGGCGGCACGGAGCCCCGTCGTGAAGCGCGCCTCCACGGTGTCGGCGTAGGTCTGCGCCTCCCGCGCGGCGCGCACGGTGGCGAGACTCTCGGCGGAGATCGCGCCGACGTTCACCGTCCGCGTGAGGGTCGAGAGGTCGAGCGACGGCACGCGCACCTCGGCGAGCCAGGCATCAACCACCTGCCGCATCGCGCCGGGCGATTCCGGCGCCACCGGACCGTCGGGTGCAGGCAACGCGCCGGAGGTGCGGCGTGGGGTGCCGAAGCGGAGCCCGCGCGCCGCCATCGTGTCGATGACGACCTTGCCTTCGAGGGCGGCGCGGAGCCCGAGATCGACGACGATCTCCTCCGCCTCCACCAGGTTCCGCATCGGGGCGTCAGGGTCGGTGACCTCGAGACCAGTGACGCGGACCTCCCCGCCGCGCACGCGGACCCGCGCCCGTGCCACATCGACCTTCGCGCCGACGGCGGCGGTCCCGCCCGCCTCGATCGCACGCCGCACGAGAGCGTCGAGGAAGCACCATCCAATGATCAGGATCGCGCCGAGGAGGACCCCCATCGGCAGCACGGCGGACCATCGAATCCATCCCGTGGCGTGCTTCCCTGGCGTCGGGGCGGCGTCCGAGCGCGCGGTCGGTGCCGTCTCGGGCGACGGCGCGCCGGATGGCGGTGTCTGACCGGCCGCGCTCACGGGGCGAACCACTGATAGAGGGTCCAGAGCTTCGAAGCCTTGAGCGCCTGGAAGAACCGCGCCTGCTCGAACCGCGCGTGGATGCGCTCGCGGTAGCGGGCCACCCCGACCCGGAAGAGCGCATACGCCGGCAGGATCGCCACGAGCCACACCACCAGACTGCCGATCACGATCGAGTTGTTGAGCCGCGCAAGGGAGACGATCGGCGTGTTCATCGCCCACACGAAGAACGGGGCGGCGCGGTCGTCGAGCAGGATCGCCATCCCCACCGCGTGGAAGAGCGGGTCGAGCGCGAAGCCGAGCGGGACGCCGACCGCCCAACCGAGCATGAACCCCGGCATCGAGACGGTGGTGCACATCGCGAGAAGCACGACGAGCAGGTTATGAAGGCTGGCGATCGGGGTGAGGCCGAGCGCGAGGCCGAGCGCCATCCCGGCAGCCACCTGCCCCGGCGTCCCATCAGAGGCGAGCGCCTTGAAGAGCGTCTGGAGGAATTTGAGGATGAGCATACGCACGCAATCTCAACGCGTCGCCCGCGCGTGGGTAGTAGAATCCCGGGCAGGACCCTGACGCCGAGCGCACGTATGGCCGATCGCCCGATGCCGCAACACGCCCACACCACCCTGACCGTCCTCCTTGCCGCCGCCGTCCTCGCGGCGCCGCGCGCCCTCGACGCCCAGGGCCTCTCCCGTGCCGACTCCGCGTTGGTGGGGCGCGTCCTCCTCGCGGAGGACCGTCGTGACTCGACCGATGTCGCGTTCACCGAGGCGGCGGTACACCCCGACGCCCGGCTGCGCGCGATCGCGCTCCGCGGACTCGGCCGCATCCGTGATCCGAAGTTCGCCGCGCGCACGGCGCTGCCTGAGATCCCACAGGCACCGCTCTGGGTGGAGCCCGCATGGCGGCTCCGCTTTCGCGCGCTCACCGGGCTGCGAGACGACTGCCCCGCGCTGCGCCTCGCCTTGATGGACAGCGCGTGGGCCGTGCGCCTCCGCGCCGCCGACCTCGCCCGCGCCAGCTGCGCGGGGGACGACGCCCTCGTGCAGACGATCACCCGCTGGATCGAGCGCCTCCCGTCGGAGACGTCGTCGCGTCGGCGGGGCGACGTCTCGT
Source organism: Gemmatimonadota bacterium (assembly GCA_031127075.1). Classification (GTDB taxonomy): domain Bacteria; phylum Gemmatimonadota; class Gemmatimonadetes; order Gemmatimonadales; family Gemmatimonadaceae; genus Pseudogemmatithrix. Next base: position 6,573 of record JARIFA010000003.1, on the reverse strand, counting down.
GGCACGCTGGCGCGCACGGCCTCGTCGCGCTCGCGCGCCTGCGCCCCGATGCCGCGCGCCGGTATCTCCCCGACCTCCTCCGACACCGGCAGCCGGAACTTCGTCGCTCTGCCACACAGGCCGCGGCGATCCTCGGAGATACGACCGCGCTGCGCGCGATGCTCGAGGACCTCGACGACAACGTCGCCGAGATGGCGATCGAGGCGCTGGCGTCCCGCACGGGACACGCTGACGACGCGCGCTACCTCGCGGCGCTCCGGCGCGACGGCGCGCAGGTCGTCCGCGCGGCGGCCCTCGCTCTGCGCGGGACCTCACTCGCCGCGGCGGCGCCGACCGCACGGCAGGCGTTCGATCGGTTCGTCGCGCGCGACGACGCCTCGGCCCGCGACGCGCGGATCGCGCTCCTCGCCGTGCAGGGCCGGCCAGCGAGCGAGGACCGCCCACCAGTCGAGCGCGCATCTCTGCCCCGCGACGCGATCCGCCTCGCCCTCGGCGATACGGTCGTGCTCAGGGTGACGATGGCGAGCGCGAGTGGCGGCGGACGCTTCGACGTGCGCCTGCGTGGCGACGTGGCCCCGATGATGGCGGCCCGCCTCCTCGCCCTCGCGGAGGCGAGGTTCTACGACGGCCTCACCTGGCACCGCGTCGAGCCCGACTTCGTGATCCAAGGCGGGAGTCCCGGCGCGAACGAGTACGTCGGGTGGCGGGAGACGCTGCGCGACGAGCTCGGCACCGTCTCGCATCGCCGCGGCACCGTCGGGATGAGCACCCGCGGCCACGATACCGGGGACGCGCAGTGGTTCGTCAACCTGCGCGACAACGCACGCCTCGACGCCGACTACACCGTCTGGGCCGAGGTCATCACCGGCATCGACGTCGTGGACGGGATCCTCGAAGGCGATCGCATCCGCTCGATCCGTAGGGTGCGGTAAGCCCCGGGGACACGCGATGGCCCCCGGCACCGCCCGCGAGGCCGTTGTGCCCCGGTGACCCGCCTCGTCAGAACGTCACCTGCCACGTGGCGAGGAACGTCGCCGGCGCGACCGGGAAGAGGTAGCGCGTCGTCCCGTCGTGGTACCCCGCCGCGTACGCCGTGGCGGAGAGCAGATTCTGCCCCTGGAGCCGCAGCTGCTGCCGCCCCACGGGGATTGTGACGCCGCCATCGAGCACGGTGAACGCGGGGATCGAGAGGGCGGCGTTGCCGTCGTTCGCGAGGAACGAGCGCCCGACGTGGCGAGCCCCGAGGGTCACGAAACGCCCCCCCCGCCCCTCCCAGGTCGTCTGGAGGTTGGCGGTGACGGCCGGCGTCAGGAGCGGGGGCACGTCGCGGTAGGTGACCCCCGCCGACTCGTCCGCATATTCGGCGATCCGCGCGCGCATCCAGACGAGGTTGCCATCGACGCGCCACGTCGGCGCGGGCGTCCAGCTCCCCTCGAGTTCCATGCCGGCGCGCGTCGACCGCGGCACGTTCCGCCGGAGCGGGCTTCCGGTGATCGCGAGCGCGCCGATCGCGGCGATCTCATCGCGGAAGCGCATCGAGAAGAGGTTCACCGCGACTGCCCCACGCGCCCCCGCCTGTCGCACTCCAAGCTCGACATCGTTCACCTGCTCGGGCCGCACGCGCGTCAGCGGGAGCACCTCAGCCGCCGTCGCGGCGTCGAGGTCATCCGCGCCGGCGAAGAGATCCACACGCGTCGGCTCACGCGAGGCGCGCGCGACCGACGCGTGCAGGCTCCGCCCGCCTCCCAACTGCCACGTCGCGCCGAGCTTGGGATTCGCGAAGCGCCACGTCACCACGGGGGAGCCGATCGCCACGCCTGCGCTCGGCTCGTAGCGGAAAGACGCCTGCCGCAGCTGCAGGTCGGCCACCCACTCGAGCGCGCCGTGCCGGCCGACCGCCTTGGCGAAGGCGCTCTGCTCCCCCTTGTGGCCGGTGTTCGCATACACGTCGGTGGCGAGGACGGGGCGGATGCGCAGGCTGTGCTCGCGCGCGTAGTCGCTCGCGTGTCCCCCCACCGACCAGTCGATCGCGCCCGCGGTCCACGTCGCTGTCGAGAGGAGGCCGACCCAGGTGTGGTCGAGCCCGAAGTTCCAGCGGTCATCGCCCACCGCCACGTCATACGTCCCCCCCGCCGCGTTGCGGTACAGCGTCGTCGTCACCGCCGCGGTGCGCCCGAGGCTCCGCGTATGCTGGACGCTCAACATCGACTGCGAGAAGTCGTCGCGCTCGTCGGGGGACATCGGGTTGGTGCGCGGGTCGACGGCAATGTCGGCCTCACTCGCCGCGTAGTAGGCGAGCTGCATCTGCGAGCGGCCCGCGAAGCCGGTGACCTTCACGACGTCGCGGTCGCCGAACCACGCCGCACTGCCGAAGGCGGAGCGCGCATCGTTCCCTGAGTTGATGCGGTATCCCTCGGTGGTCTGCGCGGTGGCACGCCCGTACGCTGAGAACGACCCGCGCACCCCACTCGCCGCGGCCGCGCTCACCCGACGTGTCCCCCAGCTCCCCGCGGTCACCTCGGCCTCGCGGAACGCCGCGGTGCTCGCGAGCGGGAGCGACTCGAAGCTCAGCGCGCCGGCGAACCCCGCCGGACCGAAGCCGCTACCGCCGACGCCGCGCTGCACGCGCACCGAGCCCATCGAGTGCATGAAATCCGGGACGTTCGAGAAGTAGAGGACCTGGTCTTCGGGGTCGTTGAGCGGGACGCCGTCCACGGAGATCGCGAGCCGGGTCTGGTCGATTCCGCGGAGCCGGAGGGAGCTGTACCCGCTGAAGGCGCCGGCGTCGGAGGCGGCGGTGACGCCGGTCGTGCCGAGCAGCGCGAGCGGTGCGTCCTGCCCCACATAGGTGCGCTCGATGGTCGCCCGGTCGATCAGGGTCTGCGACGTCGGTGGCGCGGCGCCGACACGCGTCGCGCGCACGACCACGGCGTCGAGGGTGTCACGACGCGCGGTGCGCGCGGAATCCCGGGCGGTCTCCTGCGCGGCGAGGGGTGACGCGAGGGCGGCGACGAGCAGGACAACGTGCAAGCCGGACATCGGAAGCTCCATCAGATTGGAGGGCGTTGGGCGACGGGATGCACGCGCGCGACGACCACGGACAACGCCGGGCCCATCGCTCACCGCGCTCCCTCCGCCGGCATTACCCGGGTCAGGTTCCAAGGGACTGTCTCAACCCCGCGATGCGGAGTACCCCTGGCGGTCAGTGCCGAAGGAGTAATGGGCGGGACCGCGCGTGCGCCAGTCCTCGGCGCGTCCACCTTGTCGCCTCCCGCTCCGGGTGCGAACGTAGCGCGTCGCATCGTCCCCTCACCCCCGACCGCCCCTCCGGATGACGATCACCCGCCGCGCACTCCTGCAGCTGGCCGGCCTCTCCCTCCTCCCGGCGCTCGCCCAGGCCGACGACACCGCCTTCGACGCCTGGGCCGAGAAGATCCACGCCGCCACGCGACAGCCGCGCGGCACGGGCCTCACCCCCGAGGAACGCGCGATCGTCGCCGCGATGGCCGATGGCATCCTCCCGCGCACGGACACCCCGGGCGCGCTCGACGTCGGTGTCCCGGCGTTCATCGACGTGATCGTCTCTGACTGGATGACGCCCGCCGAGCGCGACGAATTCCGCGCCGGCCTCGCGGCGCTCGAGACGCGGGCCCGCGCGGGCTACGGCCGCGCCTGGCCGCAGCTCGACCCGGTGCAGCGGAACGGTGAACTCGCTTGGGCCGAGCGCCCCGAAGACGCCGCGCACGTCGGCAAGAAGGCGTATCGCCGGCTCAAGGGGCTCGCGCTGCACGGGTATCTGACGAGCGAGCGCGTGCGGCGCGAGGTCCTGAAGGTGAACATCACGCCGGGCCATTTCCGAGGCGCGGTCCCCATCACTGCGGCGCCGTCGACGGGAGGGCACGCCCATGCGTGACGGCCTCCCCACCCTCCTCGGCGCGAACGCACAGCGCGGCCGTACCTTCGACGCCATCGTCGTCGGCTCCGGCATCAGCGGCGGCTGGGCCGCGAAGGAACTCACCGAACGCGGGCTCCGTACGCTGGTTCTCGAAGCGGGCGGCCCGATCGATCCGGCCCGCGACTACGTCGAGCACGTGCCGCCGGACCAGATGCGCTTCCGCGGCTACGGCGACCGTACCGCCCTCGAACGCGACCAACCGGTGCAGCGCGAGTGCTACGCGTGCGACGAGTGGGGCTCGAAGTTCTTCGTGAACGACCGCGAGAACCCCTACACCACACCGGACGACGCGCCGTTCCGCTGGATCCGTGGCCGGCACGTCGGCGGCCGGTCGATCATGTGGGGCCGGCAGGTCTACCGCTGGAGCGACCTCGACTTCGAGGCGAACCTGAAGGACGGGCACGGCTGCGACTGGCCCATCCGCTACGCCGATCTCGCCCCGTGGTACGCACACGTGGAGCGCTTCATCGGCGTCACGGGGCAACCCGAAGGGCTCGCCCAGCTCCCCGACGGCGAGTTCCTCCCGCCGATGGAAATGACCATCGCCGAACGGCACGTCCGCGAGAAGGTGCTGAAGGCCTTCAACGGCGAGCGGGTCTGGACGATCGGGCGCGCGGCGATCCTCACCAAGGACCACAACGGTCGCGCCGCCTGCCACTACTGCGGTCCGTGCGAGCGCGGGTGCATCACCCACTCGTACTTCTCGAGCAACGGTTCGACGCTGCCGGCGGCCGAGCGCACCGGCCGGCTCACCTTGCGGCCGTGGAGCGTCGTCAGCGAGGTCGTGCTCGACGCGCGCACCGGTCGCGCCAAGGGCGTGCGCGTCATCGACGCGCGGACGAAGCAGGAGACCGTCTACGAGGCGCGTATGATCTTCCTCTGCGCCTCGGCCTTCGAGTCGACCCGGATCCTGATGCACTCCACGAGCGCCACCCATCGGGACGGCATGGGGAACGGCAGCGGTACCCTCGGGAAGTACATCATGGATCACCATATGCTCCACGGCGCCGGTGGCATCATCCCCGGCTTCGAGGACTACACGACCTCAGGGAGCCGTCCGAACGGGATGTACGTCGCGCGCTTCCGGAACACGAACGGCGCCGCACCGAGCCGCGACTTCCTCCGCGGCTACGGCATGCAGGGAGGCGCCGGCGGGCGCGGGCGTTGGTCGGGGCCCGGCTACGGCGCCGACTGGAAGCAGAAGGTCCTCACCCAGCTCGGCCCGTGGGGCGTGGGCATCAACGGGTGGGGCGAGATGCTCCCGGCGGCGGAGAACCAGCTCGCACTCGATCAGAACGTCACGGACAAGTGGGGGATCCCCGCGCTGCGCATCACCTGCCGCTGGGGCGACAACGAGCGCGCGATGATGAAGGACATGGTCACGTCGGCCACCGAGATGCTCGAGGCCGCCGGCGCGACGAACATCTATCAGAACCGACCCGACGTCCCGCCGGGCCTCTGCATCCACGAGATGGGGGGCGCGCGCATGGGACGCTCCGCCGACGTCTCGGTCTGCGACGGGAACAACGCCCTCTGGGAAGTCCCGAACGTGATGGTGACCGACGGCGCCTGCATGGCCAGCTCGGCGTGCCAGAACCCGAGCATCACCTATATGGCGCTCACCGCGCGCGCCGTCGCGGGCGCCGTCGAGCGGATGAATCGAGGCGACCTATGAGCCCCTCCCGTCGGGACGTCCTGCGCGCCGGGCTCGGCGCGACCGCCGGTGCCGCGCTCGGCGCGCTCCCGCGTGTGGCCGAGGCCGCGCCGACCACCGCGACGCCGACTCGCCCTGACGCCGCGCCCCAGACGGCGCTCGCGCCCGTCGCCCCCGCCTACCGGCAGAGCGTGGCCCGCTGGTGCTTCAGCAGCACCCCGATCGACGACCTCTGCCGCGAGGCGAAGCGGATCGGACTACACGCCATCGACCTCCTCAGCGAGGATGAGTGGGCCGTCCCGGCGCGCCACGGCCTCGCCTGCGCCATCGCCAACGGCCCCGGCCCCATCTCCGATGGGTGGAACACCATCGCCAACCACGACCGCCTCGTCGCGGAGAGCGAGCGGCTCCTGCCGAAGATCGCCGCCGCAGGGATCCCGCAGATGATCGTCTTCTCTGGGAATCGCCGCGGGCTCAGTGACGGCGAGGGGATCGCGAACTGCGTGCGGGGGCTCCGCCGGATCCTCCCGCTCGCCGAGCGCCTTGGCGTCACCATCACGATGGAGCTCCTCAACAGCAAGGTCGACCATCGCGACTACCAGGCCGACCGCACCCCCTTCGGCGTGGCGATCGCCGAGGCCCTCGGGTCGTCGCGCTTCAAGCTGCTGTACGACATCTACCATATGCAGATCATGGAAGGGGATGTCGTGCGTACGATTGAGACGTATCATCGGCACATCGGGCACTACCACACGGCGGGCGTTCCCGGCCGGCACGAGCTCGATGCGACGCAGGAGCTGTACTATCCGCGGATCGCCCAGGCGATCGTCGGCACCGGCTTTACCGGATTCGTCGCGCACGAGTTCATGCCGACCACCGCTGGATTCGCGACGCTGCAGGACGCCCAGCGGATCTTCGCCGGCGCCTGAGCGCCAACCGAAGGGGGCGGGAGCGCCGTCGCGCT
>JARIFA010000035.1 GCA_031127075.1 Gemmatimonadota bacterium | reverse complement strand
GAAGACCGCCTTGATGTACGGGAAACGTTTGGCGTGCTCGATCGTGATGGGGCCATCGCCCACGGCGGCGTCGACCTCGGCGCGGATGCGCGCCACGACCTCCGGCCGCTGCGCGAGGAGGAAGAAGACCCAGGTCAGTGCACTCGCGCTGGTCTCGTGGCCGGCGAGGAAGAAGACGCCGAGCTCGTCGATTAGTTCCTCGCGGGTGAAGGGTGCGCCCGTCTCGGGGTCGACCGCCGCGATCGCCGCGGCGCAGATGTCGTCGGCGGGGAGCGCGCCCGGTGCGAACCGCGGGGCGATCATCGCACCGATGAGGGCACGGATCCGACGGCACGCCTCGAGCACCCGCGCCGGCTGCGGGGTGTGGCGCCACGGCTTGTCGAAGAGCAGCGCCTTCACGTTCACGCTCGCGACCTGCCGTTCGAAGACGGTGAACGCCTCGAAGACGTCGCGCGCCGCGCCCTCGGCGAGCGGGGTCGAGAAGATCGTCCGCGTGATGACGTCCGCGGTGAGATGCCCCATCGCGGCGTCGAGTGAGAAGGCCGCCCCGGACGCGCGTTTGCGCTCGAGCCACTGCTCGTGCTCATCGACGGCGGCATCCATCTGGCCGAAGGCGCGGGCAAGCCGCATATGCGAGAACGCCGGTTCGATCATCCGGCGCTGCCGTCGCCACGTCGCACCGCTGGAGACGAACATCGCATTCCCGATGAGCGGCGCGACGGCGTCGACCATCAGGTCGTTCTTGGGGAAGATGCCCGTGGGGTCCGTGAGTACCTGCGCGACGAGCTGCGGATCGTTCACATACAGGATCCCACGCCGCGTGATGCCGAGGGGGAGCAGCCGCTCCTCGTACGCGAGATCCGGGATCAGCGAGAGCAGGTCCCCCTCCCCCTGCAGGAGGACGCGGAGCAGGGAGCGGACGGGCGGGAGCGGATGCGGCGCCGGCGGACGGTACGTGCGGGTCATCGGGGAGCGCCGTCGCGCGCATCGGCGCGCAGCGCGAGCGTGGTCCAGAGCACCCCGAGCATCTCGTTGCCGGCGATGCCGAGCAGGAGGACCGGCGCGAGACCGGCCACGACGAGCCCCGTGAAGGCGGCGGCGAGCCCGAGCCGCCCCCAGAGCGAGGCGTGGATGAGCACCGCGGCCTCGGCGCGTCCGGCCACGATGTAGTACCACCCGAGCAGCGTCGCGGTGGCGCCGAGGAGCCGAACCCAGTGTTCCGTGGTCCGGGCGGTCAACAGGAGGTCGAGGGTGCGGTCGGGCGCGAGACAGAGGGCGATCCCCATCACGACCCCATACGCGCCGAACCCGCTGAGGCTCCGGCCGGCGCGCGTCCGTCCCTGACCTGCCGTGCGCATGCTCATTCGGAAACCTGCACGCGCGGGCTCGCGTCGCGCTGCCCCCACCGCCCGATGCGGATCCGGTGGTAGATGATGATGGAGAGGCCGACCGTCAGCGGGACAGCCCAGAGCGCCGGGTTGAGGGCGGCGTGTGCTTCCGCCGGCCCGGTGCGGGGCATGAAACGGACGAGCCCGAAGGTCATGAACGCCGTGTACACCGAGATGCCGGCCCCGACGAGCGCCTTCATATGCTCGATCAAGTAGGCCCAGCGGACGGGGGCAGCACGAAAGGCGAATACGAGATTCGTCACACCCGAGGCGACCCCGACGACACTGATGCCCATCATCAGCGGCAGGTCACGCCACCAGCCCTGCACGGCGCAGTTGATCGCCGCGACGATGACGAGCCCTTGGAGCGCCACCTCGCGCGGCGCGCGATTGCGGGCGTGGTCGCGCTTGTTGCGCACGACGACGAGTCCGTGCCAGGCGAGACTGATGGTCAGGATCGCGAGGTAGACCATCATCCACCCGAAGATGCCGGAGACGAGCCGGGCGTCGTCTAGGTGGGGATGGGTACCGAGCGGGTCGCGAAGCGTGGCCACACCCATCACGGCGGCGATGGTCCCGGTCACGAGCATGCTGTAGGCGAAGATGAAACCCGCGCGCCGATGCGCGCGTCCGCCCTTGCGGGAGAGGACCGCGACCCAGAAGAGGACGAGGCCCCACGCGCCCGTCGCGATGTGACTAGCGACGAGACCGTGAAAGACCGTCACCCGGCGCCCGGCGACGCAGCCGCCGCGATGGCGGTACGCACCGCCTCGGTGAGCGCGCCGGTGGTGAAGGGCTTGCCGAGGAAGCGGGTGCCGGCCCCATCAACGTCACCGATCCCCTCAGAGGTCGTATAGCCGGAGATGAGCAGGACCGGCAGCTGCGGATGCGCCTTCTGCAGCGCCTGCGTGAGGGCGGTCCCGGTGAGCTCGGGCATCATCACGTCGCTGACGACGAGATGGATCGGCCCCGGATAGGAACCGACAATCTCGAGTGCCTCACGACCGTTCGCCGCCTCGAGGATGGTGTACCCCTCGCGATGGAGCAGCGTCCGAATCAGGCGACGAACCGCGGCTTCGTCTTCGGCGACGAGGATCGTCTGTCCCCCACGGGCGGGCGGAGCGACAGGCGTTGCGATGGCCTCGGTCGGCGGCTCGATGGCGCGTGGGGCCACTCCCTCCGTCGCCACCGGGAAGAGGAGGCGCATCGTGGTGCCGATGCCGCGCGCACTCTCGACATCGACGAACCCGTGCGACTGCCGGACGATCCCGTGCACCATCGCGAGCCCGAGCCCGGTCCCCTGCCCGACGGGCTTGGTGGTGTAGAAGGGCTCGAAGATCCGGTCGAGGTCGGCAGCGGCGATCCCGGCCCCGGTGTCGGCGACGGCGAGTTCGGCGTACGCGCCGGCGGGCATCACGTCGCCGAGGGCGACGGTCCGTGCCTCCGCGACGCGCACGAGCCGCGTGGTCAGCCGGATGGCCCCACCATTCGGCATCGCATCGCGCGCGTTGAGGACCAGATTCATCACCACTTGGTCGAGCTGACTGCGGTCCGCTCGGACGGGGCTCGCCCCCGCCCCCACGTCCGTGGCCAGCGTGATGGCGGGACCGACCACGCGCCGCAGCATCGGGTCGAGCCCCGCGATCGTGTCCCCGAGCTCGAAGACGCTCACACGCAGCGTCTGCTTCCGTCCGAACGCGAGGAGCTGGCGCGTGAGATCGGCGGCGCGACCGGCCGCGCGTGCGACCTCATCCAGCAGTTCGCGCGCATCGTCCGACAGCGCGCGATCGTCGCGCACCAGGTCGAGGTTGCCGCGGACGATCGTGAGGAGGTTGTTAAAGTCGTGGGCGATACCGCCGGCCAGCTGCCCGACCGCCTCCATCTTCTGCGACTGCCGTAACTGCTCCTCGAGGAGGTGCCGTTCGGTGACGTCGCGGAACCGCCAGACCCAGCCGACGGTCGCGCCGTCGAGGCGCTGCGGATGCGCGGTCAGCTCGATCCGCCGGCCATCGCGCAGGCGGAGCGCCTCGGCGGACTCGCCGCCCCGCTCCGCCGTACCACGGATGGCGGCGAGCGTGGCGGGCTCCTCGAGCGCGGCACCGACGACCGACCAGAGCGCGGTCGCATCGTGCGCCGCCAGTGCCGCCGCGGCCTCGGGCCACATCACCGCGAGTCGCGCGTTCCGACGGACCACCCGCGCCGCGAGGTCGACGATCAACACGCCGAACTCGTCGCCCTCCACCGCGGCTTCCAGCAGCGACAGTGCGTGCTGCACCTCGTCGCGTTCACCGATCGTCTCACGCAGCGCCGCGAGCCGGGCCTCCAGCTCTCGCGACACCGTATCGACCGCCCGTTCGAGGAGCGCGCGGTCGGCGTCGGCCTGGCGATACGCCAACTCGATCGCTTCGACGAGCGACGTCAGGCCCTCCGGGACCGCATCGAGCGACCCGAAGTGCCGGCGCAGCTGCCGCGCCAGGAGCTTGTGGCGCCCCTCAGCGTTCATCGAAGGTGGTGATGGTCATCGTCTGGTTGTGCAGCTCACATCGCGCCATGACGCCGGACGGCGAGATCTCGCCGTACGAGTAGAACCCGGTCAACGGCACCGTGGGGCCGAGGACGTCGCGAACGGCTTCGACCTCCTCCTCGATGCGCTGCCCCAGGACCAGCTTGCGCCCGACGCAGGAGATGAGCACCGCGAGCGCCGGCGGCGTGCGCCCGAGCGCCGTGAACGCGCGGTCGGCCGCGCCCTGCGCTCCGTCGACCAGCCGGTCGAAGTTCGCCTTCATCAACTGCGCCCGCGTCCCCTCAGGGACATCTCCGGCGAAGGTGAGGCTCCCCGCGGCCTCGTCGACGCCGAGAATGGTGCGCACCAGGCGCGTGCCATCGGCGAGGATCAGATCGAGCGGAAAGAGCAGCCCACTCGCCGGAAGATCCGCGGCGTGCGGGCCGAGGTACTCCTTGTACAACGCGAGCGCCGAGCCCCCATCGAGTTCGTACAGGACGTTGCCGGCCGAGCGGGTGATGAGGCGTTCAGGGCCGAAGGGATCCCAGCCCCCCATCGAACCATGGCCGACCACGAGGCGGTCCCCGTAGAAGCCGATGGCCGCGACGTGATGGTCATAGCCGACGCCGTCGAAGCAGACGCAGGTCTTCTCGAAGCGTGCCGCATCGCCGGCGAGCCCGCCGGACACCGTGACGCCGGCGGGGAGCACCGGGCGCATCCCGGCCAGCAGCTCGGACCCGTTGATCTGCACCCCCTCGGCGATGACGAGGATGTGGCGGAGACCCTCGCCTAGGAGTGCCTTGGCGATGCGTTCCCCGACGACCTGGCTGTCCGCGGCGGCAGGGAGCGCTTCGAGCGCGGTGCGGATGGTCGTATGCTCGAAGCGGATCGCGGTGGCGACGATCGCATCGTCGAGTACCTCGGTGCCCGCGATCTCGCCGGCGGTCGAGCACCCGACGATCCGCGCGGTCGGGAAGGCGGCGCGGATCTCCTCGCCCCGGGCGGGATCACCGAGGGCGGCACCGCCACCGAAGACGAGGACGAGCTGGGCGTCACCGACGCCCTCGCCGGCGGTTGAGGTCCAGCCGTCAGCTGCGGTCCAACGGCGTTGCTCGATGCGCATGCGGGACGAGATCCGGATTCGAGAGAGTCCTACCTATGTCCACGATACGAGAATACGCACCCACACGCCAGCGTCAGCAGCGACACGTTTGAGCTCGCGGGCCGTCGGTGGTACGATGCGCTCATGCTAACGGACTCCACCGCCGACGTCGTGGTGCTCGGCCTCGGCGCGATGGGCAGCCTGACGGTCCGGGAACTCGCCCGCCGCGGCGCCCAGGTCGTCGGCATCGACCGCGGCCACCCCCCGCACGACCTCGGCTCGAGCCACGGCCGCTCGCGGATCATCCGCGAGGCCTACTTCGAGGATCCGCTCTACGTCCCGCTCGTGCAGCGGGCCTACGACCGGTGGCGCACCCTCGAGACCGAGGGGGAGACGCTCCTGCTCCGTCTCACCGGCGGGCTCTGCCTCGGCGCCCCGACCTCCCGGCTCGTCACCGGGGCGCTCGCGAGCGCGACCCAGCATGGACTCCCGTACGAGCGCCTCGACGCCGACACGCTCCGGCGCCGGTTCCCCGCCCACATCGTGTCCGACGACTGCATCGGCATCCTCGAGCCGAACGCCGGGATCCTCGATCCCGAACAGTGCATCGCCACCGCGCTGCGCCTCGCGACGCGCGACGGCGCGACGGCGCACCTCGGCGAGACCGTGACGGCGTGGACGGAGCACGCCGACCACGTCGAGGTGCGCACGACCCATCGCACCGTCCTCGCCGCACAGCTGATCGTCAGCGCCGGTCGGGGGGTACGCGAACTCATGCCGACGCTGGCGCCTCGCCTGACAGTGGAACGTCAGGTGCAGTTCTGGTTCACGCCGCGCGCGGAGGCCACCGCGTTCACGCCGGAACGGTTCCCGGTCTTCCTCTCCGAGGTGCGCCCCGGCGTGATGTGGTACGGCTTCCCCGACGTCGGCGATGGCGTGAAGGTCGCGTGGCATCATGGCGCGCCCGGGACCCCGGCGCTCGCGATCGGCGACGACAACGTCCACGCGCCGGCGACGGCGGCAGAGGTCGCGGCGATGCGCGCACACCTCGGGACTCACCTGCCCTGGACGGACGGGACGCTCCGCGCCACCGCGACCTGCCACTACACGAACACCCCCGACGAGCACTTCATCATCGACCGCGCCCCGGACACCGATCGAGTCTGGGTCGCATCCCCCTGCTCCGGCCACGGCTTCAAGTTCGCGAGTGCGATTGGCGAGGTGCTGGCGGACCTCGTGCTCGGAGCGACGCCGGCGTTCGATCTCACGCCGTTCGGCTGGCGCTGAGGGGCTGCAGCGGCCTACCGGTAACGGTCATACTGCTGCGCCCAGCCGTCCTTACCCGCCGCCAAGCTCGTCTCGACGACTCCGGATGTCCGCGATGGCGGGAGCGAGCACGGGATCGGCATCACGCCACAGTCGCAACAACGCCTCATAGGCCGCGAGTGCGCGCGGCCGATCGCCCTGCTGGGCATAGAGCCCGCCCAGCCGCCGGAGCACATCGGGATAGACTTGGGCCAGGTGCCCCTGCACCGACGCGAAGTCCTCAACCGCCCGATAGCGCTCGAGGTACACGATGGCACTATCTCGGCGTCCCGCCAGCTCAAACGCACGCCCCATCCGCTCGAAATGGTCTCCGTAGGCGGCCGGGAAGAGAGCCCCAGAGTCCGCAGCAACGCTGGCCCGCAGCGCCGAGAGCGCAACGTCCGCATCTTGCTCAGCGAGGGCTATCTCCGCATCGACGATCCGGCTGATGCCCCACTGATACAGTCGTTCCTCCGGGGACGACGCCTTCAGGATCGGGGCAATCTGTGCCCGTGCCCGTTCCACATTTCCGAGCCTCGCGTACGCCTGCGCGAAGAACGCGCCATGCCGATCGAGCACGGGGCGCCCATCCTCCGGATTCGCTGCGACGAGCGAATCGAGCGCACCGAGACCGCGAGCGAAGTCCCGGGACGCGAGCGCGACGGTGAGAATCTCGCCGAGCCGAATCATCACCGGATCAGCGGCCGATGCGTTGCCCGCCGTGTCCGCGACGGCCTGCATCATGCGCCCGAGGACCAGAAAGCGTCGGTACTCTCCCTTGGCACCGGCGAGCGCGCGCTCATAGCCGACACCGGTCAGCCGTGACATCGGTTGCGATGCCGCCTGCATCCGGGTGGCGACGACGGGCATCGAGTCCACCCCCCCGATCGCAATGGCAGCCCACGCACGGGACCGCTCGAGAAAATCCGTATTCGGAAACTCCGCCGTGAGAACCCGAATGGTGGCCGCCGCCTCGGAGTGCTTCCGCTGTCCGAGCTGGGCGCGCAACAGATTCAACTGCTCTTGGATGATGCGCGCCCCGCCGCGCTCAGCACGCTCCACCTCCTGCACCACCAACACCGACTCCGCCTCAGCGAAGCGGCCAGCGCCGTTGAGCGCGAGCGCGAGGTTATTCCGGGAAATTCCGGTGAACTGCCGATACGCGGCGATGGCGGCCCGCGTGTTCACCTGGCCGAGATAATACGCCTCGATCTGCTGACGTTCCGTGCCGACGGTGCGCTCCCGAAACCGATAGGCCGCGGCGGCGGCCGCGAACTGCACCGACTCCGCCGACCCCAGGTTGCTCTCATACACGGCAATCTTCCGCCACGCCGACGCGAAGGTCGAATCAACTGCCACCGCGGCGCGCAGGTGCTGAAGCCCACGCTCCCAGTCACCGCCAAGGTCGCCCACTTCCACCCCGCGCGTGTACTCGCGGAGCGCCGCGAGCGACGCGGTGGTGGCCTCCTCCAGCCGGGGGGCCCGCGCCACCGAGCGGAGCGACTCGCCAATCCGCTCCCGAAGGTCGAGCGCCAACGCATCAATTGCGTTCAGCAGCGCACCCGGGCCATCGGCCGCCCGTTGCAGCTCAACGAGGGTCTCCCCTGTCTCGCTGCTGACCAGGCTCGTCGTCACCATAAAACCTGTTCCGAGCGCCGCGACCTGCCCAGTCACGATGAGCGGGATCCCTTCACGCACCGCGAGCTCACGGGCGGTGGCGAGGGAGAGAGGCGTCGACCCCGGCAGCGTCATCCGCACGAGCGCACCCGCCGCCTCGGATGGGCTCACCAGCCGAATCGCGGTTGATTGCCCAAGTGAGGTGCGCATCGCCTGCGCGACCACGCTGCCGAGCGAAGTGTCGCTCGACGTGGTCATGAACTGGCTCACGAGGATGCGCGAATCACTCTGAATCCGTCCGGCGGAGAGGAGTGACGCAGCAGGGCCCACGCCGAGCTGCCGGAGCACGACATAGCCGCCGACCGCGAGCACCACTGCGACCGCGGAGGCGATGCCGGCGAGCCGCGTCCGGCGCCAGGAGAGATGCGGACTCGCCTTGATGGCGAGGGTTGCCATCGTCCCACGCAACACGGAACCGCCAGGCGTGAGCGCAGGCGTCTGTGCCAGGGCCCGGCGCGCCGTCCGCTGCACATACCAGGTAGCCACCATCAGCGGCAGAGCCAACGCGGCCACGGCGAGGACCAGCGTGACCGTCCAACGCGGCAGCCCGATCCCGACCACCGCCGCACGCGCGAGGATCCACGCGGCACCGCTACCGACGGCCCAGAGCCCGAGCACCTTGTCGAGCCGGCGGGGCGTGGACCCCAGCACCGTCGGAATCGCCTCACGGGCACCACTCGATCGAAGCGCGTCGAGCTGGTGCAGAAACGCCTTCGCGGTCGCGGGTCGGGCGTCTGGGTTCTTCGCCAGACAGGCCATCACGAGCGCGGCCAGCGCCGGGTCCACGCCGATGCGGATCCCTTCGAGCGGAGGCGGGACCTCGCTCAGGTGCGCCTGAAGGAGCTGGTACACCGCCTTCCCATGGAAGGGGGGCGTGCCGGCGAGGAGTTCGTATGCCATGCAGCCGAGCGCGTACAGGTCGGCGCGGTGATCGGTGGCCGGATCACCCGTGGCCTGCTCCGGCGCCATATAGGCAGGGGTGCCGATGGCAGTCCCGAGCTGCGTGAGTCCCGTGGCCGCAGCATCGGGACCCGTCCGGGCCGCGTTCAACGCCTTCGCGATCCCGAAGTCCGTGACGACGGCGGCCTCGCCGGAGAGGAGGACGTTGTCCGGCTTAATGTCGCGATGCACGACGCCGCGCCCGTGCGCATAGACCAGCGCCCGGGCGACATCGCGTAGCACGCTGATGACGTCAGCCTCCGAGAGTGGCCCGCGAGCGAGGCGAGCGCGCACCGACTCCCCCTCCACGAACGGCATCGTGTAGAAGGGCACGCCGTCGAGCATTCCCGCCGTCAGGAGCGGGACGATGTTCGCCTGCTGCAGCGAGGCGGCGAGCTGAATCTCCCGATTAAAGCGCTCGGTGGAGAGGAGCGCTGCCAGCTCGGGCGACAAAACTTTGATGACGACACGCCGGCCAAGCCGGGGCTCGAGGGCGACGAACACGCGGGACATCCCGCCTCCGCCGAGTTCCCGTTCGATCGTGTAGTCACTGCCAAGAGCGGCCTGCAGCCGGTCGCGCAATTCCATACGAAGGCCTCTTCGCTCGGGAGAGAGGGAGCTAACCGGGGAGAAAATACAGGCGGACGTTCCTGCCCGTCGAGGCCCCATCGCTGGCGCCGGCCGCCATCCGGTGCATCTTCGGGGCGCGCCACTTCTCCGGAGCCCTGATGCCCGCCTCATCCCGTCTGCGCGCCGCCGCCGCGCTCATCCTCCTCGCCGTCGCCGCCGCCCTTCCCACGCAGGGCGGCCGCCGCACCGTCACCGTCGACGAGGGCACATCGATGAGTGTGGCCGCGTCCCCCGACGGGCGCACCCTCGCCATCGATCTGCAGGGGGCCATCTGGACCCTGCCGGTGGAGGGGGGCACCGCGACGCGGATCACTGGCATCGAGCACGATGCGCGGCAGCCCAGCTGGGCGCCGGACGGTCGCACGATCGTCTTCCAAGGGTACGACGAGGACGGTTTCGGCCTCTGGCAGGTGGCCCGTGACGGCGGGGCGATGCGTCGGCTCACCTGGGGGCCCTTCGATGACCGGGAGCCCGCCCACTCGCCGGACGGGCGCTTCGTCGTGTTCAGCTCCGACCGCTCCGGGAACACCGACCTCTGGCGCCTCGACCTCGAGAGCGGCGCGCTCACGCAACTCACGCGCGACCCGGGCGAGGACTACATGCCGACCGTCTCACCGGACGGCCGCGAGGTCGCGTTCGTCGGGACGCGCAACGGCACCCTCGGGATCCACGCCATCACCATCGCGACGGGCGCCGAGCGCACGCTGTCGACGGGGGGCGGGCGTGTCGACGCCCCGTCGTGGGGGCCGAGCGGCGCCCTCGTGCACCACGCCGGCACGGCGACCACGAGCCGGCTGCTGCGGGGGGACGCTCCACTCACCGGCGACGCGAACGCCTTCCCCTTCCGCGCGGGATGGCTCGGCGGCGACGAGATCGTCTACGTCGCTGACGGACGGATTCGCCGACAGGCGCTCGGCGGCGGTGCGGCGCGCGAGATCCCGTTCCGCGCCACGCTCGAGGTGGTGCGCCCCGCGTACGCGACGCGACGGCGTGATGTCGATGGCCGCACGCCGCGCACCGCGCGTGGGATCGTGGGCCCCGCCATCTCCCCCGACGGATCCCAGATCGCCTTCGTGGCGCTCGGCGACCTCTACCTGATGCCCCGTGGGGGCGCGCCGCGGAACATCACGCGCGACGCGGCGCTCGACGCCGACCCCGCCTGGTCCCCGGATGGCCGCTACCTCGCGTGGGCGAGCGATCGCGCCGGCGACGCCCTGCTGGATCTGTGGATCCTCGACACGCGCACGAACGCGATGCGACGCCTCACGACGGAGCCCACCTCGGCGATGAGCCCCGCGTGGTCACCCGATGGCACCCGCCTCGCGTTCTTGGATGTCGACGGGATCTGGCGCGCCGCGAGCGTCGCGATGGTCGAGGTGGCGTCGGGCCGCGTGACGTCGCTGCACGCGCAGCTCTTCGGCCCCGGGGCACCCGCGTGGTCGCCCGATGGGCGACGGGTGCTCATCACGGCGCTCCGCCGCTACGCGACGCGCTTCCGCGAGGGGACGAACCAACTCCTCTCGATCTCGACCGCCGGGGAACCCGATGTCTGGCACGTCCCCGTGGAACACCTCTCGATCGACTCGCGCGTCGGCGCGGGGCCGGCGATCTCCCCCGATGGCACCACGATGGCGCTCGTCTACGAGGGACAGCTCGCCGTCCTGCCGATCGCTCCCGACGGCGCGCCACTCGGCCCGCCGCGCCGTGTGACGAGTGAGATCGCGCACGCACCGAGCTGGACGATGGATGGCCGCGTGCTCTACCAGGCGAACGAGCGGCTCCGGCTGCTCGAGACCGGCACCGGAGCCGCTACGGACGTCCCGCTCACGCTCCGGTACGCACCCGCGATCCCGACCGGCCGCACCCTCGTGCACGCGGGGCGGCTCGTTGACGGCACCGATGGTCCGGTGCGGACCGACGTCGACATCGTCATCGACGGGAATCGCATCCTCCGCGTGGCGCCGCACGCCGCCCATCCGGCGGGGGTGACGGTGGTCGACGGGACCGGCCTCACCGTGATGCCCGGCCTCATCGAGTATCACACCCACCTGCAAAAGGATTTCGGGGCGAACGCGAACCGCGCGTATCTCGCCTTCGGCATCACCTCGGTGCGCAGCCCGGGGAGCACGCCGTACGAGGCGATCGAGGACCGCGAGGCCGTCGAGGCGGGGACGCGCCCCGGCCCGCGCCTGTTCGTGACGGGCTACCTCATGGAATGGCAGCGCGTGTACTACAAGATGGCGGTGGCGGTGTCGTCGCCGGCGCATCTGACGCGCGAACTCGAGCGCGGACGGGCCCTCGGCTTCGACCTCTTCAAGAGCTACGTGCGGATGCCCGACGCGCAGCAGCGGCGGATCGCGGAGTTCGCGCACGCGATGGGCGTGCCGGCCGCATCGCACGAGATCTACCCGGCGGCGCGGAACGGGATGGACGGCACCGAACACACCACGGGGACGAGCCGCCGCGGCTACTCGCCGAAGGCGGCGTCGCTGAATCGCTCGTACAGCGATGTCGCGCAGCTCTTCGCCGCGAGCGGGATGCCGATCACCCCGACGCTCGCGCTGAGCGGCGGGGGGCTCCGGGAGCTCTACACGCGGATGGACGGCTTCGCCGACGATCCCCGCTTCGCGCTCTACCCGGTCTGGATGCGACAGACGCCGGGCGCGGGCCCCGCGCCGTCAGCCGCGTCGGCCGCGGCGGCGGCGATGGCCGCTGGGGGCGCGGGGGCCGGGGGGCAGATGGTGATGGGACTCTTCCGCGCGGGGACGCGCGTGGTGGCCGGCACCGATACGCCGAACGCCGCGACGCTTCACGGCGAGCTGCTGAGCTATGTGCTGGCGGGGATGACGCCGGCCGAGGCGCTGCGCACGGCCACGCGCGATGCCGCGGCGCAGCTCGGGATCGAGGCGGGGATCATCGCGCCGGGGAAGCTCGCCGATCTCGCCATTGTCGCGGGGGACCCCGCCACCGACATCACGGCCACGACGCGCGTGAAGTGGACGATTGCGAACGGGCGGGTGTTCGAGGTGGCGCGCATGCTCGCGCCCTGAGCGGCTGCCGCCCGCGCCCGACCCCGCCACGTGCGAGATGTCTTGGGGGTCGGGCGCCGGTCGCAGCGACCGACGGGCGGTCGACCCTACCCCGCCCCCCCGTCCCGGACTACCTTTCGTCTTCTGCGCGAGTAGCTCAGCTGGATAGAGCGTCGGCCTCCGGAGCCGAAGGTCGTGGGTTCGAATCCCGCCTCGCGCATGCCCTTCTCCTCGGGCCTCGTCACCTGTCGTTGTCGCGCCTGCGTCCCTCCGTGCGGGCGCCCCCTCGGACGAGCGCCACCCCCACGGCCCCATCCCGCGTGGATACCCCCTCCCTCCGCCGCCTCCCGGCGACCGACCTGCAGGCCCTCGCCGAGACGCTCGGGATCCCCGGGCCGTCGCAGATGTCCCGCGCCGAGTGCCTCGACCAGGTGCAGCGAGGCCTCCTGCTCCGCGGAGACGTGCTCACCGCCGAAGGCACCCTCGAGCTCGTCTCGCAGGGACACGGCTTCCTCCGGAGTCCCGACCACAGCTATCTCACGAGTCCGGACGACATCTACGTCAGTCAGGCGCTGATCCGGCGGTTCTCCCTCAGGACCGGGGATGTGCTCCGCGGATCGATGCGGCCGCCGCGCCGCGCCGACCAGTTCCTGGCGTTGCATCAGCTCGAGTCCGTGAATGGGCAGCCCCCGGAAGGGATCGCGTCCCGCGTCACCTTCGACGCGCTCAAGCCGAAGTACCCCGATCAGCGGCTGCGACTCGAATCGCAGTCGGGCGGGCTCTCGATGCGCCTCGCGGACCTCATCGCGCCCCTCGGCAAGGGCCAGCGCGGGCTCATCGTCGCCCCGCCACGCGCCGGGAAGACGCTGCTGCTCCAGCGGATGGCGAACGCGATCGCCGAGAACCATCCCGAGGTGGTACTCATCGTGCTGCTCATCGACGAGCGCCCGGAGGAGGTGACCGATTTCATCGCGACCTGCCCGAGCGCCGAGGTGGTGGCCTCGACCTTCGACGAGACGCCGAAGCGGCACGTGCAGGTGGCGGAGATGGTGATCGAGAAGGCGAAGCGGCTCGTGGAGGCGGGACGCGACGTCGTCATCCTGCTTGATTCGATTACACGTCTCGCACGCGCCCACAATGCGATCATCCCGATGTCGGGGAAGATTCTCTCCGGGGGCGTGGACGCGAAGGCGCTCGAGCGCCCGAAGCGGTTCTTCGGCGCCGCGCGCCGCATCGACGGCGGCGGCTCGCTGACGATTGTCGCGACGGCGCTCGTCTCCACGGGCTCGCGGATGGACGAGGTGATCTTCGAGGAGTTCAAGGGGACGGGGAACATGGAGATCGTCCTCGACCGCGATATCGCCAACCGCCGGATCTATCCGGCGTTCGAGATCAACCGCTCCGGCACGCGGAAGGAGGAGCTCCTCCTGACCGAGATGGAGCGGAACCGGATCTTCCTGCTGCGGCACTTCGTGGGGAGTATGGCGCCCGACGACGCCGTGCAGTTCATCCTTCGGCGCCTCGCGCAGACGGCGACGAACGACGAGTTCTTCACCCGTATGGCGGAGGGGGCGTGACCGCGACGTGGCGCCGCCGCTGGCTCGCGATCGACCTCGGCGACCGCCGTGTCGGGCTCGCCGTGAGCGACCCGCTCGGGATGATCGCCTCGCCCGCGGGGCACCTGCTGCGCCGTCCGGGCAAACGTCCGCCCCTCACCGAGCTCCTCGCCCAGGCCACGACACTCGAGGCCGAAGGGTTCGTGGTGGGCCTCCCGCTCGACGCGCAGGGGGAGGACACGCCACGCGCGGCTGAGGCACGCCGCCTCGCGCACGAGCTGCACGTGCGCACGGGGCAGCCGGCGGAGTTGGTCGATGAACGCTTCACGACCGCCGCGGCCCTCCGTGCGGTCCAGGCGATGGCAGGCTCCACGCGGGGCCGGAAGGGTGACGTCGATGCGATGGCCGCGACGATTCTCCTGCAACATGCCCTCCGGACCTTCGCCACCGCCGAAGACCGCGCAACCGACGCAACCAACCCGAGCCGTGACGCCGATGCGAGCCGCGCCGATGACTGACGACCGGCCTGCGCTGATGCCGGCGCCGCGGCCTGGGGGGGCGCGCGCCGGGCGGCGCACGCTCGGCCTCGTCGCGCTCGCCTGGCTGCTCGCCCTCGCGGGGTGCGCCACCGGGGATGACACCGAGGTGGTGCTCACCATCCGTCCCGGTTCGAGCTTCCGCGAGGCGGCAGACTCCCTCGCCGCGCACGGCGTGGTGCGCTTCCCGCGCCTCTTCGGCTTCTACGCCGCGCGCCGGGGCCGCGACCGCTCGACCCGCTACGGGATGTACGTCATCCGCCGCGGCGCGAGCTGGAACGGGATCCTGCACGCGCTGCAGACGGGCGAAGGGATCATGAATCGCGTGACGATTCCCGAAGGGTGGCCCCTCTGGGAGACGCTCCCCGTCCTCGCCACGGCCCTCGAGCTGCCGCTCGATTCGCTCGAGGCGGCCGTCCGGGACCCGGCGTTGCTCGCGCGCCTCGGCATCCCGCGCCGCGTCGAGACGGCGGAGGGGTATCTCTTCCCCGACACCTACGACTTCCCGAAGGGCGTCACGGCCCGCGAGGCCGTCGAGCTGATGGTGCGGCGGTTCGAATCACGCTGGGACCCCGCGTGGGACGCGCGCCTCGCGGTGCTCAAACAGACGCGGCACGAGGTCGTGACCCTCGCGTCGATCGTCGAGAAGGAGGCGGTGAAGGACCAGGAGCGTCCCATCATCGCGGGGGTGTACCGCAATCGCCTCCGCATCGGGATGGCGTTGCAAGCCGACCCGACCGTGCAGTACGCGCTGCGGCAGCGCCCCGGCCGAGTGCTCCTGCGCCACCTGAAGGTCGACTCGCCGTACAACACGTACCGGAACCCCGGGCTCCCGCCGGGCCCGATCGCCGCGCCGGGACGGGCGAGTCTCGAGGCGACGCTCTTCCCCGCCTCGGTGCCCTACCGCTTCTTCGTCGCGCATCCCGACGGACACCACGAGTTCCGGAAGACGTACGCCGAGCACCTCGAGGCGATCATGATGGTGCGCGAGGTGGCGCGTCGCGATTCCATCGCCCGGGCCGATTCGGTGGTGCGCGATTCGCTGACACGCGATTCGCTCGCACGACCAGACTCGATGACGTCGCCGCCACCGTCGCTGAACCCGCCGCACTGAGCGCGGTCAGCGACGCGCGGGCTCAGTCGCCCTGCAGGTCGGAGCGGAGCAGGATCGCGTCGCGCAGGTAGAGATGCCGAATCTCGCCGCGCTGGCGCGATGTCTCCACGTGCAGCAGGACGCGCAGGCACCGCGGGAGCGCGTCGACGACCGGGAGCTCCTGCGCGCAGAGGAGCGGGATGTCGGTCCACCCCATCTGCCGGGCGGCGTACGCCGGGAACTCGCTCACCAGGTCCGGCGTGGCCGTGAAGACGGCCGAGATCACATCCGCCGGCGCGATATCGTTCTCGTTGAGAATCGCCTCGAGCAGTTCGCGCACGGCGGCGCGGATGAGCGGCGGCTGATCGGCGGCGACGGTCGTGGCGCCGCGGATGCCGCGGACGCTGCGCAGAGATGACGGGAGCGGTGTCACGTCGGCGGAAGATGGCGCCCGCCGCGGGGTTCGTCCACCGAGACGGCGCCCGGACGGGCTAAGTTGGAGGATGCCGTCCACCGCCGTCATCTCGACCCGAGGGAGCCGCCGCTGGCAGGGCGGACATCCGTGGATCTTCCGCTCCGACGTCATCACGCCCCCCGACACGCCGGCCGGCGCGGTGGCGGTGTGTGATCCACAGGGCCGTCCACTCGGCACCGCCCTCTGGAGCCCCGCATCGGAGATCGCGCTCCGCTTCGTGAGTCGTGACCCGCACGAGCGGCTCGACGCCGACTGGTGGCGCGCGCGCCTCGGCGCGGCGGTCGCACGACGGACCGGGCTGCTCGACACCGATACGACGGCGTGCCGGCTCGTGCACGGCGAGGGGGATGGACTCCCCTCGCTGGTGGTGGATCGCTTCGACCGCTGGCTCGTCGTCCAGCTCCTCTCCGCGGGCCTCGAGGCGCATCGCGCCGAGATTATCGACGCCCTCGCCGCGCTCCCCGGGATCGAGGGGATCCTCGCGCGGAACGACGCGAGCGTGCGCGCGCGCGAGGGGCTCGCGCGCGTCGTGGAACCGCTCGTGGGCACGGTGCCGGAGACCATCGAGGTGCGCGAGCACGGCGTCCGCTACCTCGCCGCGCCCCACACCGGTCAGAAGACGGGGGCCTACCTCGACCAGCGCGAGGCACGTCGGCTGGTGGGGGGGATCGCGCGCGGGGCGACGCTCGACCTCTTCAGCTACCACGGCTCCTTCGCGCTGCACCTGGCCGCCCGGGCGGATTCGGTGGTGGCGGTGGATGTCTCCGCCGCCGCGCTCGAGCGGGTCGCCGAGAACGCCGCGCGCAACGCGCGGACGAACATCACCGCGGTGGAGGCGGACGTCTTCGATTTCCTGCGGGCCGAGGAACGGCGCGGGGCGCGCTATGAGACGATCGTGCTCGACCCGCCGGCGTTCGCGAAGAACCGCGCCTCCATCGCGGGGGCGCTGCGGGGCTACAAGGATCTGAACCTCCGCGCGATGCGCCTGCTCGCCCCGGGCGGCTGTCTCTACACCGCGAGCTGCAGCTACCACGTGCGACGCCCCGACTTCCTCGCGATGCTCGAGGCCGCTGCGGCGGACAGCGGTCGGCGCATCGTGGTGCGGGCGCTCACCGGTCAGCCGCTCGACCACCCCGAGGTGCTGACGATCCCGGAGACCGGCTACCTGAAGGGCGCACTTCTCGAAGCGGGGGACTGACCGCGCCCTCCCGCCGCGGGAGGGCGTGGCGCCGCGCCGCGTGGTCGCGGGCGGTTCAGCGCTGACACCCGGGGCACCAATACGTGGTGCGCCCGCCCTGCGAGAGCGTGGCGATCGGTGTCCGACAGCGCCGACACGGCGCACCGGCCCGATCGTAGACGCGCCACGCGACGGTGCGTCCCCCCGTGCGATAGCGCCCGAGATGCGCCACGCCATCGGCGAGCGCCGCCCGGATCCCTCGGAGCAGGCGCGCGAGCTCCGACGCCTCGAGGCCACCCGCCGGTCGACGCGGATCGAGGCGAGCACGCCAGAGCGCCTCCGCCGCGTAGATGTTCCCGAGCCCCGCGAGGATCCGTTGGTCGAGGAGCGCCGACTTGATCGATGTGCGGCGCCCGACGAGCCGCGCCCGGAGTCCCGTGGCGGTCAGGGTCGGATCATCCGCCTCGGGCCCGAGCGCGAAGGTCGGTGGCGCGGCGGCAGGGTGATGGGTGACGGTGCTCAGGGCGCGCGGGTCGACCAGGACGAGCCGACGCCCATCGGTGCACCGGATGGCGAACCGGGCGAACGGCGGGAGCGCGTCTCCGGCTCGATCGACGACCCAGTCGCCGTCGAGCCGGAAGTGCACCACGAGGGTGCCCCCGTCATCAAGGTGGAGCAGTTGCGACTTCCCGCGGCGGGTGAGGGCGACGATTCGCCGTCCGTGACAGCGCCGTCGATCGGAGACCGACCACCGGCGGGCGATGCTCGGGTGCCCGATGACCACGCGGTCGATGGTCCGCCCGACGACGGCGCGTCGCGCGACTCGCGCGGCCGCCTCGACCTCCGGCAACTCCGGCATCACGTTCCTCCGATTCGCTGGCGCGCGTGTGGAAAGTTGCGACGAGACGCAGGGGTTGTCGCCTCGCCGAATGAACGTAGCTTGTGCAGAGTCCCCTCACTTCCCTCGACGCGCCCATCATGGCTCTCTCGTCGCATCCACAATCGCTGCGCCAAGAGTATCTGCGCTATGTGGAGCGGGAGGTCGAGGACTACAAGAGCTCGGTGTCGCGGGAATTCCTTTACGGCATCGCCGCAGAGGCCTCGCGCACGCTCGAAGAAGGGATGCAGCTCGGGATGCGCGAAGTGATGCTCGCCGACGAGGTGGATCGGATCATCGCGCTCCGCCTGCGGCTTCCGACCTTTACGACGTGGCGTCGACGGCGGGAGCGGAACGCGAGCGAGCTGCAGCGCCCGGAGCACTGGGGCCTGCGCCCCGATACCCCGCTCACCCGGGCGCTCCCGATGACGCGGAACGCGTCATCGGTGCTCGTCGCCGGAGCGCGGCTCGAGGGGTCGGCGCTCTACCTCGCGGCGAACGGGTGTGAGGTGACGGCGATCGAGCCCGAGGTGGCGGTGGTGAATCGCGTGCTGCTGATGGCGCGCGACAACGGGCTCACCGAGAAGGTGCGCGGCTTCGCCGCGGATCTCGTCAGCTTCACGCCTGACGGACCGCTCGGCGCGGTGATCTGCACGCCGGCCGCGTTCGCGGGACTCTCGACGATCGAGCGCGAGCGGGTCTTCCGTCTCCTCCAGGAAGCGACGACCGATGGTGGCGTGCATCTGATCGAGACGATCATCGCGGGGCAAGCGGTGCTGAGCGAGGAGGAACTCCGCTCGCGGTACGACACGGGGTGGCAGATCTCCCTGGTCCCCGAGCCCGGCGCGACATCGACCTTCGTCGCGAAGAAGCTGGTGGCGTAAGGGGCGTTCCGGCCCTGCGACACCCTGCAGGGCCCTGTTTTACCCTGTGTCACCCTGCGACACCATCGTCATCCTCGACTCTCAGAGACATCATAACCTGCTGTGAATGAACGACTTACGGATCAGCGGTGACCGGGGATACCTCACGCCTATCTTCTATATGAAAGCGTGAGGGCCGAACGACCTTCGGCCCGTCCCTGAGCAGAGGATGGATTTCACATGGACCAGATCGCCAGCCTGCCGATCTCCGACGAACCGATCGGCATCATCATCTCGACGGGCCTGGCCCCCGAGCCGGCCCCACGCTTCTCCGCGTACGTCTGGGGCCCGGTGCCCGATGAGGCGCCGGAGGCTGAGACCGCCGGGACGACGCAGGCCGCCTGAGTCCCGATCGCGCGCGCCGCATCATCGCGCGCGCGTCACCGCGAATCGATTCCAGCACTGGTTCGCATTCACGCCGCGCGTCACGCGCCGCGAATCGCTTGAACATCGCTGCCTGAAAGCACAAAGGGGACCGGCCGAAGCCGATCCCCCCGTGTGAACGCGACAGCCGCTTACTTCTTCTTCGCGGCCTTCTTCGTCGCCTTCTTCGCAGCCTTCTTCTTGGCAGCCATGGTACTCGCTCCTGATGAGGAGTGGTGTGTCCCGGCCGATCCCCCGGTGGATCGGTGGGTCCGGAAAGCGCGTCCGCTGGTTCGCATTCACGATTTCCTAACACCTTGATAAGACTTTTCGTGCGTGCTGTCAACACCTTTTGACGAAGTCGTTGCCAACGCGTCCCCCCACCGCGATCATTTCCGCACCCCTCGGACGTGAGTGCAACGATGGCGCGGATCATCATCGACGGTCGCGAATGCGACGTCGCGGCGGGCGGAACCATCCTTGATGCGGCACGCGGCGCCGGCATCGACGTGCCGACGCTCTGCTGGTATCCGAAGCTCCCGACGGTCGGCAACTGCCGCATCTGTCTCGTCTCCGTCGAGGGGGAGAAGAAGCTCCTCCCCGCGTGTGCGACGCCCGCCGCCGACGGGATGGTCGTGCGCACCGAGTCGCACGCCGCCGTCGAGAACCGCCGCGCGGTCCTCGCGCTCCTCCTCGAGCGCTACCCCGCGGAGACGATTCCCGCCGACGCCGGGCGCAACGAGTTCGAGACGCTCGTGCACCGCTACGACGTGCCGCGCACGCGCTCCGGCGCGCTCCCACTGCGCACCGGCGACGAACGCCCGACCGACCCGATCATCACGCACGACATGAGTACCTGCATCCTCTGCACCCGCTGCGTCCGGGCCTGTGAGGACATCCAGGTGGTCGGTGTGCTCGAGGTCGCGGAGCGCGGCGCGGGGACCGCGATCATCGTCGGGGCCGACGGCAATCCGGAGCACGCGGGGTGCACCTGGTGCGGGGAATGCGTGCGCGTCTGCCCAACCGGCGCCATCCACGACATCCTGCCGATGGCGAAGCTCCGGGCCGGTGCGCTGGACGCGCCCGCCTCGACCGTTCGCTCCGTCTGCCCATACTGCGCGGTCGGCTGCCAACTCGACCTCGAGGTCCACGCAGGCCAGGTCGTGCGTGTCCGCTCGCCGTGGATCGAGGAGGAGACGCCGAACCAGGGATCGACCTGCGTGAAGGGGCGATTCGGCACCGACTTCGTGCTGCACCGCGATCGCCTGACGACGCCGCTCATCCGGCACGGCTGG
>JARIFA010000034.1 GCA_031127075.1 Gemmatimonadota bacterium | reverse complement strand
CGCGTCGCACAGGCCCTTATCGCGCTCGCGTCACCTGCCGACACGATGGCGCGGAACCGCAACATCGACTCCGCCCTGGTGCTCCTCCGGACCGCGCGCTCGCGCGCGCCGGAGGACGTGGAACTCATCCTCACCGAGGCGATGTACCTGTCCTGGATCCAGCGGTGGGACGAGGCGCTCGCCCGGTACGACTCCGTGATTGTGGCGCGCCCGGGGGTGGCCTCGGTCGAAGCGCGCGTCGCGCGGGCACGGGTGCTCTCGTGGGCGGGACAACTTGGGGAGGCGCGCCGAGGGTACGAGGCGGCACGACAACTCGCCCCTGAGGACCGCGATGCCAGGTTCGGGCTCGCGCAGGTCGGCGCGTGGTCCGGAGACCTCGAAGGCGCGGCGCGGACGTACGAGGCGCTCTTGCTCGAGACGCCTGGAGACCTGCAGACCCTGGTCGCCCTCGGCACCGTCCGCCTCTGGCAGGGGCGCGTCAGGACCGCGGGCCAGATCGCCGACCGGGCGGCTCAGCGTGCGAGCGAGAACGCCGAGGTCCGCGCCCTGATCGAGAACATCCGTGTCCAGCGCGTGACGAAGCTCGACGGCGCGACCTTTTGGAGCGAGGACAGCGAGAGGAACGTCAACCGGTGGCAGACCGTGGGTTGGCGACAGCTCGCTGGAGATGGCATCCGCCTCGGGGCCACCGCCGGTTTCCTCGAAGCCACGGATCCGCTCCGGCGCGCCACCCGCGGCATGGCCGAGGCAACCATCGCCTTCCCCATCCCGCGCGGCACTCTCTCCGCCGCCCTCGGGGCCCGGAGCATCACGCCGGCGCAGCCCCCTGGCACACCGAGCATCGCGGCGAGGCAGGTCCTCACCGGACGGGGCACTGCATCGATCCGCGTCGTACCGACCCTGACCCTCACGGCCGCCGCGGCGCGATGGCCGTTCGACGAGGTCGCCGTCGTCACCCCCCTCGCCCTCGACATCACGCAGGGCGACCTCACTGCCGAGTGGCGCCCGCGCCCGACCGTGAGCGTCTCCGGGACGACCGGTCAATTCACCTACAGTGACGGGAACCGCCGCGCGAACTGGGGCGCCCGGGCCAGCGTACGTGTTACGCCGAACCTGTCGCTCGGCGGTTTCGCGACCGGCTTTGGCTTCCAGCGGCCGAATCGACCGGGCTTTTCGAACGGGTACTTCTCGCCGGAGACCTTCTCGTCTGCCGAGGCCACCGCGACGTGGGGTCGCGAAGGGACGCGCTGGAACGCCGGTCTGAGCGGCGGTCTTGGCGTCCAGCGGGTGGATGCGGCGGCGCAGTCGCAGTGGCACGCCGATGCGCGCCTCGCCCGACGCATCGGCGCGCACTGGCAGCTGGAAGCCTTCGCCGGGAAGAGCACGAGCGCCGCCGCCTCAGCCGTCGGCGCCTACGCCTACTCGACCGCGTCGCTCACCCTCCGTCGCGCGTTCTGAACCGCGTCATCGCGCGCCACGAGCCCCGGCGGCGCACCTGACACGTGCGCCCCGGGGCCTCGTCGGTCAGCGGACCGCCCACTCCGTGGAGAGCGCCAGCGTTCCCCAGAGCAGCGTCAGCGCGCCGCGCGGCGGCGCGTCCGAGGCCGGCACGAGTGCGATCTGGAACGACTCCAGCGCCACCGGACGCGTCGCGACCGTGAGCGCCACGCGCGCGAGATCCTTCGACGCGTCGTACTCGGTGCCCCACTGCCCCGTGTTGCGGTTGATGATCAGGTAATACATCCCCCGTTCACGAATCGTGTAGAGCGAGTAGCTCCCCTTCGGCACCGCCGTCCCACCGATCGTCAGGTCGACCTCGGTCGTGATCGTCGTCGAGGCGTTCGCCCCGGTCCGCCAGATCGTCCCCTCAGTCGCGAGCTCCGCCGGGACGCTGCGACCGCGGGCATGCGGCTGGCCATACTCGACCTTGATGGTGAGCGGCGTCGGCGCCGGCTGCCCCGCGACCCGAGGCGCGGAGAGGGACACCACCGCGGTCGCCCGGGTGCTGGGGGCCGCCGTCAACCGCGGCGCCTGCGCCCCGAGGGAGGTAACGGCGAGAAGTCCAACGAGTCCGATGACACCGCGCATGACAAACTCCTGAGGAAGTGAACGGCAGAGCCGAGCAAGCGAGCAGAGACGACTGAACCCTTGGAAAATACCTAGACGAGTTCTACGAGTTCCACAGGTCCTGTCGAACCAAATCCAGCGGATTCCTTGACATGACCTATGCATGTCCAGATATTTCTCGCATGAACGAGACCGGCAGAGACCCAATCCTTCACCCGATGCGCGTTGTCGCGCAACGGACCGGACTCACGCCGGACCTCCTCCGGGCGTGGGAGAAGCGCTACGGCGCCGTCTCCCCCGTGCGCTCGACGGGCGGCCAGCGGCACTACACCGATGCCGACGTCGATCGCCTCCGACTCCTCGTGCGCGCCCTCAAGGGCGGCCGTCAGATCGGCCAGGTCGCCCGACTCTCCGAGCGCGAACTGCTCGCGATCGTCGAAGCCGATGAGCGTCAGGCGGAACTGAACCGGGCGCCCTCAGGCGACGGGCCGGCCGTCGAAGGGTTCCTCTCGAGCGCCCTGATGGCCGTCGAGCGGTTCGACGCCTATGCGCTCGAGCAGACGCTCCGCGGCGCCGCCCTCCGCCTCCCGGCGGACGAAGTGCTCGACCAGGTGATCTCGCCCCTCCTGTTCACCATCGGCTCGCTTTGGCATCAGGGGCTGCTGCTCCCCGCGAACGAGCATCTGGCGAGCGCGACCATCCGCAAAGTGCTGACCTGGATGGGCGAGGCCTCCGCCCCGCCGATGGGCGCACCGGTCCTCGTGATCGGGACGCCGGCCGGTCAGATCCACGAGCTCGGCGCGATGCTCGCCGCGACGAGCGCCGGCGGGCACGGCTGGCGCGTCGTCTACCTCGGACCAAACCTCCCGGCCGAGGAGCTCGCGCGCGCCGCGCAGATCGCCCGGGCCGATGCCATCGCGCTCTCCGTCATCTACCCGCTGGACGATCCGACCGTCGCGGATGAGCTCCGGCGCCTGCGTCGACTGCTCCCGCCCAAGGTCTCCCTGGTGGTCGGTGGCGGCGGGGCCCCGAGCTACACGGGGGTGCTCCGCGAGATCGGCGCCGTGACAATCGGCCCGCTCTCCGACCTCCGGCGTTGGCTACGAGACGAGGGCCAGCGCATCCTCGCCGGCCACCGCCCCGCGTAAGGCCCCACCGAGCGCCCAGGCGTTCCACCGGCCGCGCCGGCGGAACGCCACCCGCCCCTCAGCGCGCGCCGTCGAGTGCGGCGATCGTCTTCGTGCTCGGCGCGCGCGTCCGCTGCAGCTGCGCCGCGACCTGTTCGGCCCGCGTGAACGCGCGGAGCACATTCTCCCCCGCGAGCTTCCGCAGATCGGCATCGCTCCATCCGCGACGCGCCAACTCCGCGAAGAGCGCCGGATAGCGCGAGACGTCCTCGAGCCCCTGCACCACGTCCTCGATCCCGTCGAAGTCCCCACCGATGCCGACGTGATCCGCGCCGGCCACGCGCCGGATGTGCTCGATGTGATCCGCCACCTGCGCGAGGGTCGCGCGCGGCGCGGCCTGACCCGCCGGGCGCTGCGCCGCCGGGAGGCGGTTCCACGCAATCACCTCGGGCGAGGTGAAGCCGGGCACGAAGGTGACCATCACAACGCCGCCGTTCGCCGGCAGGCGGCGCAGGATCGAATCGGGGACGTTGCGCGGATGGTCCGCCACCGCCCGCGCGTTCGAATGCGAGAAGATGACCGGCGCCTCCGTCACGTTCAGCGCATCGCTCATCGTCGACGGCGCGACGTGCGAGAGGTCGACGAGCATGCCGAGACGGTTCATCTCGCGCACCACCTCTTCGCCAAAACGGGTCAGCCCGTCGTGCCGCGCGGCCCCCGAGGCGGCATCGGCCCAGTCGAGGGTGACGTTGTGCGTGAGGGTCAGATAGCGCGCCCCGAGGTCGTAGAACGCCCGGAGGGCGCCGAGCGAGTTCTCGATCGCGTGCCCGCCCTCCATCCCCAACACGGAGCCGATGCGTCCGCGCGCGAACGCGGCGCGGAATCCCGCTGCGGTGGTGACGGGTTCGAAGCGCGTCGGGTATCGCGCGATCACACGCCGCGCGATGTCGATCTGCTCCAACTGGACCTTCGCGTACCCCTGCGCCGCGATGGAGGAATCGCCGGGGATGTAGACCGACCAGAACTGGCCGCCCACGCGCCCCGCCGCGAGGCGCGCGAGGTCGGTGTGGCCCGCGGTCGTCGTGGTGAGATCATAGGCCTCGACGTCCCGGGTCGCCGTCTTGCTCTCGCGGATGGCCCACGGCAGGTCGTTGTGCCCGTCGATCAGCGGCGTCGTCCGCAGGACGCGGAGCGCCCGCACGAGATGCGGGTCGGCGGTGGGCGCACCCTGGCCCGCGACGGCCGTAGCCATCGTGGCGGCGAGCGCGAGGAGGGTCAGGGGACTTTGGCGTCGCATCGGCATCTCAGGTGAGGGTCCGATGCAACCTACCGTCACGGAGCCTTCGGCGCCGGGCAGGTCCGGATGCCGAGGAGCGCGTAGACCGGGCAGAACCCGAAGAGCGCGGTCGCGATCGGGATGAGGCCCAGCCACCCCCACGGGGTCTTCGGCCCGACGAACACCAGCGTGACGATGACGAGGCCCAGCAGGAGTCGGATGATGCGATCGGCCGGACCTTCGTTGCGCGGGAACATCGGGCGCCTCCCTGTGGTGAGGGCGCCCCGGAACGAGACGCCACCGGGGGACGATACGGCGTGTGGTGGCGCGTGACCGTCCGCCCGCCCCCGAGGCCGTATCCGGGAAACCCGGGGGACGGCGGCGCGGTATACTTGACGAGTCCCACCCTCCTCACTCCTCACGAGCGTATGCGCTTCCTCCTCCGCTGCCTCCCCCTCCTTCCCGCCCTCGTCGCGGCCCAGGCCCCGACCACCGCTGCGGCGCCGTCGCGGATCGCGCGGGTGCTCGTCACTCCCGCCCTCCGCGAGGTCGTCGCCGGCGACACCCTGCGCCTCACCGCCGAGGCACGCGACGCCAACGGCGTGCTCGTGCCGGGCGTGCAGTTCCGCTTCAGCGCTACGGGCGGCCGCTTCGAGGGGAACGTCGACCAGTCGGGGCTCGTGACGAGCGGCTCGACGGGGATTCTGCCCGTCGCCGTCGCCGCGATCCTGCCGGGCGAGCGGCCGGTGGTGGAGCGGCTTGAGGTGCGGATGGTGCCGGGGCCGGCGACGCGCATCGCGATCGTGCCCGCCCCGACACGGCTCGCTCCGGGCCAGCGCATCCGGCTCACCGGCGAGGTGTATTCGCGCCTCGATGACCGGCGCGCCGACCGGGTGACCTGGCGCTCCTCGAACCCCGCCGCGGTGCGCGTGAACGAGGCCGGGCTCGTCACCGCGGTCGCGGCGGGCCGCGCGACGATCACCGCCGCCGCCGGCGCCGTCACGCAGACGCTCGCCGTGCAGGTCCTCAGCAGTCCCGTGGCGAGTCTCACCGTGACGCCCGGGATCTCCGAGGGACGCACCGGTGACGTGATCCGCTTCCGCGCGGTGGCGAAGGACGCCGCCGGCCGGGAGATCACGGGGCTCACCCCCACCTGGAGCTTCACGCCGGGCCAGGGGCTCCTCGAGGCGGACGGCACCTTCGTCGGCTACGAGGCGGGCGAGTACACGGTGACCGCGTCCTTCGGGAACCGGACCGCCGAGGCCGCGGTCACGCTCACCGCACGTGATGTGCGGCGGCCGCTCTCCGTCGTGGGCCGTCTCCCGCGGACGCGCTTCACCACCGAGGAGGTGTGGATCCATCCGAACGGCGAGGTCGCCTATCTCGGCTCCGGCTCGGGCGGTGACGTGCTGTATACCATCGACATCGCCGACCCGGCGAACCCGGTCGTGACCGATTCCATCGTGGCGAACACGCGCCGTGTGAACGACGTGATGACGACCCCCGACGGGAAGTTCCTCGTCTTCACCCGCGAGGGCGCGGCCGACCGGAAGAACGGCGTCGTCTTCGCCTCGCTCGAAGATCCGCGGCACCCGAAGCCGATCAGCGAGTTCACCGACGGCGTGACCGCCGGCGTCCACTCGAGCTTCATCTACAAGGATCCGCGGTACGGGCAGCACGTCTTCCTCACCAATGACGGCACCGGCGCGCTCCACGTGCTGAACATCGACGACCCCGCGCGGCCGCGGCAGGTCGGGCTCTGGAAGACGGAGAACCGCCCCGACGTGGGCCGCACCCTCCACGACATCGACGTGCAGGACGGACTCCTGTACGGCTCGTGGTGGAACGACGGTCTCGTGATCCTCGACGTCGGCAACGGCATCAAGGGCGGCACGCCGACCAACCCCGTCCTCGTGGCGCAGTACAAGTACGACCTCAACGCGCTCTACCGGCAGGTCGAGGCCGCGGGAGGCCCGGGCTTCATCCGCGGGACGCACACCGCGTGGCGGCACCGGAACTACGTCTTCATCGCCGACGAAGTCTTCCCCGCGAGCGGGGTGCAGGGCGCCCGCGACGCCGCCGCAGGGCGCGCGTACGGTCGCTTGCAGGTGGTCGACGTCTCCGATGTCACCAACCCGCGCAGCGTGGCCTTCTATGAGCCGGAGTTCGGCGGCGTGCACAACGTCTGGGTCGCCGGCGATTCCCTCTACATCGGCGCGTACAACGGCGGCTTCCGGGTCTTCGACGTCTCCGGCGAACTCCGCGGCGACCTCCGCGCGCAGGGGCGCGAGATCGGGCATCTGAACACGGCCGATATGAACGGCTTCGTGAAGAACAGCGCGATGACGTGGGGCGTGGTGGTGAACAAGAAGGACGGGCTCGCCTACGTGAACGACATGTACAACGGACTCTGGATCGTGCGCATCGAACCGAAGTCGGGCGTGGTGCCGTGAGGATGGTGCGCCCGCGGCCGATGATCGCGCGCGCCGGCGGCCGTCTCGGCGGCGGCCTCGCGTGCGCCCTCGGGCTGCTGGCCGGCCCCGGCGTCGCGGCACAGCAGGCGCCGGCGCCCCCCACCCGCGAGTACATCGCGACGGTCGTCTCCGAATCCGTCGACGAGGTGGCGCGCGTCGTGTTCGGGCCGTCGGGGGCGCGGGTCGAGCGCACCACCGCCGTGGGGCTCTCTCTCATCGACCCCGACGGGCCGCACGGCGTCGCCGTCACGCCGGATCAGCGGCACTACGTCGTCACCACGGCGCACGGCCTCCCGGGCGGGAGCGTCTGGAAGTTCACCGCGGACCGCGACACCCCGGTGGGGCGCGCCGTGCTCGGCAACTTCCCCGCCACCGTCCAGGTCAGCCCCGATGGCTTCTACGCCTGGGCGGTGAATTTCAATCTGCACGGCGAGATGGTCCCCTCGAGCGTCTCCGCGGTCGCGCTCGACGAGATGGTCGAGGTGGCGCGCATCCCGACCTGTACGATGCCGCACGGCTCGCGCCTCAACGCCGACGGCACGCGCCACTACTCGGCGTGCATGATGGACGACCTCCTGGTGGAGATCGACACCCGGGCCTTCACCGTCGCGCGGCACTTCACGCTCGCCCCCGGGCAGGAGAGGGGGATGGCCGGTGCACCGCCGCAGCGGGGGGCCGACGCGCACGCGGGGCACGACATGGGCGGCCACGGGATGACCCCGCCCGCCCCCGGCGACGTCGGCTGCTCCCCGACCTGGGCACAGCCTGCCCCAGATGGGCGTCGCGTCTGGGTCGCGTGTAACAAATCGAGCGAGCTCATCGAGATCGATCTGGCCGCGTGGCAGCTCGTGCGCCGCATCCCGGCGGGCGCCGGCATCTACAACCTCGCGATGACGTCCGATGGGACGCGGGTCATCGCGACGAACAAGCGGGGGCAGTCGGTCTCGGTCTTCGACGCCGCGTCGGGGCGCGAGCTCGCGCGCATCCCGACCTCCAAGCGCGTCGTCCACGGCGTGGCCGTGACGGCCGACGATCGCTACGCCTTCGTCACGAACGAAGGGGTCGGGTCCGAGAAGTCGACCGTCGACATCATCGATCTGCGGACGCTCGCGCGCGTGGCGAGTGTCGAGGTGGGGCAGCAGGCCGGCGGCGTCGACGTCTGGCGCTGACGGGGCTCAGCCCCGCAGCGCCCGCCCGCTCCGTGGGCCCCGTCCGTCGCCGTCCACCGCCACCACCCCGTTCACCAGCGTCGCCAGGAATCCCACCGGATACTGGAACGGATCGCCGAAATCGGCGCGATCGCCCACACGGTCCGGATCGAACACGGTGACGTCGGCGAACGCCCCGGCTCGCAGCACGCCGCGGTCGGTGAGCCGCACCCGGGAGGCCGGGAGCACCGTCATCTTGTGGATCGCCTGCTCGAGCGTGAGCACGCGCCGCTCGCGCACGTAGCGCGCCAAGACGCGCGGGAAGCTCCCGGCACCGCGCGGATGCGGCACGCCGCGGCGCGCCGGTCCGCTGACGGCGTACGACCCGCCGTCGGACGCGACCATCCCCTGCGGATGTGCATAGATCCGCTCGAGGTTCGGCTCGGTCATCGCGAAACCGATCATCCCGACCGAGCCATCGTTGCGCCGCAGCATCTGCACGCTGAGATCGTACGGGTGCACGCCGAGCGCCGCAGCATACGCGCCGAGGCGCTTCCCCTCGGCGGCCTTGTCCTCGACCGCCGAGACGCTGGCGATCTGCACGTTGTCCCAGCCCCCGATCAACTCGGCGTTGTCGAGGGCCTCGGCGCGGATGCGCGCTGCCGTCGCGGGATCCGCGAGGCGCGCGAAGAAGCCCGCCATGCCCCCATCGCGCGACCAGACCGGGAAGAGGTTGGTGAGCCCCGTGTGGTAGGCGAGATAGGGGTAGCGGTCGAAGGCGGCGTCGACGCCGCCCGCCCGGGCCGCCGCGACACGTGCGAAGACGGCATCGAGCTTTCCCCAGTTCCGCGGTCCCTGCGTTTTGAGGTGCGCGATCTGCAGACCGCATCCCGCGCCGCGCGCGATCGCGATCGCCTCATCGATCGCCTCGAGGAGCTGGTCGTCCTCGTTCCGCATATGCGTGTGATACGCGAGCCCGCGCGCCGCGAGCGGGCGACAGAGCGCGGTGAGCTCCGCGACCGAGGCGAACGCGCCCGGTGTGTATTCGAGTCCGCTCGACGCGCCGAGCGCGCCGTCGCGGAGCGCCTGCGCCACCAGCGCGACCATGCGGGCGAGCTCGGCGTCACTGGCTGGGCGGTCGGCCTCCCCGATCACGACTTCGCGCACCGTGCCGAGCCCGACGCAGGTGCCGACGTTCACGGCGGGCCGCAGCACCGCGAGCGAGGCGAGCCACGCGCCGATGGTCGGCGGGGACTCGAGATCGTCCGCGAGGTGTGGCGCGCGGGAGCTGCCGTCCGCTCCCACCACGATGCTCGTGATCCCCTGACGGGCGACCGACTCCATCAGGGGATCGAGGGCCATCGCGCCGTCGCCGTGGGAGTGGATGTCCACGAACCCCGGCGCGACGATGTGATCACGACAATCGATCTCCCGCCGCCCCGTCTCTCGGATGCGACGGGCCACTCGCACGATGCGATCCCCGCTGACGGCGAGGTCACCCCGGAACCGCGGGCGCCCCGTGCCGTCGATGATCACCCCGCCCCGGAGGACGAGGTCGTACGGCGCACGCCGCGCTCCGAGGAGCGCCGGAGCGCCGACCAGCGCGACCCCGGCACCCCCGAGTGTGGAGACGAACGTGCGCCGCCGCATCGTCCGTCCCGTCCTAGTACCGGTAGTGATCCGGCTTGTACGGGCCGTCCACCGGCACGCCGATATACGACGCCTGCTTCTCGGAGAGCTTGGTGAGCTTGACCCCGAGCTTGTCGAGATGGAGCCGCGCAACCTTCTCATCGAGCTTCTTCGGCAGCACGTAGACCTTGTTGGCGTCGTAGTGGGTGCCGGAGAGCGTCGGCTTCCCCTGCGCCGCGAGGTGCAGGTCGATCTGCGCCACCACCTGGTTGGCGAAGGAGCAGCTCATCACGAAGCTCGGGTGGCCGGTGGCGCAGCCGAGGTTGAGGAGACGCCCCTCGGCGAGGATGAGGACCGAGTGTCCGTCCGGGAAGATCCACTCGTCGAACTGCGGCTTAATCTGGTTGCGCACGACCCCCTTCACCGCCTTGAGGCCGGCCATATCGATCTCATTGTCGAAGTGGCCGATGTTCCCGACGAGCGCCTTGTCCTTCATCTTCGCCATGTGCTCGACGGTGATGATGTTGGCATTGCCGGTCGCGGTGATGAAGACGTCCGCCGTCGACACGACCTCGTCGAGCGTGGTGACCTGGTACCCCTCCATCGCGGCCTGCAGGGCGCAGATGGGGTCGACCTCGGTGATGACGACGCGCGCGCCCTGCGCACGGAGCGACTGCGCCGAGCCCTTCCCGACGTCGCCGTAGCCCATGACGACCGCGACCTTGCCCGCGAGCATCACGTCCGACGCGCGGAGGATGCCGTCCGTGAGCGAGTGCCGGCAGCCGTAGAGGTTGTCGAACTTCGACTTCGTCACCGAGTCGTTGACGTTGATCGCCGGGAAGAGCAGGCTCCCCGCCTGCGTCATCTCGTAGAGCCGGTGCACGCCGGTGGTGGTCTCCTCGGAGACGCCCTTGATGGCGCGCCCGACGTTCGTCCACCGCTGCGGGTCCTCCTGCAGGGTCGTGCGGAGGAGCTCCAGGATCACGCCCCACTCCTCGGGCTCGTTCGCGGCGTCGAACGCCGGGACCTGGCCGGCCGCCTCATACTCGGTGCCCTTGTGGACGAGCATCGTGGCGTCGCCGCCGTCATCGAGGATGAGGTTCGGGCCGGCGCCGTCAGGCCACATCAGCGCCTGCTCGGTGCACCACCAGTACTCCTCGAGCGTCTCGCCCTTCCAGGCGAAGACCGGGACGCCGCGCGGCTGCGCGATGGAGCCATCCTTGCCGACGACGACCGCCGAGGCGGCGTGGTCCTGCGTCGAGAAGATGTTGCACGACACCCAGCGGACGTCGGCGCCGAGCTCGGCGAGCGTCTCGATGAGGACCGCGGTCTGGATGGTCATGTGCAGCGAGCCCATGATGCGCGCGCCGGCGAGGGGCTTCTTCCCCTTGAACTCGGCGCGGAGCGCCATCAGGCCGGGCATCTCGTACTCGGCGAGGCGGATCTCCTGCCGCCCCCAGTCGGCGAGGGAGAGGTCGGCGACCTTGAACGGGGGACGGCCGGTGGCCTTCACGGCGTCGAACGGGTGCAGCACAGGAGCGAGGGAAGTCATAAGG
This sequence comes from Gemmatimonadota bacterium, assembly GCA_031127075.1. Classification (GTDB taxonomy): domain Bacteria; phylum Gemmatimonadota; class Gemmatimonadetes; order Gemmatimonadales; family Gemmatimonadaceae; genus Pseudogemmatithrix. Next base: position 9,673 of record JARIFA010000034.1, on the reverse strand, counting down.
AGGCTGAAGGTTGGAGGCTGGAGGTTGAAGGCGAAGGGCTGACCGAACGGGACAATCAGGTGGACAGGGTAGCGGCGAAGAGCGTCGGGCCCTTCGCGTGAGGCGCCGCCGGCAGCGGATGCTGGCGGATCGAACGGAACCCGGCGGCCGTCGCCCACTGCGCGACGGTGTCGGGGGCGAAGCCGAGCCAGACGTGGCCCATCGTCTGGCGATACTCCTCACGATCGTGCGGGAGCATATCGACGAGCAGCAACCGCCCGCCGCGTGGCCGGAGGACGCGATGGATCTCGGCGAGCGCCGTCGCGGGGTCCGCGACGTAATGCAGCACGAGGGAGAGCACCGCGAGGTCGAGCTGACCGTCATCCAGCGGGAGCGCCTCCACCGACCCTTCACGCACCTCGACATGCTCGAACGTCGCGAGGCGCGCGCGGGCGGCACGTAGCATCGCCGCCGATTCGTCGACCGCGATCACCTCGGCCACGAACGGGGCGACCGACTCGGTGAGCTGGCCGGTGCCGCACCCCAGATCGCCGAAGCGCGTGGCCGGGTCGAGGAGCCCGAGGAGCGCGAAGAGTTCGGTGCGCGCCCCGAACATCTCGGTGCGGAGGCGGTCCCACTGCGCGGCCGACGAGGCGAAGAAGGCCTGCGAGCGCGTGTGTCGATCGGCCAGCACGCCCGCGATCCGCTCGGCGTCGCGGCGCGCCGCCGGGAGGAGCTCTGCCTCGGCGCGGACCGCGGTCCAGAGCTTCTTCGACCCCGCGTCGAGTCCCTTGGCATCGAGCCGGTAGCGGTTCGACGTCCCATCCTCGCGCGCCCCGACCCACGCCGCGTCGGCCAGGACCTTGAGATGCCGGCTCACCGTCGACTGCGGGAGCTGGAGCACCGTCCGGAGCTCGGAGACGGTCAGCTCATGCCGCTCCAGCACCAGGAGGATCCGGGTGCGGATGGGATCGGCGAGGGCCGAGAGGCGGTCGTGGAGGGGGGCTCGTTTCATCCGTATATCCGGATGAAAGGTTAGCTACCCCCCGGCTCGGGTCAAGGGCACCATGGCGCCCGAGGTCGCCTCAGCCCCGGACGGCTCCCGCGAATGCCTCGAGGCGGCCTGTGTCGAGGAGCCCGCCGATCCGGAGGCCGGAACAGACGTCGAGCCCGTCCGGCCCCACCGCCTCGATCGCCGCGCGGGCATTCTCCGGACGCAGGCCCCCGGCGAGCCAGACGGGGCGCCTCGCCGCCTCGACGATCCGCCGGCTGAGCGCCCAGTCGTGCACCCGACCTGTCCCGCCGAGCTCCTTCACGGCGAGCGCGGGGTTCCCGGAGTCGAGGAGCAACTCGTCGACGAACGGCGCGACGGCCAGCGCCTCATCCACCGAGGCACCGTCGCGGACGTGAATGACCTGTACTAGGGACACCCCGGGCAGCGCCGTTCGGAGCACCTGGAGTTCCTCGATCGGCACGGCGTCCACCAGCTGCACGGTGGTCGTCCCCGCGGCACGCACCTGGGCCGCGATCGCGACGGCGGTGCGACGCGCGGTCAGCAGGAAGGTGCGCGCCGTGCGCGGCGCCCACGCGGCGATCGCCGCGATGCGCGCGTCATCGATCACGCCCGGCCCACTCGGCATCGTCGAGACGAGACCGAGCGCGGCGGCGCCGTGCTCGAGCGCCAGCGCCGCCTCCTCGACGGCGCTGATACAGCAGACTTTGAAGACCGTCATCGCCTCACGGATGCCCGCGCTCGAGCGCGACGGTATGGTCGGCGAGCGCACTCCCCACGTAGCAGTGCATCCCGACGGCGGTGAGCCCGGCGCGCCGGAACTGCCGGCGATACTGCTCCGCACTCCGATGGTGCCAAGCGCTCCGATCCCCCTCGATGGCATCCTCGGTGGCGTAGGCTTCGAGGTAGGTCACGCCACCGAGTCGATCGGCGATCGCGCGAAGGCCGACTGCCAGCTCCCCCTCCGGCACGTACTGCAGCACGTCGCACACCACGATGAGGTCGTACGCGCCGGCGAGTCGGACCTCGTCGAGCGTGCCGAAGGTGCCGTGCCGTATCCCACGCCGACGGCCGAAGCGCCGCACCGCATACGCGCTCGACTCCACCCCCGTATACCGCACCGCCGGACGCAGGCGCCGCAGATGCGCTCGCCACGCCCCCTCCCCGCATCCGACGTCCAGGACGCTCCGGATGGGGCGCTCGAGGAGCGACTCGGCGATCCCCACGACGAGCCGCACCTTCCGCGCGACCGCCTCCGGGGTGATGACCCGGTGCGCGGGGTCGTGATACCAGCGCCGGAAGTACGCCTCGTCGTACACCTTGGGAGCCGTCATAGCCGTCAATCTATATTCCACCGCGATGCCTCACTCCCAGGACGTCATCATCGTCGGCGGCGGCCTCGCCGGACTCGCCGCGGCGCGCACCCTCACGGCGCACGGCATCTCCGTGCTGGTCCTCGAACGTGAGGCGACCATCGGCGGACGCGTCGCCACCGATCTGGTCGACGGGTTCCGCATCGACCGCGGTTTCCAGGTGCTCCTCGACTCGTATCCGGAGGCGCAGCGCGTCCTCGACCTCGCGGCGCTCGACCTGCGGGCCTTCGGTTCGGGCGCGCTCGTGCGGCGCGGCGACGGATTCGGGCGCGTCGGCGACCCCTGGCGCGATCCCCTCGCGGCAATCGCCACCCTCCGGAGCGGCGCGTTCACGCCGCTCGACAGCTGGCGGATGCTTCGCCTGCGCGGGCGCGCGCTGCGCGCCGTCGATGGGGCCGGTATCGGCACCGACGGGACGCCGACGATGGACCGCCTCCGGCTCGATGGCTTCTCCGATGGCGCCATCGACCGCTTCTTCCGTCCCTTCTTCGGCGGCGTCTTCCTCGACCGCGCGCTCACGTCGCCCGCCGACTGGTTCGCCTTCCTCTTCGGGATGTTCGCGACCGGCCGCGCGACCCTTCCCGCGCACGGGATGGGCGCGCTCCCCGCGCAACTCGCGGCGGGGCTTCCCGCCGACGCGATCCGCCCGTCGACGTCCGTCGCACGACTGACCGACGATGGGGTGACGCTCGCAGACGGCGAGACGATCGCCGCAAAGGCGGTCCTCATCGCGACCGACGCCGGCGCCCACGCCACGTTGCTCGGCCGACCCGAGGCTGAGGCAGCGTGGTCGGGGTGCGCCACGTTGAGCTTCGATGCGCCGGAGGCGCCGATCGACACGCCCCTCCTCGCGCTCGCAGGGCCACAGGAGCGGGGCCCCGTGCACCACTGCTGCGTGCCGAGCATCGTAGCCCCGAGCTACGCGCCCGCGGGGCGGCACCTCGTCTCCGCGACGGTGGTAGGCCCCGTCACCCCCGATGACGCGGCGCTGGAACGAGCGGCGCGGACCCAGCTCGGCGAGTGGTTCGGCGCGACGACCGTGGCCGGGTGGCGCCTGCTCCGGGTGAGCCGCGTCCCGTACGCCCTCGTCCGCGCGGTGCGGGACGAGGCGACCGCCGCCGCGCTCGTGCGCGTGGCCCCCGGGCGCTACGCCGCGGGGGACCACCTCGAGACGCCGAGCATCAACGGGGCGCTGCGGAGTGGCCGGCGTGCCGCCGAGGCGCTGCTGGCGGACTGGGGTGTGGCGCGGCGCCGCTGACGCGCCGACGATCAGACGACCTGGTGATCCGATGCGCGGCGCGCGGACCGCACGCGCCGCGCGCAGAGCCTACACCGCGTACATGAAGCCGCACCCCGCCGCCTGCGCACGGCAGGTGGCGAAGATGCCCGACGGCATCACCGTGACGCCGGGGATCAGGTGGTCGTACACAAGCTTCCGCGCATCCTGCCGCGGGATCGACTTCGCCTGCGCGATCTGCCCGGCGAAGTTCCCGAGCGCGAGGTCGCAGCCGAGCACGATGACACCGCGCTTGATGAGCGTATCGAGCGCGCCGTCGGGCCACGCGGCCGTGTGCGGCGCCCCCGCCGGGATGTTGATGAACGGATTCCGCTTCGCTTGCTCGCCAGAGACGGGATCCTTCATCCCGGTCCGCTCGCCGAGCCAGCCATCGGCCCACGTCGCGTCGCCCATGATCATCGGCACCGCCTTGTGCCGGATGACGAGCACCGCGCTGAGGTCGGCGTCGGTGAGCCCGTGCACCGCGGCATACCCGGCGAGGAACGACCGCACCTGATGCAGGCAGACACCGTTGCTGACCTCCGGGGCGTCGAAGGCGATGCGATAGCGCCCCGTGACCTTCGCCACCCATGACATGTCCCACGTCCCCTGCACGGGGAGATCACTCTCCATCGCTTCAGCCGCGGTCGGCACGAGGGCGCCGGCGGCGAGGAGGGAGGCATTTCGCAGGAAGTCGCGGCGCTCGGTCATGGCAGTCCTTCGGGCGGAGGTGATACCGGGAATCTGTCGGTCGTCGGGCGCGGTGCGCCACCCGACCATCCGCCCCTAGCTTTCCCTCACCCGTGACCCGCATCGCCGACGCCCTCCGCTCCGCCCCGCCCCTTCCGGTGGACGCCGTCCTCGCCGAGGTGCGCGCGGCGCTCGCCGGCCGGGGCACGGCGGTCCTCGTCGCGCCGCCGGGCGCGGGGAAGACGACGCGCGTCCCGCTCGCCCTCCTCGAGACGCCGTGGGTCGGTACGGGCCGGATCCTCGTGCTCGAGCCGCGACGGCTCGCGGCGCGCGCCGCGGCGACGCAGCTCGCCCGCCTCCTCGGCGAGGCCCCGGGCGAAACCGTCGGGTACCGCGTGCGCCACGACACCCGCGTCAGCGCACGTACGCGCATCGAGGTGGTGACGGAAGGGATCCTCACGCGGATGCTGCAGGACGATCCCACACTCGAGGGGATCGCCGCGGTCTGCTTCGACGAATTCCACGAGCGCCATCTGACGACCGACCTCGGGCTCGCGCTCGCGCTGGAGACGCGGGCCCTCGTGCGTCCTGACCTGCGGCTCCTCGTGATGTCGGCAACGCTCGAGCCAGCCCCGGTCGCCGCGCTCCTGGACGAGGCGTCGGTAATCGTGAGTGAGGGCCGTGCCTTCCCGGTCGAGGTGCGGTGGCGCGGCGAGGGCACCGACCGCCCGCTCGCCGCGCGGGTGGTGCGCGCCGTGCGCGAGGCGTTGCCCCTCACCGACGGCGACATCCTCGTCTTCCTCCCCGGGATCGCGGAGCTCGAGCGCGCGCGACAAGCGATCGACGACGCCGCGCTGCCAGCGCCACTCGACGTGCTTCTGCTGCACGGTGGACTGACGCTCGAGGAGCAGGATCGCGTGCTGCGTCGCGACGGGCACGGCCGACGGGTGGTCCTCTCGACCGCGATCGCAGAATCCTCGGTGACGCTCGCGGAGGTGCGCGTGGTGATCGACGCCGGGCTCGCGCGGGTGCCGCGCCACAACCCGCGCAGCGGGATGACGCGCCTTGAGACGGTGCGGGTGTCGCAGGCGTCGGCCGAGCAGCGGCGGGGCCGCGCGGGCCGCGTCGCGCCGGGGTGGTGCCTCCGCCTCTGGGACGAGGGCACGCACGCCGCCCTGCCACGACGCGCCACACCTGAGGTGCTTGAGGCCGACCTCACCGCCCTCGCCCTCGACCTCGCCTGCGCCGGGATCGACGAGCCCACCGCACTCCGATGGCTCGATGCCCCCCCGGCCGGCGCCTTCACGCAGGGACGGACCCTGCTGCGCGCGCTCGGCGCGCTCGATGCGACCGGTCGCGTCACGGCGCACGGCCGGGCGATGGCAGCGCTCGGCCTCTCCCCGCGACTCGCACATCTGGTGATCCGCGGTGCGGAGATGGGCGCGGCCACGCTCGCCTGCGAGGTGGCGGCGCTCCTCGGGGAACGCGACGTGCTCCGCCGTGAGGCGGCGGCGCTCGACGTGGACCTCCGCACCCGGGTGGAAGCGGTGCGGGCGCGGACGACGACGGCGGACGTCGACCGTGGGCGGCTGCAGCGCGTCCGGCAGGAGGCGCGCCTCCTGCGCCGGACGCTCCCGGTCGCGGCGAGCGACGCGCAGGACGACCTCGCGATAGTCGGGCGGCTGGTGGCGCTCGCCTTCCCCGATCGGCTCGCGCAGCGACGGCCGGGCGACGCGCCGCGATTTCTCCTACGGAACGGGCGCGGGGCGCGCGTCGAAGCCCCGGGAGGCGTCAGAAGCTCGCCCTGGCTCGCCATCGCGGACCTCGATGGTGACGCGCAGGAGAGCCGTGTCTGGCTCGCGGCACCACTCGACGAGACCGATGTCCGCGACGTGGCCGGCGCGGACATCGTCACCGAATCGGAGGTCGTCTGGGACGACACCCGCGACGCCATCCGGGCGAGCGAGCGCGAGCGGCTCGGGGCGATCGTCCTCCGCGAGCGCCCCCGCCGTGATGTCGCCGACGACGAGCTGCGCGAGGCGATGCTCGGGGTGATCGCACGCGGGGGACTCGCCCGGCTCCCGTGGTCGGACGGGGCGCTCCGCACACGACAGCGACTCGGCTTCGCGCAGACGATCGCGCCGGAGGAGTTCCCCGCCATCGATGACGTGACGCTCCTCGCGACGCTCGGCGAGTGGCTGGGGCCTGCGCTCGCCGGCCATCGACGGCTCGCGGACCTCACGACCATCGATCTCGGTGGCGCATTGCTCGACCGCGTGCCGTGGAGCGCACGTCGCCGGCTCGAGACGCTCGCCCCGACACACTGGGAGGCACCGACCGGGTCGCGACTGCCGATCGACTATGCGGACCCCGCCGCGCCGTCGGTGGCGGTGCGCCTCCAGGAACTCTTCGGCTGTGCGGAGACGCCACGCGTCGGCGAGGGGCACGTGCCCCTGACGCTGCACCTGCTCTCCCCGGCGCATCGCCCAGTGCAGGTCACGCGCGACCTCGCCGGCTTCTGGCGCTCGAGCTACTTCGAGGTGCGCAAGGAGATGAAAGGGCGGTATCCGCGCCATCCCTGGCCCGACGATCCGCTCGCCGCCGAACCGACGCGACGCGCGAAGCCGCGCGGCACCTGAGTCAGACGCCGAACTGTCGGAAGTGGTGGTCGGTGTGCTTGTACGCGAGCACACCGAGATCCGCGTCGCGCATCACGCCGAAGATCGGGTGCGGGGGTCGGCTCGTGCCCACCGGCGGCGGCGCGAAGCGCGCGATCCGCTCCCGCAGCGCCGCGACATCGGTCGCCCACGCATCGGGGGCGCGCGCCAGCAGCTGCGGCGCCGCCGGCGCTGCCTTCGGGAACGGGAGCACGTAGAGGGCGACCCACCGGACGATCGGCCGGAACGGGACGACCCAGAGCGGGAGTGTGAGTTCGCCCGCGCCGAAGCGATACGACTCGATGAGGTGCGAGACCATCTGCGGTGCCGTCATCCGACCCCAGCGCGGCGTGGCGGTCGGCGCCAGCCGGTCGAGGCGGGTGAGCAGCTGTTGGCGTGCGGCGGAGTCGAAGATGGTCGGCATACGAGCGCGCTGGGGTCGAGAGGAAGAGTAGCGTCGTGCGGGGTTCACCACCACGACACCGACTCGTATCTTCCGGCGTGCCTCGACGCGCCCTCCGCCCGCTCACGCGATGTGCCTTCGCGCGCCTCGCGTCGTCCGTCGCCGCGTGCGGCGCGACCGCGATCGCGTCGGTCGTCGTGCTGGCCACCGCGCCCCTGCTGGTCTCCAACGCGCTCGCCGCACAGTCGACACCGGGGGTCGTCACGAAGGTCACCGCCGACCTCGGCTACGTGCAGACGGGCGGCAACACCAACCTGACCACGCTGAACATCGGCGAGCGGTTCACGCAGCAGCGTGGGCGCCTCTCGCTGCAGCAACAGCTCAACATCGTCTACTCGGAGCAGCGCGACACGGTGAAGGCGAACCAGCTGCGGCTGATCGCCCGCGGCGACTACCGCATCGACCAGATCATGTCGGTCTTCGTCGCGGTGACGTTCGACCGCAACCGTTTCGCCGGCATCCAGCGGCGCTTCGACGAGCAGATCGGCATCCAGGCCCGGCTGTTCGCCGGACGGCGGGACACGCTCCGCATCGAAGGGGGCGGTACCGTCACGCAGGAGATCAAGCTCGACGGCGTGCAGAAGAACTTCCCCGCCGCGCGCGCGGCGGGCGCCTGGCGACACGCGTTCAACCGGACGTCGTACTTCCACCAGACGGCAGAATTCCTCCCGAACATGCGGGACGCCGATGACTGGCGCCTCAACACCGAGTCGACGGTGGTCGCGCCCGTCTCGTCGCGCATCGGGCTCAAGGTCTCGTACGTGGTCCGCTACGACAACCTGCCGGCGCCGGGCTTCGTCGACTCCGACCGTCTCTTCACGACCGGGCTGCAGCTGACGTTCTGACCGGGCCGCGCGGGGGCAGCCGCCCGCGCGACTGCCCCCTCACCCCGGCTGGATCCCCGCCCGACCCTGCTCCAGCCGCCACGTCGTCGCGGTGCGCACCGGCGCCCCGGGCCGCTCCACGTACGGCACCTCCCGGTACGCCGCCGTCCATGCGCCCGGCGTCACGTCGTGCACGACGTAGCCGCGCCGCGCCGAGTGCCACTTCACGTGCGGGTTCTCCGGCATCTGCTCCGGCGCACCGAGCCAGGTCTCGCTGCCATCGCCACCGGAGCTGATCGACGTGCCGATGAACTCGGCCGCCACGACGGGACGATCGGGACGGTCGAACCCCGCCCGCAGCTCGTTGACCCAGTTGGAGTGCACGTCGCCCGTGAGGACGACGGTCCGGTTCGGGGCACGCTCCGCGATCGAGCGGAGCACCCGGTCACGATTCGCCGGATACCCGGACCAGCCATCCATATACAACCGCTGCTCGTCCCCCTTGCGATCATCGAACGGCGCGACGGGCACCTGTTGACCGAGCACCTGCCATCGCGCCGAGGAGGCCCCGAGCCCATCGAGGAGCCAGCGCTCCTGCGCGGCGCCGAGAATCGTGCGTGACGGGTCGGCCCAATCGCCGCAGGGCACGACGCGCGAGCCATCCCCGCAGGGCTGGTCGTCGCGATGTTGCCGCGTATCGAGCATCCAGAGCCGCGCGAGCGCGCCCCAGTCGGCGGTGCGGGTGATCGTGAGGTCGGCCCACGACCGCGCGCGCGGAACGCGCACCGGCTGGTGCTCCCACCACGCCTGATAGCCCGCCGCGCGGCGCGCCCGCATCTGCTCCGCGGACTCCATCTCGTTCTCGCCGACCTCGCCCGCGTAGTTGTTGTCGACCTCGTGGTCATCCCAGGTCACGAGCCAGGGGCACATCGCGTGCGCCGCCTGGAGGGCCGGATCGAGTTTGTACTGCGCATAGCGCATCCGATACTCGTCGATCGAGCGGATCTCGAAGCCGTGATGCCGCCGCACCGCGTTCCCGCGACCGCCGTACTCGTAGATGTAATCGCCGAGGTGGGTGACGAGGTCACAGCGCTCCGTCGATAGGTGCTGGAGTGCGGTGAAGAGCCCCTGCTCGTAGTTCTGGCACGACGCCATCCCGAGCCGGAGCGGCACGAGGGCGCCCGGGGGGGGCGTGGTGCGCAGGCGCCCGACGGGGCTCACCGCGTCACCCGAGCGGAACCGGTAGAAGTACCACCGGTTGGCTCCGAGCCCCTGGACGTCGACGTGGACGCTGTAGGCGAGCTCCGGCGCGGCGGTGTAGCGACCGCGGGCCGCGACCTTGGTGAAGCCCTCGTCCTCCGCGACCTCCCAATCGACGATCGGGCGGGTCCCCGGCATC
>JARIFA010000033.1 GCA_031127075.1 Gemmatimonadota bacterium | reverse complement strand
CACCACGCGCCGAGACCGTGATGACCGGGATTGTCACCGTCGCGGTGTTCCTGACGACCCATAGCATCGTCGCCATCCTCGCCGTCGGGCCGCTGGTGCGACGGCTCGGGGAATCCGCGGGGATCACCGCGTATCGGCGTGCGAACCTGCTCGACCTCACGGTCTGCATCTGGCCCTTCTTGCTCCCCTGGTTCCTGCCGACCATCCTCGCGGCATCGGTGACCGCGGGCGACGCCGGTGTGCCGCGCGTCTCACCGCTCGCCGCTGGCCTGCATAACACCTATGCCTGGACGCTCCTCGTGACCGTCCTGGTCGCGGTGGTCACCGGCTACGGCCGCTCGCGCGACCGTTCCTCCTGAGGCAGCCGCCGGCCGCTCCGGGCGGCCTCCGGTGACATCGGCGGACGACCGCGTGACGCGCCGGCACCGCTCTGGCCCGGCCGTCCCCCGGGGGATAGCTGCATCCCCTCGATTCGCTGACGCACCTGCTCTTGCAGCCCGAGGAACCGGGCGCGCTGCACCGGGGTCAGGAACGTCGCGAGCTCGCGCTGTTCCTCCTCCATCAACACGAGCCGGCTCCGCTGCAGCTGCAGCATCCGGTCGAGCAGCGTGCTCACCTGTGCCGCGTTGGCGCTGTCGCCGCGGTCGAGCTGCACCCGGAGCGACGCCCGGGCCTCGCGCTCCTGATTGACCAGCGCGCGCCGCCGGACGTCAAGCCGCTGATTCGTCGCCGCAAGGCGCCGAGCCTGGTCGTCCGTGAGACCAAGCTGCGCGCGCACCACCTGCGTCATCCGCGACCGGACGCGCGCTTCGAGCGACTCCCGCGGCACGCCCTGCGCGACTCGTGGAGGCGGCATCGGGGTGTCACCGCGGACCGCCGGCTCCTGCGCGCCGAGCGTCACGGCGAAGATGGCCGCGGAGATGAACAGCACGGAACGATTCGCGACGATGGGCATCAGGGCATCTCCAGGGGCTCGATGATCGGGCGGACCATCACGCTCGGCTCGGCGACCGGCGACGCCGGCATCGCCGAGATCTCATCCAACAGGAGGTGCAGCGCCTCGTCTGAGAGCTCCGCCACACCCTCGAGGGCGAGTGCCGCGACCGCGTCGGCACCCGCGGCCGATTCGGCCGCGACCTCGGTGATTCCCGCCGACCGCTCGCGCGACACAGAGACGCCGAGCACCAGCAGGACCGTCGCCGCGGCCGCGAGCGACACGTGCGACGTCCACCGCGCGCGAGGCACCCCCCGCCCGCCAACCGTCACTCCGCCGGCGTGTCCGGTGAGGCGGGTCCGCGTACCGCGCTTCGGGATCGCCGCGACGATGCGCGACACGTCCACGTGCGGCGACGCCGACCGGATCGCCTCATCGAGGCCCCGCAGCTGGACCGCCTCGGCGGCGCAGTCGACGCAGGTGGCCACGTGCGCCTCGACCGCCAACGCGTCCGCCGGCAACAGCGCGTCGTGTCGCCCGACCCACGCCGACAGCCGATCCCGCATCTCCGTCCGTTCACACGTCATCGGCATCCACCCGAGCTCGCAGGAGCTTCACCGCATTGTGATAGTGCACGCGACACGAGCCGGCGGTGCTGCCCAGCAACGTCGCGATCTCCTCATACGCCAACCCATCGGTGACCCGGAGCACGAAGACCTGCCGTTGGAGCGGCGAGAGGCCCTCCAGGGCGTGTCGCACCCGCGCCGCCTCCTCGGACACCACGAGCCCATCCAGTGGATCCCCCGTCTGGGCCTCAACCGACGCTTCCAACGGGACGTCGTGCCGACTCCGACGCTCCCGCCGGCTCCGGTCGAACACGAGCCGCTTCGCGATCGTGAAGAGCCAGGTGCGGAACGGCGCGTCGGCCCGGTAGGTGTCCAACGCCTCGAAGGCCCGCACGAACGCGTCCTGCACGATTTCCTCGACCTCGTCCCGAACGCCCAGGCTCGCCACGAATCGTGCCACCGACGACGCGTGCCGCTCGACGAGCTGCGACGCCGCCGCGTGATCGCCGTCGAGCCAACGGGCGATCAGCGCCGAATCCGTCGAGATGAAGGTGCCGGGAGCGCCCATGGACATTGGGTATGATGGCGCGTCGACGCCGGATGTTAAGAGGGGGGTCAGCGGTGCCGGGGCGGTCGGGGCTTGGGCGCCGCCTTCCACACCAGCGGAGCCGACCCTGACGGCCCATGGGAACTCGACCCCATATTCACCGCTCACCCCTCACCCGAGGTCGCTTCCGCTCATGCAGTCGCTCCGCCCACTGCTGACGCTCACGCTCGCGGGACTTGCCGCCCTGCCCTCGCCCGTGCTCCGGGCCCAGGCAGCGCCGGCGGCCGCGAAGCCCACGCCCGCTCCCAGCGCCGGTGCCATCTCCCGGCCGAATGCGGATCCGTTTCCGAGCTCCTACCAGCCCTTCCCGTCGCGACCGACGGTGCTCCGAAACGTCAACATCTATACAGCGGCGGGGCCGCTGATTCGCAACGGGGCGGTCCTCCTGCGCGACGGGAAGATCGCCGCGATCGGCGCGACGGTGGATGTCCCAGTCGGTGCGCTCGTGATCGACGGCGGCGGCAAGTTCGTGACGCCGGGCCTCATCGACACCCACTCCCATCTGGGCGTCTATCCCGCGCCGGGAACCGCCGCGCATCAGGACGGCAACGAAGCGACGGCCCCTGTCACGGCGCACGTCTGGGCCGAGCATTCTGTCTGGCCGCAGGACCCGCAATTCCCGCGGAACCTCGCTGGTGGCACGACCACCATTCAGGTGCTCCCCGGCTCCGCGAACCTCATCGGTGGCCGGAGCGTCACGCTGAAAGTGGTGCCATCCCGCTCGGTGCAGGGAATGAAGTTCCCCGGCGCGCCGTACGGCATGAAGATGGCGTGCGGCGAGAACCCGAAGCGGGTGTACGCGAGCCGCGGCCCCTCCACGCGGATGGGGAACGTCGCCGGGTATCGCGCCGCCTGGATCGGCGCGGAGGCCTACCGCCGGCGGTGGGACGCCTGGCTCGCCAATCCGACCGGCGACCCGCCGGCGCGCGACCTCGGCAACGAGACGCTCGCCGAGGTGCTGCGCGGAAACATCCTCGTCCATAACCACTGCTACCAGGCGGACGAGATGATGCAGATGGTCGATGTCGCCAAGGAATTCGGCTACACGATCCGCTCGTTCCACCACGGCGTCGAGGCGTACAAGATCGCCGACGTCCTCGCGCGCGAGAACATCTCCGCCTCGATCTGGAGCGACTGGGGGGGATTCAAGATGGAGTCGCTCGACGGCATCAAGGCGAACGTGGGCCTCACCCACGTCGCCGGCGCACGGACGATCGTCCACTCGGACGACCCGTCGTACGCCAGCCGACTGAACCAGGAGGCATCGAAGTCCCTCGCGGCCGCCCGTACCGCCGGCCTGAACATCCCGGCGGAGGAGGCGATCAAGTGGATCACCATCAACGCCGCCTGGGCGCTCGGGATCGATCGCCAGGTCGGATCGCTTGAGGTCGGCAAGAATGCCGACGTGGTCCTCTGGTCCGGAGACCCTTTCAGCGTCTACACCCGCACCGAGAAGGTCTGGGTCGACGGCGCGCTCCTCTTTGACCGTGCCGACGCCTCGCAGCGCTGGCGCACCGACTTCGAACTCGGCTACGTGCCCACCGCCGGGGGGATCCGCTGATGCGCCGCACACTCTCCATGATCCGGATCGCGGCGGTCGCCGCGACCCTTCCCACACTCGCTGGCGCCCAGATCGTCGCGATCACCGGGGGGACCGTGTACCCGGTCAGCGGCCCGAAGATCGAGAACGGCACGGTGCTGATCCGCGACGGCAAGATCGCCGCGGTCGGCTCAAACGTCGTGATCCCCGAGGGCGCGCGCCGCATCGACGCGCGCGGGAAGTGGGTGACCCCCGGACTCATCCATGCGCTGACGAGCCTCGGGCTCAGCGAGGGCGGGAGCCCCGAGTTCAGCGGCGGTTACTCCGACGGTCGCGCGCGGGGGGGCGACGGCATCGCCGCGACCTTTGACGCGTGGCGTGGGATCAATCCCGCCAACACCTTCATCGCCCCGACCCGTCAGGAGGGCGTCACCTCCGTGGGCGTGATCGGCGGCGGCGGAATGATCGGCGGCCGAACCGCGCTGATCGACCTCGTGGAGGCCACCAGCGCCTCCGCGATGCTCCGCAAGGCGCCCACGGCGATGCTGGGCGGCTTCGGCGAACCGAGTGCGGGCACCGGCGCCCGTGATGAGTACTGGGACAAATGGCGCCGGCTGCTCGACGACGTGAAGGCGTACCAGACGCGCCGCGCCGCGTACGAGACCGGGAGCACGCGGACCTTCGAGACGACGCAGGCCAACTTGGAGGCGCTGGTTCCGGTCGTGATGGGCCAGCTCCCGCTGATGCTCGACGTCGATCGCGCATCGGACATCCTCGCGGCCCTTGAATTCGCCACGCAGTACAACCTGAAGCTCTGGCTCGCCAACGCGAGCGAGGGGTGGATGGTGGCGAAGGAGATCGCCGCCGCGAAGGTTCCGGTCTTCATCGGCGCGATGAGCGACATCCCGACGACCTTCGACGCGCTCGGGCAGCGCCGCGAGAACGCGGCCCTCCTTCGCGCAGCCGGCGCCACGGTGGTCCTCATCGGCATCGGCACAAGCGGTGGCACGGACTTCAACGTCCGCAACATCCGGCAGGAGGCGGGCAACGCCGTCGCCTACGGCCTGTCGTGGGACGAGGCGCTGCGCGCCGTCACCCTCGCCCCCGCCGAGGTGATGGGGGTGGCCGGCAGCGTGGGTTCGCTGCAGGTCGGGCGCGACGCGAACGTGGTAGTGTGGAGCGGGGATCCATTCGAATTCTCGACCACCGCGGAGCACGTACTGATCCAGGGCCGCACGTTCGACACGAAGAGCCGACAGCAGCAACTGACCGAGCGCTATCTCACGTTGCCGCCGTCGTATCGGCGGCCGTGAGACGGGCGGAGGCGACGTCCGGGCCACGGAGGCCCCGGCGTCGCCTCCGAGCGATCAGTGTCGCGGCGTGATCTCCAGGAGCCCCTCCGGACACCGGAGGGGCTCCTGACGCATCGCATCCAGCCGACGAGGGAGGCGCACGTCACCGCCCCGTACCACGTCGTGCAAGACGAAGCGCGGGACGATCTGATATCGGCCGGGCCGGGAGAGATCATACCCCTCGTGCAGCGGCAGTTCCGCCGTCACGACACCCTGCGAGGGGATGACCACGTACTCCTCGGCCGATGGCGCGCCACGCTTGACCATCGGACCGAGATACGGTTGCGGGGCCCCGTCGCGAGTCACATCGATGGACGGGCCGGTCCACATCCCCTCAAACGGCGTTCC
This sequence comes from Gemmatimonadota bacterium, assembly GCA_031127075.1. Taxonomy (GTDB): domain Bacteria; phylum Gemmatimonadota; class Gemmatimonadetes; order Gemmatimonadales; family Gemmatimonadaceae; genus Pseudogemmatithrix. Next base: position 16,195 of record JARIFA010000033.1, on the reverse strand, counting down.
CCACCCGAGAAAGGCGATCGACTCCGCCCCGGGATTGGAGAGCCGCAGGGTGAGGGCGATCGGGTCTCCCGAGGTGACGCGCGCCGGAAGTGTGAGCTCGCATCGCAGGGGGGCGCGCATCACGGCACCGTCAGCAGCGCCTTCCGCCACGGGCACGCCGCAGGCCGCACATACGACGATGCCGGCCAGACCGGCGAGGAGCCAACGGCGCCGCCTCGCCACGTGCGGACCGGCATCAGACGTTTCGAACGGTCCTAATTCTTGAACGGCGTGTTCTCCGCGAAGTACTCGTGGTTATCGGCGTTCTTTCGAGCATTCGTCGGGTTGGTCGCCGCGAGGTTCAGCGCAGCGGCCTGCCCGTACACGTAGTCATTCGTCGCAGCGACGATCGTGAAGTGGCTCATCTCATGGATCATCGTCCCCGCCTTCGAGTCGGTCCCGAGCGCCGGCGCGGTCCAGAACGCCTTGCACACCCAGATTTTGTACGGCTGGCCCGGGTAGACGTACGCGTACGCGGTCTTCTTGCAGCCACAGTCGACCGTGATGGGCTTCGTCTCGAAGGCGTTGCGGATGTTCGCGAACTGCCCCTTCATCTGCGTCTGCGCAGCGGTCGAGAAGGTACCGAACCAGGCGGTGTAGCGGTTCGTCCCCGACATGATCGCAGCGAGATAGCCATCCGACTCGGTAGCATAGGTCGTGGCGTTGGTGATCGACGCGCGAATCTGCGTCTGCTGTGTGCTCGAGCACCGGCCGGCGAAGGTGAGCGTCCCCGCCATCGGCGTGACCTCCCCCACCTCCACGGCCTTTGGGAGGCGCCCCGCCAGCAGCAGCGGCTGCACCGCCGAGCGGACAAGCCGCGCCGTCGGACCGATCCCGGTCTGCCCGCGATACGCGATGCCGTAGACGCCGTCCCGCGAGAGGTCGAAGCCGGTCTGCAGGTCGACGGTCACGTGCATCGTCCCCCCGGGTGCCAGCGTGAGGAAGTCCTCAGCGGTCGGCGCCGGACGCTTCACATGCATCCCCTCGTAGGGAAGCGAACGTCCGTCCCGGGTGACCTCGAAGAGCGCCTCCTCCAGCTCGCCGTCCTGCAGGAACCAGCGCGGCACCGAGACGCTACGCGTCGAGACGTTGGTCGCCTCGATGCGGACCAAGACAGGACCGGCGCCCTCGAGCGCCTGAGCGGGCACGCTGAGACGGATTACGAGATCTCGGGACTCACGGAGCGCCTCGGAGATCCCGGTCACCTCCGCCTCGGGCGCGACGGGAGCCTGCGGGGCCTCGGAACAGGCCACGGTGAGGGCCGCGAGGGCAAGAAAGGACAGGGCGGCGGAGCGACGAAGCGTCATTGGTGACCTGTGTTAAAAAATTTGACACCGTGAATCTGCCCTCGCCGCTTCCCGCTGGCAACCTGGGAAAGGCCCACGCCCCGTCAGCCATTGCGGAGGATTCCACCCCGCGCTGCAACGAAAAAGACGCCCCCCGCACCGAAGAGATGCGGGGGGCGCCGATATCTGTCGGAAGTCGCGCTTACGACGCGGTGGCGACCGGGTAGACGGACACCTTGTACCGGCGCTTCGACTTGTGCTCGAACTTCACCACGCCCTCGATGAGGGAGTAGATGGTGTAATCGGTGCCGAGCCCGACGTTGTTGCCGGGGTGCCACTTCGTCCCACACTGACGGACGATGATGTTGCCGGCGATGACCTTCTCGCCACCGAACTTCTTGATCCCGCGGTACTGCGGGTTGGAGTCGCGGCCGTTCTTCGACGAGCCGACGCCTTTCTTATGTGCCATGAGTGCCTCGCTCCCGGTCAGCCGAGGGTGATGTCGTGAATCCGGACCTCGGTGAACTTCTGCCGATGGCCCTGCTTCTTCGCGTAGTTCTTACGCCGCTTGAACTTGAAGACGACGATCTTGTCGCCGAGCCCCTGCTTGACGATCTCGGCCGTGACCGAGGCGCCCTTCAGCGTCGGGACCCCGACCTTCACGTTGGAGCCGTCGGAGCCGAGGAGGACGTCGTTGAACTCGACCTTCGCGCCCGCCTCACCCGGAAGGGAGGGCAGCCGAAGGGTCACACCCTTCTCGGCGCGGAACTGCTTGCCGCCGGAGCGGAAGATGGCGTAGGACATGGGATGATCAGAGTGCGGATTGTCGCGAGCCTCGAAGAATAGACCGGAGGCAATCCCCGGTCAAGTCCTTGATGGGCAACGGGCTACGGAGCCGATGCGCAGGGGGCTGGCGAGCGCCCCGACCTCTGCCCCCTGCCGCCTCCGTCCTGCCCCTCAAGCCACCGCGTACTGGCTGGTGATGTCTCGCCCAGCCCCCTTCACGACGAGTTTGAACTCGTCCGGGCGGAGGAGTGGGTCGTCCCGGAGCTCCACCCCAAAGCCGATCCCCTTCTCGAGACGGCGCATCAGCTCCTTCTCCTCCTGCAGCACGTAGAGCGCCACCTCCGGCGGCAGCTTCACCACCAGAGCGTCCCGGCGTCCCTCGCTCGCCACCCGGCGCACGGCCCGCTCCATCCGCCGCACGATCGTCTCCGCCGTGAAGACCCGCCCCGTGCCGGCGCAGATCGGGCACGGCTCGGTCATCGCGTGGAAATGGCTCTGCCGGACGCGCTGCCGCGTCATTTCGATCAGCCCGAGGTCGCTGACAGCATAGGCCTTGGTCCGCGACCGGTCCCGGCCGAGGTGGGTCCGCAGCTCCTGCAGCACCTTGTCGCGGCTCGCCTTGGTCTCCATATCGATGAAGTCGCAGACGATGATGCCGCCGACGTCCCGCAGGCGCAGCTGTCGCGCGATCTCACGCGCCGCCTCGAGGTTCGTCTTCGTGACCGTCTTCTCCGGATCCTTCTTCCCGGTGAAGCGGCCCGAGTTGACGTCGATCGAGACGAGCGCCTCCGTCGGCTCGATGATGATGTATCCGCCGCTCGGCAGATCACAGCGCCGCTTGAAGAGGTCGCGGATCTCGGTCTCCACGCCGGCCTTGTCGAAGAGCGGGACCTTGTCCTCGTGTAGCTGCACCCGGTCGATCAGCTCCGGCGCGATCCCCGTCAGGTACTCGACGACCTCGTTGAACACCTGCTTGGAGTCGACCGTCAACCGGTCGACCTTCGTGGAGAAGAGGTCCCGGATGATGCCGCGCGTCAGCGACGTCTCCCGATGCAGCAGCTTCGGCGGCGCCCCGACGAACTTCTGCTTCTTGACGACCTTGTCCCACTGCCCAATCAGGGTCTGGAGCTCGCGCGAGAAGGTCTCCTGCGTGACGTCCTCGCCGACCGTCCGGACGATCACGCCCCCCTTCTCCTTCGGCAGCACCGACTCGACCTGGGCCCGCAGCCGTCGGCGCTCCGCACGCTCCCCGATCTTCCGGCTGACGCCGACGCGGGAAGCGAACGGCATGTAGACGAGGAACCGCCCGGCGAGGGAGACCTGCGCGGTCACGCGCGGCCCCTTCGTGGAGATGGGCTCCTTCGAGACCTGGACGATCAGCGACTGGCCACGCTTGAGGACGTCCTCGATCTTCGGCGCCTCCTTGCGACGACGACGTCCCCCACCGCGACGCCCCCCACGGCGACGCGGCTCCGGCGCGGCCCCTTCGCCACCGGCGGCCGCCTCGGGGCCGTCGGCCTCCTCGGACGCGTCCTCTTCGTCGTCGTCGTCCCCATCGTCATCGGCGTCGTCATCCCCGTCCTCGTCGTAGACGAGATCGGTATTGTGGAGAAACGCCGCCTTCTCGGTGCCGATGTTCACGAACGCCGCCTGGATCCCCGGCAGCACCGCCTCGACCTTCCCGAGATAGATATCGCCGACCATCCGCTTGTTCTCGGGACGGTCGACCTGCAACTCAACGAGTTGATCGTCCTCGATGATCGCGACACGCACCTCGCGCTGTGTCGCGCTGATCAGGATCTCGCGCTTCATGGAACCCCGGAGCTGATGAGCCCCCGTCCCGCCACCGGATCGTCCACGCGGCAACCGCCCCGGACGCGCCCATCCCCCGCCCGGCGAGGGCGGCGGTGGCGAACGGGGGTCGTCGGTGCAGCGTGCGATCCATCATCACGTCGGCAGACATCGGGAGATGCCGAGGCTACGGGCCCCGGCAGACCTGGCGCCCCGAACGAGCCGGAACGCCGCTAACAAACCGTACTGAATGGGTACCCCCGGAGCGGGGGCAATGCAACCAGCGCGGCGGCCGCCTAGAGCCGGAGCTCCGGCAGGAGGTACCGCGCGATCACGATCCGCTGGATCTCCGAGGTCCCCTCCCCGATCTCCCCGATCTTGGCATCCCGGAACATCCGCTCCACCGGGTAGTCCTTCGTGTAGCCGTACCCCCCGTGCAGCTGGATCGCCGTGATCGTGGCCTTCGTCGCGAGCTCCGAGCAGAAGAGCTTCGCCATCGCGGCCTCCTTGCCGAAGGGGCGCCCCGTCTGCGCGAGCCACGCCGCGTGATACGTGAGGTGTCGCGCGGCCTCGAGCTGGGTCGCGAGATCGCTCAGCTGGAAGTGCACCCCCTGAAACTCGGCGATCGCCTTGCCGAACTGCCGTCGCTGCCCGGTGTACGCGAGCGCCTGCTCGAATGCCCCACGCGCGAGGCCAAGAGAGAGCGCCGCGATGCCGATACGCCCCGCGTCAAGCGTCCGCATGAAGTTCTTGAAGCCCATCCCCTCCTCGCCGAGCCGGTGCTCGAGCGGCACCTCGACGTCTTCCAGGATGAGCTCGCGGGTATCCGACGCGCGCCAGCCGAGCTTGTCCTCCTTTTTCCCGGCGCGGAACCCGGGCATCGGCGCGAGTGCCGCATCGTGCCCCATCCCCACCGCCGCCGCTCCCGCAAGGTCGCAGGTCTCCTTGGTCAGGATGAAGCTGGAGATCCCCCTGGTGCCGCGCGCAGCGTCCGTCACTGCCGTGACGACGAAGACCTCGCCGACGCCACCGTGGGTGATGAAGCGTTTCGTCCCGTTGAGCACATAGCGGTCACCAGATCGGACCGCCGTGGTTTGCGTGCCGCCGGCATCCGAGCCGGCGCCGGGCTCGGTCAACCCGAAGCCGCCGAGCACCTTCCCGGCCGCGAGCCGGGGGACGAAGCGTTCACGCTGCGCCTCGGTGCCGAAGTTGACGATCGGCGACGTCCCGAGGGTCGTGTGCGCCGAGATCGTGATAGCGTGCGAGGCGCAGACGACGGCGAGCTCCTCGATCGCAATCATGAAAGCGATCGTATCGAGACCGGCGCCACCGAGCGCCTCAGGCCACGGGATACCGAGCAGACCGAGGTCCGCCATCTTCCGGACGTTCGCCCACGGGAACGACTGGTCGGCGTCGTGCGCCGCGGCGACGGGGGCGACCTCATCCTGTGCGAAGGCCCGGACCATCTCCCGCGTCGCGAGATGGTGCGCTTCGAGATACGGTAGTTCACTCATGGACGTCGGACTCCGGGAAGCGGATGGCCATCGAGACGCTCGAGCGGCGACACGCCGAGGAGCTCCGCGAGGGTCGGGGCGAGGTCGACCACCCGCGCGGCATCCGTGCGGCGACCGGGCAGGAACGGTGCACCCCAGAAGATGAGGGGGACCTGAGCGTCGTAATCGTGCGGAGACCCGTGCGTCGCGGTATTCCCACCGTCGAAGGTGTGGTACGGCTGCAACGTCACGACGGCGAGGACGTCGCCGCCGGGTCGGAAGCTGTGGAGCCACCGGCGGGCGATCGCATCTTTCACCGTATCGGCGCGCGCGAGGCGGTCGAGCACATCCGCGCGCAGGACGCCGGGGACCCGACGCGCCTCGGCGACAAAGCCGTTGGCGATGTCCTGCAGCACGCGATCCTTCCCTTGGGCCCGCGACCGATCGACGGAGAGCGTGAACCCATCGAAGTCGAACGCCTCCCCTGGGATGCCGCTCGCGCTGATCGCGGGCATCACGGCCTGGAAGGCCCGACGGAACTCGTCGAGCGAGACGCGCGCGGCGCGACGGTTGTCGCCCCAGCTCGAGCGACCATCGGGGCTCGGCGCGACCCCATGATCCGCCGTCAGCGCGACCACCACCCGGTCCGCACCGCGGAGCGCGACGAGCGAGTCGAGGAACGCCCCGAGCATCCGATCGAGACGCAGGAGGTGGTCGTGCACCTCGCGGGAATCCGGCCCCCACCGGTGGCCGATCGCGTCCGTCGTCGAGAGGGAGACGGCGAGCAGGTCCGTCTGCGGGCCGGCCCCGAGGTCAAGCGCTCGTACGCCGGCCCACGCGAAATCCAGCACCAGCTCGTCCATAAAGGGGAAGCCGATGATCAGGTTCCGCGCGACCATCGGATCGGCCGGGAGGCGGTGCGGGAACCTTGGCTCTTGGCTGCGCGCCTCGGCTGGCGTGTCGTCGGACTCCGGATAGCTGCCGATGCCCTCGAGGAGATCCCAGAGTCGGCCCGCGTATCGCCGGGTCACCGCTTCCCTCGCGTTGAACCCTCGCACCCAGGTCGGCAGGGAGTCCGCGTACCAGGTGCTGGTCGTAAAGCCGCCGGTGGACGATGCGTACCAGAAGACGGGATACGACCCTCGACCGATGGGCAGGATCGCCCCGCGGTCCTTCCGCGACACGGAGAGCACCCGCGTCTGCGGCTCGGCCGCCGCCAGCCAGTCGGCGAGCGTCGTGCCTTGGAAGCGAAAGGGCGCCGCGCCGTTGCCCTCCGCGTCGATCAACGGTGATGCGGTCGTGTTCACACCAGCGCTGTTGCTGGCGATCCCCGTCGAATACGGGAAGCGTCCCGAGAGGATGGCGGCGTGCCCCGGTGCCGTCTCGGTGACGCCGTGGTCCTGGGCGGCGCGGACGAAAAACGCCCCGTCGTCGATGAACCGACGAAAGGCGCCGCGGAACTGGTCATCCCATCGTTCGAGATAGTCCGGCCGGAGCTGGTCGACGGTGACCACCACCACCAGCGAGGGGCGTGGCGTCGAGACGGGCGCCTGCCCCGAGAGCACGGGCGCGGCCAGCAGCCACGCGGTGATGAGGCGCCGCGTGGGCGCGAAGCGACGACGGGCGGACCGGAGCATCGGCATCAGGTGACGGAGGGGGGGGACGAGCGCGAGCACCGCGGCACCAACACACGGAATTCTACCCCGGGGACCGGCCACGGGAGAGCTTGCCATCGCTCGTCCGCCTCCGCACTTTCTCGCATCCCTCCCACCGGCCTCACGGAGGCCCGGAGTCCTGATGTTGCGCCCTCGTCCTCGCCTGCTGGTGCTCCTGCTGGCCCTCGCGCTCGCTGCCCCGCTCTGGCGGGCGGGCGTCCTCGGTGCCCAGCCGCTCTTCAAGGCGGAGACGCCCCTCACGCTGACCATCGCCACCAACCTCCGTGACCTCCTGCGCGAGCGGGATTCCACGGAGCTGCAGTGGCATGGCGCGGAACTCTCGTACACCGACGCCGATGGCACGACCAAGAAGGTCGCCACCGAGCTCCGCGCGCGTGGACACTTCCGGCGTCAGGCGCGGAACTGCGCCTTCCCGCCCCTCTTCCTCCGCGCGGAACGCGAGGCCCGGGACAGCACCCTGCTCCAGGGGAACCCGCGCCTCAAGATCGTCACGCCGTGCCGTCCCGCCTCGGCGGAGTATCAGCAGTACATCTACCTTGAGTACCTGATGTACCGCACCTACGCCATCGTGAACGAGGTACACCACCGGACCCGGCTGGCCAAGATCACGTACACGGACTCCCTCAATCGTGTGAAGCCGATCGAGGTGACGGCCTTCTTCCTCGAGACGGAGACCGAGGTCGCGGACCACAACGATCTCGAGGCCGTCGACCAGGCGGGGGCGGTGTTCGATGATGTGGTCGCCGAACCGCTTCGGCGCGTCAGTCTCTGGAACTACTGGATCGGGAATACGGATTGGTCGGTCGCCGCACTGCACAACATCGAACTCTTCCGGAACGCGACCGGCGACTATGTGACGGTCGCCTACGACTACGACTGGTCGGGTGCCGTGAACGCGCGCTACGCCTTCCCCAACCCGATGTTGGGGATCCGCGGGGTCCGGGACCGCCTGCACCGCGGCCCCTGCCTGAGCGCCGCCGACTGGGCCCCGACGATCGCGCACTGGCAGTCGAAGCGCGCGGCCATCGACGCCCTCTGGTCCGCACCGTTCCCGGGTCTGGAGGACCGCCGACGCGTCGACACCAAGGGGTACCTCGACGAGCTCTGGCCCGTGCTCGAGGATCCCGCGAAGTTCGAGCGGGACATCCTTAAGAAGTGCCAGAACGTCGGGAACTGATCAGCGGGCGCGGCGGCGCGTCGCTTTCTTCGCGCGCCCGGCGTTCCCGCCGCGCCCGCCGCGTGACGGCGGCGCCTCGCTCGCCGGTCGTCGCGCCCCAGTGCAATTGTCACACGCCGTACAGGTAGGGCGCGCGGCCGGATCCCCGAAGTAGCGCAGGACGAACCCGCGTCGGCAGCTCTCCGTATACGCGTACCGCTGCATCTGGTCGAGCTTCTTCAGCTCGCCCGCGCGGCGGCGCTCGTGCGCCGTCCAATCGACCTTCCACGCGTCGATCGCGCGCGCAGGATCCATCACGGTCAGCCCCTCACCCACCCGCCGCCAGACCACGAGCTGGCGAGCCTGCAGGGCGTCGAGGAGGTCCGCGGCGCCACGGGCTCCCCCGAGACCGGGCGGACCGACCTCGAGGTCGGCCACGATGCCGAGGTGGAACCGACCGCCGGCACGGCGCCAGAGCGACCGCAGCAGCTCGAGGGCGAGGCCATCCGTCGCCGGATCGAGCTCGGTGCGAATCCGCTCCGGGGTGGCCAGGAGCCGCACCTGTGCCATCACCCGCGAGGCGTCGGCGACGGCCACCGCGCCCGCCCGTCCGAGGACGCGGAGCGCGGCGGTCACCTGTCGATCGTTCACTTTCCCGCGCGCCGCCGCCGCGATGCTCGCGGCATCTTCGGTCACGAGCCCCTCCCGATCCGCAAGCCGCCGGCACGCCTCATAGACCGCCGTGATCACGTCACGCGGTGGGAGGGCACCGTCAATGAAAAATTCGTGCGTGAACCGATCTGGAAACGCGTGGAGGAGGATCGCGGTGGCCGGCGCCCGATCGCGCCCCGCACGCCCCGCCTCCTGATAGTACGCCTCCAGGGTCCCCGGCATCGTGTAGTGCACCACGAGCCGGACGTCGGGCTTGTCGATCCCCATCCCGAAGGCGTTGGTGGCGACGATCACGGACGCGCGGCCCGACATGAAGGCGTCCTGTACCTCGGCGCGGTGCGCGTCATCGAGGCCAGCGTGATACGCGACGGCGGGGAGCCGCGCCCAGCGCAGCATCTCGGCGATCCGTTCCACCGCCTTCCGCGTACTCGCGTACACGATCGACACCCCATCGCCGCGACGTTCCTGCAACAGATCGATGAGCGTGGCGTCCTTCTCGCCGTCGTTCTTCGTCGCGACCACCCCGTACGTGAGATTCGTCCGGTCGAACCCCGTGAGCACGAGCGTCGCGTCGACGAGTCCGAGCTGGCGGACGATGTCCTCGCGGACCTCCGGCGTCGCTGTGGCCGTGAGCGCGACGGTGGGCGGTGCACCGAGCCGCTCGCGCACCTGACGGATCCGCAGGTAGCTCGGCCGGAAGTCGTGCCCCCACTCGCTGATGCAGTGTGCCTCGTCGACGGCGAGCCGACGTACCCCGACCGCCCGGAGCCGGTCCGCCAGACGCCCGAGGTCGAAGCGCTCGGGGGCCACATACAGCAGCGCGATCTCCCCGCGCTCGACGCACGCCATCCGGGCGTTGATCTCGTTCGCACTCAGCGTGCTGTTCAGAAAGGTCGCCGCGATCCCGCGGGCCTCGAGTGCGTCCACCTGATCCTTCATCAGGGAGATGAGCGGCGAGAGGACGACCGTCAGCCCCCCAAGCGTGAGCGCCGGCACCTGGAAGCAGAGCGACTTCCCGCCCCCGGTCGGAAGGACGACGACCGTGTCGCGCCCGGCGAGCACGGCGGACACCGCATCGGCCTGCCCCGCCCGGAACTCGGGGTACCCGAAGCGTTCGCGCAGCACGACGCGCGCCTCATCGAGGGTGGGCAGCGGGGCAGCCATGATGCAGGATCGCGAGGACGGGGGGCGGTGACGTCGTCACCGCGCCGCCGTCGTCAGCGTCAGACCGCTCGAGCGAAGTGCCCACGCGTGAACGCCCCATCGAGGAGCTCACGGACGGCACGACCGGGCACCGCCCCCGCTGCCACCGCGTCGATCGCCACGCGAAACGCCCTCGTGACGGCGGCGACGTCATCATCCGGCATGTTGAACAGCAGGCGATGCCGCCGGAGCCCTGCCGCCCAGAGCCGTGGGAGGAACTCCGTCCCGTCGATCGCACGCGAGTGGAGGAGTCGGTTCCGGCAGGCGTAATCCGTCGCGACCGGGAACACGTAGCCGGCGGGATCCGTCAGGCGGGTGTCGCGGTGCTTCTGGGTGCACAGGTCGCGGCAATGGGTCGGGGTCCGCGCGAAGGCCGCATTCAACACGCAATGCTCGAGCGTCATGCCCTCGGGCCGACCGAAGACGACGACCTCGAATCCGTCGCCCGCCCACGGCGCCGACACCGCCGCGAGTTCGTCGACGGTGAGTTCGATCGACGGCGTGATCCGACGGGCCCCGAGGGCGAAGAGCTCCGCCGCGGTATGCGGATTGAAGCAATTCACGGCGTAATCGGCGGTCACGTCGCGCCCCGCCGCCGACAGCTCATGCAGGTGCCCGAGGTGCCCCGTGAGGATCGGCGTGCCGAGCGCGAGCCACTTGTCGAGCTTCCGACGGTCCTCAGGCCGGCAGATGGTCGGTGTGCGCAGGCGGAACCGGGCGCCAGCCGCCACCACCGCCGCCACGAGCTCGCGGACCGCGCTCAGGGACGGGAACGGATGCCGGAGGAAGGGGTCGAGGACGATCTCCTGCGCCCCCGCCTCGAGCGCGGCGTGCCCATCGGCGACGCGCCAGACCTCGGCGACGAGGGCGGCGGGATCCCCGTCGGCGTGCTCGCGGGGCACCGCACGCACGACCTCCTCGACGAGGAGCTGGCGGGTCCCGAACGCCGCCTCCGCATCCCACTGCCGGAGGTTCAGCAGCTCCTCGACGGCCGCCTGTCGCATCCGGTTCAATTCGCGCACCGGGAGGAAACACCCCGTGGCGAGCCCCGCCGCGTCGAGCTCACCCAGCACGAAGGGGGTCTCACCGAGGCGGCCCCACTGTTCGCGCAGCTGCGCGACGTCGAGGCTGCGCGCGGTGGCGGGCGCGAGCGGCACATCGCTCCGCACGGTCACGTCGTGATTGCCGACACTGAGGATCGCCTTCAGCGGCGCCCCCGGCGCCCCGAAGCATCGCACGGCGAGCGGCACGCGACGTCTCCGCGGCACCCGCCCCACGTCGGCGAAGCTCGCGCGCGCGGACTCCAGCAGCGCCGCCTGCGCGGACCGCACCACGGTCCACCCGATCGGTACGCGCTGGCGCGCCACGATCGACTGCCGCCAGACACCGTCCGCGTGGCGTAGCGTCCGGACCGCACCCGCGGCGAATCCGACGCTCTCCAGATGCCCACCCCCCGGGGGTTCGAACCCGAGCCCATCCCGCTCGGCGATCGGCGCGCGCACGTCGACGACCACCGCTCCATCCTCAAAGCCGACGACGGTCCCGAGCTCGACCCCGCGATTGTCCGGCTGCGTCCGCGTGATGTAGTCGCGACCCTCGCGCCCCCCATACATCCCGCCCGTCGATCCACGCGAGAAGATCTGCACGAGCGGCTGGACCGCCTCGAAGGTCGGCGGCGCGAACCGTCCATCACGCACCTGCCCCAGAAACTCGCGATACCCCTTGGTGACGGTGGCGACGAATTCAGGCTTCTTCTTCCGCCCCTCGATCTTGAGGCAGCCGACCCCTGCCTCGGCGATGGCGTCAAGATGCTCCCACGCCCCGAGATCCTTGGCCGAGATGAGGTACCCGCGGTCGAGCTCGGCGCCGGTGGTGACATCGTGGAGGAGGTAATCCTTGCGACACGACTGGGCGCACGACCCTCGGTTCGCGGAGCGCTCTGAGATCATCCCCGACATATAGCACTGCCCCGAGTACGAGATGCAGAGCGCCCCGTGCACGAAGGTCTCGAGCCCGAGCCCGGGGACCGCCGCCCGGATCTCGCGGATGTCGTCGAGCGAGTTCTCGCGCGCGAGGACGATGCGATCGATGCCGAGCCGCTGCATGACGCGGGCGCCGGCGACGTCATGCACGGTCATCTGGGTGGAGCCGTGCACCTCGAAGCCCGGATACGCCTTGGCGATCAAGCGGATGAGGCCCACGTCCTGTACGATGGCGGCGTCGATGCCACGGTCGATGCACTCGCCGAGATAGACGAGCGCATCGACCAGCTCGTGCGGCTTGATCAGGACGTTCAGCGTGAGGTAGATGCGCGCCCCCCGCTCGTGGGCGAGGAGGCAGGCCTGCTCAAGGTCGTCGAGCGAGAGCTGCGCGCCGTCATCCCGCGCATTGAACCGTGAGGCACCGCAGTAGACCGCGTCGGCGCCATTGGCGATGGCAGCACGGAACGCCTCGAGGGAACCGGCGGGGGCGAGCAGCTCAGGGATCGGGCGCGGTGGCATCTCCGGAAGCTAGCGGGTCCCGGCGACGACCTCGCGAAGCTGCTCGAGATGCCGCTCCTCGTGCTGGGCCACCCAGAGGGCCCACTGCCACCCCGAGAAGGTCCCGAAGAACGGATGATCCCCACGCACGTTCGTGAGATTCGGGCCTAAGCGCTGCAGGGTCTGCACGAGCGCCGTGCGCCCCTCACGCCATCGGGTGCGCTCCGTCTCCAGGGCGAGCCCTCGGGGCGGCTGGACCGCCTCCGGCGCCTGCACCCGGCGGCTACGGTCCCGGATGGGGAACGCGTCGAGGAGCGTCAGGATCATCGCCGGCGCCGGCCCGGGGGGCACGGTCGACATCGGCGGAAGGGCCTCGGCGCCGGCGGTCAGTTTGCCGTGCGCCCAGAACTGGACCTTCGAGAGGTGCCAGATGATCTGCACGGGGCTCCACTGTCCCTCGGGGGCCACGTCGAGCGCCTCGGGCGGGAGCGCGTCGATCACGGCATCGACGGCGCTCATCACACGGCTCAGCTCGGCCTCAAGCGACGCGACGCGCGGATCACGCAGGAACGGGATGGACATCGGAGCCTCTCAGGTCAGGAACGGCGATGACAGACGACGGGGACGCCGGGGGTGGGGCGCAGTGTGACGGCCGCCTCCGGACAAATCGATTCCGCGGGCACACTGAGCGCGAAGCGCCAATCGCGGGCGAGCGTGGCGATGAGAAGGATCCCCTCCGTCCAGGCGAACTGCTCGCCGATGCAAAGGCGCGTGCCACCGCCGAACGGAAAGTACGCCTGCTTGTGACGGGGTTCGCTCCGCGGGGCGAGCCAGCGGTCCGGGTCGAAGCGGAGCGGTTCGTCCCACCATCGCGGATCACGCTGGGTGACCCAGGGACTCACGATCACCTGCGCCCCGACGGGCACCGTCTGCCCGCCGAGCGTGATCGGCGCGACCACTTCACGCGAGGTGGCGTACGCCGGCGGCCGGAGCCGCATGGCCTCACTGAAGACCGCCCGGGTGTACGGCAGCTGCGGCAGGTCGGCCATCGTGGGGGGCCGATCGCCGCAGGCGGCTCGGACCTCAGCGGCGAGACGGGCATCGACCTCGGGATGCTGGGCCAGATACCACCAGGTCCACGCGAGGGCGTTCGCCGTGGTCTCGTGTCCGGCGAGGACGAGGGTCATCACCTCGTCGCGCAACTGCTGGTCCGACATCCCGGAGCCATCCCCCTCGTCGTCGCGCGCGCTCATCAGCATCGAGAGCAGGTCGCCACGATCACGTCCGTCACGCCGATGCTCCGCGATAATCTCGTAGATCGCCGCGTCCAGCACCGGCAGGGCGCGCCGGGCCCGGCGCATGCTCGGGAGCGGCCACTGGTACATCCGGTCGCCGAGGAGGATCAGCCAGATCGAGAAGGACCCGAGCACCTCGGTCAGCGCCTTGCCCATCGCCGCCGCCCGACCCTGCAGATCCACATCGAAGAGGGTGCGGCCGACGATGTCGAGCGTCAGATGGTGCATCGCCCGCGCGATATCGAGCTGGCGGCCGTCCGACCAGCTCGCCGCCATCGCGAGGGTGCGCTCGACCATCACGTCCGCGTAGCGCGCGATTCGTTCGCGGTGGAACGCGGGCTGCGCGAGCCGTCGCTGCCGCAGGTGGAACTCACCCTCGGCCGTGAGGAGCCCGTTACCGAGGACGAAGCGCGTCCGTTGGAGGCCGAGCCCCTTGCGGAGACTCCGGGCCTGCCCGGTGAGGACCTCCTTCACGAGGTCAGGATGCGAGACGACGAGCACCGTCCGCCCAACGATCGTCTTCGCGACGGCGAGGTCGCGATCGGTGGCCGCCATCAGCTCGACCGAGCGGAGCAGGTTGCCGCGGCTGCGGACGAGATGCTCTCCGGGGAACCGATTGTGCACCGTGTAGCGGAGCGGCGTCGACGCCGTCACGACCGAATCACCCATTGCCGGGGGCTCCGTCAGTCGCGGATGGGGCTCCCGCCGATGCCTCGGCGTCGATCCCCGCGTCAGGTGCGGCCGCGCGCGAGACGAAGCGAATCAGGAAGGCCGCGGCGAACCACCCGATACCGACCCAGCGGAGCGTGGCATCGTCCCGGCGGACCCCGAGGAGGAAGAGCACCGCCCCGATGATCGCGAGCCCAAGCTTCGGGCGCAGGTGCCGACTCATGCGAGATCCTCGCGTCGCGTCTCCGGCAATGTGAGGATGAAGTCCGCCCCGAAGGCCTTCGAGGGGGTGAGGAAGCCGAAAGGCACCCCACCGGCCAGCACCCGCTCGGCCGCCCGCACCGCCGCCTGCGCGGTGAGCACGTAGCCGGACGGGGCCTCGAGGCGGGCACTGACCGTCCGGCCGCTCGCGTCGCGCGCCTCGCCCCATACCTGGCTGCGCGTGCGCGCGAGCGCCGCCGCGCTCGGCCCTGCCGGCGCCTTCCGTACCCTGGCGCGAGCGAAGCCGCGCACGAGCTCCGTGCGCAGCAGCGGCGCGAGCCATTGTGACCAGCGCAGCCCGCGGATCGAGCCGGCGCTGCTCGACATATACGTCACGATATTCGGGATCCCCGTGCTGTGGAACGAGGTCGACACGTCGCCCCACGGGATGCTGACGCACAGCCGCGCCTTGTCGAAGAAGGTGACCATCCGCGAACGCCACGCCGGCGGTACCGGGACGATCCGCCCCTCCCGTCGGATGGCCCCGGGGAGCCCGAGCCCGTCGATGACCGTGAGCGCGGTGCCGTGCGACGGCCCCGTCCCACCGGAGAAGGCCAACTCGAGATGCGTCGCCGACGGGAGCCGCGCGAACAGGTGCGCGGCTAGGCAGTCCGTCGGGACCACATCGAAGCCGACCCCGGGCAGCATCGTGACGCCGCGCGCCTTCGCGCGCGCGTCCAGCCGAGCCACCCGCTCGAAGACCGCGATCTCCCCCGTGATGTCCAGATAGCTCGCGCCGTTCCGGAGACAGGCCTCGGTCATCGCCTCGACGGTGCGATGGAACGGTCCCGCGCAGTGCAGGACGACCGTCACGCCACGCAGAGCCTGGTCCATCGCGCGCGGATCGTCGAGCGCGGCCGGGCGCGCGTCGAGTCCGTGCGCCTCCGCGAGGGCCCGCACCGCATCGGCGGAGCGCCCGGAGAGGATCGGCCGCAGTCCACGCGTCAGCGCCTCGGCGACGATGAGCCGACCAGTGTAACCGTTGGCGCCGTAGATCAGGAGTGCCATGGGAGGACGTAGGGACCGAGGTGAGGGCCATCGTGCTGGGAGGCGGCGCGGAGCGCCATCGCGAGACTCGCGCGCGTGTCCTCCGGATAGAGGATCGCATCGACGTAGCCCCGCGCACCGGCGTACCGCGCGTCGAGTTGTGCGTCGTACTCGGCGCGCATCGCATCGACCGCCGCTTGTACCGCGGGGGCGGGCGCCTCGCCCTTGGCCTTGGCGGCGGCGAGCGCGGGGCCGTGCACGGCGGCGACGGCGGATTCGCCCTCCATCACTCCCATCCGACCGGTCGGCCAGGTGAAGATGAAATCAGGATCGAACCCCTGCCCCGCCATCGCATAGTACCCCGCGCCCGAGGCGTGATTGATCGTCAGCACGAGCTTGGG
>JARIFA010000032.1 GCA_031127075.1 Gemmatimonadota bacterium | reverse complement strand
AGATCCTCCTCGAGGCGGGACTCCCGCCGGAGGTCATCCAGCTCCTCCATGGCGATGGCGAGGTGGGCGCCGCGATCGTCGCGCATCCGCAGATCCCGCTCATCTCCTTCACCGGCTCCACCGAGACGGGGAGCAAGGTCGGCGAGACCTGCGGCCGGATGCATAAGCGGCTCTCCCTCGAGATGGGCGGGAAGAACGCGCAGATCGTCCTCGACGACGCGAATCTCGACCTCGCCCTCGACGGCGTGCTCTGGGGGGCCTTCGGCACCACCGGGCAGCGCTGCACGGCGACGAGCCGGCTCATCCTGCAGGACGGGATCCACGATGCCTTCGTGGCGCGGCTCGTCGCGCGCGCAAAGACGCTCGTGCTCGGTGACGGCCGCGTGGCCGGCACCGACGTGGGGCCCCTCATCCATGCGGAGTCGCTCGCGAAGGTCGCGCGCTACGTGGAGATCGGGCTCGCCGAGGGGGCGACGCTCGCCCTCGGCGGCCAGCGGGCCACCGGGGCGGGGCTCGAGCACGGCTTCTTCTTCCAGCCGACGATCCTCACCGGCGTCCAGCCCTCGATGCGTGTGGCGCAGGAGGAGATCTTCGGCCCCGTCCTCTCGGTGATCCGGGTGAAGGACGCGGCGGAGGCGTTCGCGGTGAATAACGGCGTGAAGTACGGGCTCTCCAGTTCCGTGTACACGCAGGACGTGAACGTCGCGTTCCGCGCGCTCCAGCAGCTCGACAACGGCATCACCTACGTCAACGCGCCGACGATCGGCGCCGAGGCGCACCTGCCGTTCGGCGGGGTGAAGCAGACGGGGAACGGGCATCGCGAGGGTGGGTGGGAGGTCTACGAGTTCTATTCGGAGACGAAGGTCGGCTACGTCGATTACAGCGGGACGCTGCAGCGCGCCCAGATCGACAACTACTGACGCCCCGTTCGATGCGATTCGCGCGGACGCGGCGCGTCCTCCGTGGGGTCTGGGAGACGGCGAAGTCGGTGCAGCTCGCCGTCCTCCTCTTCCTCCTCACGCGCGCCTTCCTCGTCGAAGCCTTCCGGATCCCCAGCGGCTCGATGGAGGGGACCCTCCTCGTCGGCGATTTCCTGCTCGTGAACAAGCTCCTCTACGGCGCCGAGGTCCCCTTCGTCGGGGGGAAGCTGCCGGCGGTCCGGCCGCCGGCGCGCGGGGATGTCGTCGTCTTCCAGTTCCCCCCGGACCCGACCAAGCACTTCGTCAAGCGCCTCGTCGGGCTCCCCGGGGATACGCTCGCGATGGTCGATGGGCGTCTCCTGCGGAACGGGGTGCCGCAGCGGGAACGCTACGCGCTGCACCGGGAGGACGGGACCGACGGCCGGTCCATCGAGTTCCGGTGGCAGCGGGAGTTCCTCGCGCCGGGCACCGACGCGCGGCGCTACCGGCCGACGCGGAACACCTGGGGCCCGATCATCGTGCCGCCCGCCCAGTTCTTCGTCCTCGGCGACAATCGCGACAACTCCCTCGACAGTCGGTATTGGGGCTTCGTGCCCGCGTCCCTCGTACGCGGCACACCGATGCTCGTGTACTTCAGCGTCACCCCGGACTCGCTCCGCGAGCGGGCGTGGCCCGACCGCGTCCGCTGGCATCGGCTCGGTGCGCTGATTCGATGAGGGGGGCGGTGCGGGGGTGCTTCCGTCCGGTCCGCCCCCGCTCCATACTCACCACGTGATGCGATCGCCCGTCCCCCGGAGCCGTCCCGCGTGAAACGCCCCGTCCGCCCCAGCGGCAAGCGTCGATCGAGCGACGAAGGCTCGCTCGACCAGTATCTCCGCGACATCAGCATCTATCCGCTGATCACGCGCGAGGAGGAGGCGGCGCTCGCCCGCCGCATCCGCGAGAACGACCAGGAGGCGCTCGATACCCTCGTGCGCTCCAACCTCCGCTTCGTTGTCTCGGTCGCGAAGAAGTACCAGAATCAGGGCGTCTCCCTCTCCGACCTCATTAACGAGGGGAACCTCGGCCTCATCCGCGCGGCCCACAAGTTCGACGAGACGAAGGGGATCAAGTTCATCTCCTACGCCGTCTGGTGGATCCGCCAGGCCATCCTCCAGGCACTCGCCGAGCAGAGCCGGATCGTCCGCGTGCCGCTGAACCGGGCCGGCGCGCTGCACCGCATCGGGCGCCGGGCGAACGCCCTCCTGCAGGAGCTCGGGCGCGAGGCGACGCACGCGGAGATCGCCGAAGGGATGGAGATCACCGAGGAGGAGGTCGCGCGGACGATGGCGATCTCGCAGGCGCACGTCTCGCTCGACGCGCCGATGACCCCCGGCGAGGACAATCGCCTCCTCGACTACCTCGCCGACACTGAGCACGCGACGCCCGAGGAGGAGACCATCGAGATGGCCCTCGTCGAGTCGGTGCACCAGGCCCTCGGCGGGCTCAAGGAGCGGGAGGCGAAGATCCTCCGGCTCTACTTCGGGCTCGACGGTGCCGAGCCGATGACGCTCGAGCAGATCGGCGCGGTGCTCAACATCACGCGCGAGCGGGTCCGGCAGATCAAGGAGAAGGCGCTCTCGCGCCTCCGGCACGTCTCCAAGGCGCGCTCCCTCGAGAGCTATCTGGGCGGCTAACTTCCCGGGGTGGGTCGGCGTCCGCCGGCCCGTGACCCCGCCAGCCCGCCCCGCCGTGTCTAAGGACGCCTCGTTCGACATCACGACCTCGGTCGACCTGCAGGAGGTCGACAACGCCGTGAACCAGGCCGCGAAGGAGATCGCGCAGCGCTACGACTTCAAAGACGCGCATCTCGCGACCGTCGAGTTCAAGCGCGGCGAGGGGACCGTCGTCCTCTCGACCGACACCGACATGCGACTGCGTGCGATGTGGGACATCCTGCAGTCCAAGCTCATCCGCCGCGGCGTGCCGGTGGAGAACCTCGACGCCGGCGAGCCGACGCCCGGGGGCGGAGACACCTGGCACCGCACGGTGACGCTCAAGCAGTCCCTCGACGGCGAGACCTGCAAGAAGGTCGTCGCCGCCATCAAGGCGCAGAAGTTCAAGAAGGTGCAGGCGTCGATCCAGGGCGACACCGTCCGGATCGTCTCGCCGAGCCGCGACGAGCTGCAGACGGTGATTGGGTTCCTCCGTGGCGAGGACTTCGGGGTCGCGCTCTCCTTCGGGAACTTCCGGTGAGATTTCGCGTCGTCACGTTGGGCTGCGACAAGAACACGGTGGACAGCGAGCGCTATCGCGCGGAGCTGATGGACCACGGCGGCGTCCCGGTGGCCGAGGCCGATGACGCTGAGGTGATCATCGTGAACACCTGCGGCTTCATCGACGCCGCCAAGCAGGAGTCGATCGACGCCATCGTCGAGGCGGGGCGGCTGAAGGGGCGGGGGAGTGCGACCGCCGTCGTCGCCGTCGGGTGCATGGTCGAGCGCCACAAGGGCGAGCTCGCCGAGGCGCTCCCCGAAGTCGACCTCTTCCTCGGTGCGTCGGAGGCCGACCGCCTCATCCCCGCCCTGCAGGAGCGCGGCCTCGTCGGCGCGGCGGTCACCGAGCATCCCGGGGTCCGCGTGCACGCCGGCGGCTCCCCCTTCGTGCGCTACCTGAAGGTCAGCGAGGGGTGCGACCACGGGTGCGCCTTCTGTGCGATTCCCTTGATGCGCGGCCGGCACCGCTCCTTCGCGCTCGCCGATGTGGTGCGCGAGGCCCAGCTCCTCGAGCTGCAGGGGGCGCGTGAGGTGAACCTGGTGGCGCAGGACCTCGCGCACTACGGCCGTGACCGCCGCGACGACGTGCGGCTCCCCGAGCTGCTCGAGGCGCTCCTCCGCGAGACGTCGATCCCGTGGATCCGCAACATGTATCTCTATTCCGCGGGGATCACGCCGCGGCTGCTCGAGGTCATCGCCGGGCACGACCGGATCGTGCCGTATCTCGACATGCCGATCCAGCACGCGTCGGATCCGGTGCTCGAGCGGATGCGCCGGCCGGAGCGGCAGCGGACGATCCGTGAGAAGGTCGCGCGCTTCCGGGAGGCCGTCCCCGGCGTCGCGATCCGCACCACCTGCATCGTCGGCTTCCCGGGTGAGACGGACGAGGATGTCGCGATCCTCCTCGACTTCCTCCGCGAGGTCGAGTTCGAGCGGGTCGGCGTCTTCACCTACTCCCCGCAGGAGGGGACGCGCGGCGCCGAGCTCGTGGACGATGTCCCGGAACCGGTGAAGCGTGCGCGGCTCGAGGCGGTGCAGGAGCTCCAGCGACACATCACCGCGGAGCGCTACGAGTCGCGGATCGGCCAGGTGGCGCCGGCGCTGATCGAGGATGCGGCCGACGCGGACGGGCTCGCGCGGGCCCGGCTCCCCTGGCAGGCGGACGACATCGATGGCGTGACGTTCGTGCGGAGCGACGCCCCCGCCGGAAGCTTCGTCGAGGTGCACGTCGATGAGGTCGTCGACGATTACGACTTCCGGGCGACGGCACGCCGGATCCTCTCGCGACCCGCGGCGCCCGAGGCGACGGCGCGTCGGCCCCTCGTGCTTCCCGTCGCGCCAAGCGTCGGGAGCTTCGGGCGATGATCGTCCGCCGCGCCGCTCGCCTGGGGTGGCGGCTCGGCACGCTCGTCCTCGTCGCCGGGTGTCTCTCCCGCCCGCTCGAGCAGGAGGAGCAGCGCCTCGGGCGCACCCCGATGACCCGGCGCCCGGTCCCCGCGACGGTGCCCTCGGCGCCTGCGGCGTCGCGCACGGATGACGTCGCCTCGACCCCGCCGGTGGCATCCCCCCCCGTGCCGACGGAGTCGCCGTTCCCGCTCGAGTGGGGCGGGGTCCCGCGGGCCGTCGCCGGTGACGGCCCGCTCCTCCGCGTCGCGCTGCGCGTCCTCCCGGATTCCGTCACCCTCGGCGCCGCCGGGGATTGGCGGCTCCTCGATGAGATGGAGGGAGTGCTGGTGCGGGCCCGCGCGGGCGATCGATGGACGGTGCAGCGTCGGGGCGCGCGGCTCCGCGCGGTCCACGCCGACGGCAGCGTGACGACGTGGCACGCGGCGCCGATGACGCAGCGGGCCGAGGATGGCGCGACGATCGCGTGGAACGGCACGGCGTACCGCGGAGTGCTCCAGCTCATCCCCACCGACTCCGGGATCCTGCTGGTGAATCTCGTCCCGCTCGAGGCATATCTGCGCGGCGTCGTCCCACTTGAGATCGGTGGCACCCGCGGGGCGGCCGACGAACCGGCGGTGGAGGCGCAGGCGATCGCCGCGCGTTCCTACGCCGCGGAACGTCTCCTCGCCACGCGGGCGGGGCGTCCACGCCACCCGCGTTACGACCTCCTCGCGACGACCGCGGACCAGGTCTACGGCGGTGTGGCGGCCGAGCGTCCGCTCTCCGACGAGGCCGTCGCCCGCACGGCCGGGCTCGTCCTGTTGCTCGACGGCGCGCTCGCGAGTGCGCCCTACCATTCGACCTGCGGCGGGCGCACCGCCTCGGCGGCCGAGGCGTGGCGTGGTCCCGGGGCGCGCCACCTCCAGGCGGTGAGTGACCGGATCCCCGGCACCGACCGGCACTACTGCGAGCTCGCGCCGCGCTTCGCGTGGACGCGGACCTTCACGTCGACGGAGCTCGATGCGGTGATGGCCCGCTATCTCGCGCGGTACAGCGCGGTGGGGCCGTCGGGCCCGGGGCGCGTGACCGATCTCGCGGTCGACGATGTCACGACGAGCGGCCGCGTCGGGACCCTCGTCGTGCGGGCCACGGGTGGGAGCTACCGCGTCCGTGGCGGTGATGCCCGGTCGGTGCTGCGGAGCGGCGCTGGCGAGGCCCTGAACAGCGCCTATTTTTCCGTCGCTGCGGAGCGGGCCGAGGGTCGGTTGACCCGGGTCGTGCTCCGTGGTCGCGGGTACGGCCACGGCGTGGGGATGTGTCAGTGGGGGGCCATCGGTCGCGCACGCGCCGGGCAGGACGCCCGCACCATCCTGGCGACGTACTATCCCGGTACCACCATCGGTCCCATCCCCCAGTAGGCGGCGTCCCCGGTATGCCCTCCCGCTCCACCTCTCGTAGCACCGCCTCCGTCCGCGCTCCGGTCCGCGTGGGCGTGCTCGGCCTCGGCGCCATCGCGCAGACCGCGCACCTGCCGATCCTCGCGGCGATGCGCGGCGTCCAGATCGCCGCGCTCTGCGACAATGATCTCGGGAAGGCCCGCACGCTCGCCACCCGCTACGGCGTCCGCGACGTCTGCGGCGACGTCGATGACCTGCTCGACCTCCCCGGGCTCGATGCGGTGATCGTCTGCACCCCGAACCATCTGCACGAGGTGCACGCCCTCTCCGCGCTCCGCGCGGGACGGCACGTGCTCTGCGAGCGCCCGGTGGCGCTCCAGGCGCGCGGGGTGGAGCGGGCGCTCGCGGCCGCCGCGAAGTCGGGGCGCGTGCTGATGGTCGCGAACACCGAGCGCTTCCGCGCCGATGCGCAGGCGCTCGATGCCGTCGTCCGGAAGGGAGACCTCGGCGCGATCCGTGGCGTGCGCGCGGGGGTGTATCGCCATCGCGCGACCCTCGCGCCGTGGCGCCATCGCCGCGACGAAGCGGGGGGCGGCGCGCTCCTCGAACTCGGCCTCCCGCTCCTCGATCTCGCCGGGTGGTTCACCGATTTCCCGCGCGTCGAACGCGTCGCCGTCACGCTGCAGCGGGGGCGGGGTGCGAACGCGGTCGAGGAGGCGGCGGTCGTGCTCATCGAGTGCAAAGGGGGCTTCACCGTCACGCTCGATGTGCAGAACGCCTACGTCGGCACCGAGGAGCGCTGGTGGTTCGAACTCCTCGGCGCGACGGGCTCGGCGCGCCTGGCGCCGCTCCGCGTCGCCCGCGAGATCCGGGGCCGGATCGTCGACGCGTCCCCCTCGGGTGCTGCGACGCGCGACTCTGCGACCGTACAGTCGCATCGCGCCGCGCTCGCGCACTTCGTCGCCGCGGTGCGCGGGGAGGTCGTCGCCGAGCCGCCGACGGACCAGGTGCGCCTCCACAAACTGATCGATCTCATCTACGCGACGGCGGACCGCGGCACCGAGTGGCGCGGGTGAGCACGCACACCGTCGCCGTCAGGCTCGCGCGCGCCGCGCTCGTCACGCTCACCGCGCTCGTCACGCTCGGTGCGCTGACCGCCGTCCCGTTGGACGCGCAGCCCGCCACCGGCGCTGAGGCGCCGCCGCGCTACCAGATCTCCGTGCTGACCTTCGGTCCCGGCGATGCGGTGTTCGAGCGCTTCGGGCACAACGCGCTCCGAGTCCGCGACTTCCTCACGGGCGCCGATCTCGCCTACAACTGGGGGATGTTCTCGTTCGACGAGCCTCGGTTTCTCTCGCGATTCCTCAGCGGCGACACGCGCTACTGGGTCGAGGCCTTCCCGACCTCGTGGTTGCTGGAGGTCTACGCGGCGCAGGACCGGGAATCGATCGAGCAGGTGCTCGCGCTCACCCCTGGGGAGGCGGCGACGCTCGCTGAGGCGGTCGCGGCGAACGCGACGCCGGAGCAGCGGTTCTACCGCTACGACTACTTCCGCGACAACTGCTCTACGCGGGTGCGTGACGCACTCGACGCCGCGCTCGGCGGGGCCCTCGCGCGGCGGTTCCAGGCGATTACCACCGAGTGGACGTATCGCAGCGAGGCCGTGCGCCTCGCGACCCCCGACCGCTGGGCCCAGGCTGGGATCGATGTCGCCCTCGGTCCGCGTGCCGACCGTGCGATGACGGCGTGGGAGGCGATGTATGTCCCGATGCGGATGCGCGATCTCCTGCGGGAGGTCCGCCGTCCCGATTCGACCGGTGTGGCGGTGCCCCTCGTGCGTCTGGAGCGCACCCTGTACACGGCGCGGCGCGCGCCGGAGGCGCGCGCGGCGCAGGGGCTCGCGCTCGGACCGATGGGCCCCCTCGTCGCGGTCTGGTTCCTCCTCCTCGTCCCCGTCTCCGGAGCCGCGCGGCGGACGCGTCGTGGGGCCGCCGCGATCGCCGTCGGCCTCTGGTGCACGGTGACGGGGCTCATCGGCCTCATGCTCCTCGGGATGTGGCTCGGCTCCGCGCACGTCTTCTGGTATCGCAACCTCACGCTGCTCCTCGCATCGCCGGTGGCCCTCGCGCTCGCCTGGCCCGCCGCCCGCGGTGTCTGGCGTGGGGTGGCCGGTCGGTGGGTTCGCGCGGGGACGCTCGCCCTCGTGACGCAGACGGGACTCGCGCTCGCGCTTGCCCCCATCGCTGGACAGCGACTCGCCGGGCCGCTGATGCTGTTCGCCGCCGCGAACCTCGCGATGGCGCTCGTGGTCTGGCGTCACGCCGTCGCGCCTCCCGCACGCTCGTGACGACCCCGACCGGCCGCGGCGCCGGCGTCGACGTCGGAGGGACCTTCACCGACGGCGTCGCGATCGACCCCGACGGCCGCATCGTGGCCGCGAAGGTTCTGTCGACGCCGGAGGATCAGGGCATCGGCGTGGTCGGCGTGCTCGATGCGCTCCCCGATGCGGAGCGCCCGGTGGGGCGCCTAGTGCACGGCACGACGGTCGTCACCAACCTCCTCCTCGAGCGGACCGGTGCGCGCGTCGTGCTCTGCGCCACCGCCGGTGCCACCGACCTCCTCGAACTGCGGCGGCAGGATCGGGTCGCGCTGTACGACCTCGGGGCGCAGCACCCCGCGCCACTCGTGCCACCCGCGGATGTCGTTGCGGTGCCCGAGCGTCGCACGCCCGCTGGGGTCCTGCACCCGTTGACCGCGGACGGGCTCGCGACCGTGGTGCGCGAGGTGCTCTCGCGGGACCCGGAGATCGTGGTCATCTCGCTCCTCCACGCGTATGCAGACGATGCGCACGAGCAGGCGCTGGCGGAGGCGCTGCGAGCGGCGCGGCCGGGGCTCGAGGTCGTCACCTCGGCTGAGGTGCTCCCGGAGATCCGGGAGTACGAACGGACCGCGACGGCGGTGGCGGAGGGGTATGCCCGCCCGCGGGTGATGCGCTACCTCGCGGGGCTGACGGCCCGGCTGCGGGCGAGCAGCCGGCCGGCGCCCGCGGTGATGACGTCAGGGGGCGGGATGCGTCCCGCCGCCGACGCCGCACGACAGGCCGCATCGCTCGCGCTCTCCGGGCCGGCGGGCGGTGTTGTCGGCGCCGCGGCGGTGCTCCGCGCGCTCGACCGGCGCGACGCGCTCACCATCGACATCGGCGGCACCAGCGCCGACGCCGGGCTCATCCTGGACGGGGAGCCGCTCGTGGAGCCCGGCGGCGTCGTCGCCGGCGTCCCGATCGCGTTGCCGCGCGTGTTGGTCGACACCGTCTCGGCGGGCGGCGGGAGCATCGCGTGGATCGATGACGGTGGGGCGCTCCGCGTCGGACCGCGGAGCGCGGGCGCGCGGCCGGGCCCGGTCGCGTTCGGGCGCGGTGGCACGGAGCCGACGGTGACCGATGCGCAGATCGTCCTGGGCCGTATCGCGGCGCATCGGTTCGGCGGGGCGGTCGCGCTCGACGTCGAGGCCGCGGCCCGCGCCATCGCCGCGCTCGCCGCGCGCCTCGGTGCCACGACGGAGCGGACCGCCGAGGCCATCCTCGCGATCGCCGACGCGGAGATGGCACGGGCGCTCCGACGCGTGAGCGTCGAGCGCGGGGTGGATCCGCGCGGGTGCGCGCTCGTCGCGTTCGGGGGCGGGGGCCCGCTCCACGCCTGTGCGCTCGCCGAGGCGCTCGCGATGCCGACAATCATCGTCCCGCCGTTCGCCGGGGTGCTGAGCGCTCTGGGGCTCGCGATCGCGCCGGAGCGGCGAGAGGTCGCGATGGCGGTGCTGCGTCCCGCGGCCGATTGGACCGCGACGGAGATCGCGGCGGCGTGCGAGCGGCTCGCGTCACGCGCCGACGGCCGCGAGCGCCGCTGGAGCGTCCGGGCGCGGTACGTCGGGCAGGGGCACGAGCTCGAGGTGCCGGTCTCGCCGGGCGAGGACGGGGCGACCCTCACCGTCCGCTTCGCCGAGCTGCACGCGGCGCGCTACGGCTTCACGTTGCCGCAGGCGGTGGAGTGTGTCGCGCTACGCCACGTCGCGAGTGATCCCGGAGCGCATGCCACCTTCGCGCGTGATGCGGTCGCACCGGGCGTCGACCTCGTCGCCGGAATCGACGCGGGTGGACCCGCCGCCGGTGCGGTCGTCACCGGGCCGCGCAGTCTCGCGCTCCCCGATGCGACGCTCTGGGTCGCCCGCGGGTGGCGCGCCACCGCGCTGCCGATCGGCGGCTGGCGCCTCGACCGGGAGGACGCATGAGCGAGTCCGTCGACGCCCTCGAGCTCGCCGTGTGGGCGTCCGCCGTCGCGATGGTCGCCGAGGAGATGGGGAGTGTGCTGATCCGTGGCGCGCTCTCGCCGAACATCCGCGAGCGTCGCGACGCCTCCTGCGCGCTCTTCGACGCGGAGGGGCGGATGATCGCGCAGGCCGCCCATATCCCGGTGCACCTCGGGGCGCTGCCCGAGGCCGTGCGTGCGGTGCGTGCCTGCGGCCCGAGACCCGGCGACGTCTTCCTGCTGAACAGTCCGTGGGCCGGGGGGTCGCATCTGCCTGACCTCACGATGATCGAGGCCATCGCCGATGGCGACCGGCTCGCGGGCTACGCCGTCGTCCGCGCGCATCACGCCGATGTGGGCGGGATGAGCCCCGGGTCGATGCCGCAGGGAGCGACGGAACTCGTGCAGGAGGGGCTCGTGCTGCCGCCGGTGCGGCTCGAGCGGGCGGGGGTACCGGATCCGGAGCTCCTCGGTCTGATCCTCGCGAACGTGCGGACGCCGGACGAGCGCCGCGGCGATCTCGCGGCGCAGCGTGCGGCGTGCGCGGCGGGTGCCGCCGGCTGGCGTGCGCTGCTCACTCGCGTCGGCGCGGCCCGTCTCGCCGCCGTCGGCGAGGCGTTGGTGATCTACGCCGAGCGTCGGGCGGTCGCACGGTTGCGCGCGCTCGACGGGGCGGTGGGGCGGGCCGAGGACGCGCTCGAGGGCGACGGCGTGACCGAGCGCCTGGTTCCGCTGCAGGTGGCGCTCACCATCAGGGACGGACGGCTCCAGCTCGATTTCACCGGCACATCGCCGATGGTGCCGGGGAATGTGAACTGTCCGATCCAGGTCACGCGGGCCGCTGCGCTCTTCGTGTTGCGCTCGCTGCTCGACGACGACGTACCGACGAACGCCGGGATCGCTGCCCCGATCGAGCTGATCGTGCCCGACGACTGCTGCATCGCGGCGCGCGCACCGGCGGCGGTGGCGGCGGGGAACGTCGAGATGAGTCAGCGGCTCACCGACCTGCTCTTCGCCGCGCTCGCCGACGCTGGCGTCGCCGTGCCCGCGCAGGGGCAGGGGACGATGAACAACATCACTTTCGGCGGTGCCGGCTGGACGTTCTACGAGACGTTGGGGGGCGGGCAGGGGGCGAGCGCGCGCGGCCCCGGGCCCGATGCCGTGCACGTCGGGATGAGCAATACGCGCAACACCCCGATTGAGGCGCTCGAGCGCGCGTATCCCATCCGAATCGAGACCTATGCGGTTCGTCGCGACTCCGGCGGCATCGGGACGCATCGTGGCGGCGACGGCGTGGTCCGGGCGTATCGCGTGCTCGCCCCCTGCACGGTGACGTTGCTCACGGAACGGCGCGCGCGCGCACCGCGTGGCGCGCAGGGGGGCGCCGACGGCGCGGTCGGCGAGAATCGATTGAATGGTGCGCCGCTCCCGGCCAAGTGCCGTCGCGTGTTGCAGCCGGGCGATCTAATCGAGCTCTGGACGCCGGGCGGCGGCGGGTGGGGCCCGCCTAGCTGACCAGCGAGGGGCGCGAGCGGCCCGAGGAGCGGCGCCGCGGCGATCCCTCGCTCTCCGCCACCATCGAGAAGACGCCGGCGCCGATGAAGATGCCGAGCAGGTGCGGATCGAGCAGGCCGCGGTCCGCCTCGCCACGCAGGATGTCGAGCGCCCGCTCCGTCGTCACGGCGCGCTTGTAGGGACGGTCCGCCGCGGTGAGGGCGTCGTAGATGTCGGCGATGGTCATCATCCGTGCCTGCACCGGGATCTGATCGGCGCGTACCCCGTGCGGATAGCCCGAGCCGTCGAGTTTCTCGTGATGCCCCTGGGCGATCTCGGGCACTGCCGACAGCTCCGGCGTCCACGGGATCATCTTCAGGAAGCGATACGTGTTCGCGACGTGCGACTCGATCTCACGCCGCTCGCGCAGGTCGAGGTTCCCGCGGGCGATCGAGAGGAAGCGCACCTCGGCCTCGGTAAGGACCGGGTGCTCGATCCCCTGTCGGTCCACCCAGGTCTGCTGCCCGATCACCTCGAGCTCCGCGGTGGCGCCTTCGGGCAGGATCGTCGGCTCGTTCGATCGGGAGATGACGTCGAGCCAGTGCTGGAGCTGCTGCTGCCGGCCGGCGCGCCTGGCGTCGAGGCGCGTGAGGGCCTCCGCGTATCCGCTGGGCCCGTTCGCGAGGAGCCATTCCGCCCGGTGCCGCTCGAACTCGAGATCCGCCTGCTGCATCAGCAGCTCGAACCGCTGGCGCAGGATCGCGAGGTCGTGCCCGTACAGCTTCTTCTGCTTCACCAGCACCTTCTCACGGACGCCGACCTTGCCGAAGTCGTGGAGGAGCGCGGCATAGCGGAGCTCGCGCAGCTGGTTCCGGGTGAATAACTGGTCGGCGTAGGGGCCGTCCCCGGTGCGATCCACCGCCTCGGCTAGCTGGATCGTATAGTTCGCCACGCGGAGGGAGTGACCCGAGGTCGCGGGATCTCGGGATTCGATCGCCGAGACGGCGGCGGTCACGAACCCCTCGAGGAGGAGCTCGATGTCCTCGTAGAGCGAGCTGTTCTCGATCGCCACCGCGGCGTGCGCGGCGAGCGCCGTCGCGAGGCGTAGCGACCGCCGGTCGAAGGGGAGTACTTGCGCCTCCGCGACCTCCGAATTCGTGAGCCGCACGTCGGGGTCGCGCTTGCGGTTGATCAGTTGCAGCACGCCGATGGTTTGGTCGCGGTGCGACCGCATCGGGATCACCAGCATCGACTTCGTCCGGTACCCGAACCGCTCATCGAACGACCGGTTGAGCTGGTACGGCACGTCGGGGCCCAGCTCGTACACATCGGGGATGTTCAGCACCTCGCCCGTCACGGCGACGTACCCCGCCACGCTCCCGTGGTCGATCGGGATGTCGAACTGGACCAACGGGAGCTCTGGCAGCGTCAGGTTCTGCGAGAGCGTGAAATGCAGGACGCGCGTCTCGCCGTCCTCGGCGTGGCGCACGAGATAGAGGGAGGCCGCGTCGGCGCCGGTGAGTCGGATCGACTGCCCGACGATCATCCCCAGCAGCGCGTCGAGGTCGCGCTCGGTCGCGAGGGCATCGCCGACCGAGGAGAGATCGATGAGCTCCTGTTCGTTGATGCGCTCGAGGCGCTCGGCCCGGGCGGCCGCGATGAGCGTGGCGGCGTGGCGGAGGGCCCCCTGTACCTGCGTCCGTCCGACCGTCGGTGATGCGTCGGCGGGGATCCAACTGGTGAGCGGCAGTGCGGCGAGGTCGGGATGTGGCTCTGCGGCACCCGGTTCGCCGAGCCCGACGAGCGCGGCCACACGTGCGAGCGCCTCGAGCCCCTCCGGGGCGACGCCGTGTACATCCTGGGCCGCGATGAGGAGGATCGTCGGCCGCTCGTGGTCGAGTTCCTCGGCGGTCGGCAGCGACGCGACGCGCCGGACCTCGACCTGCGGCAGGGCGTCGAGGCCCGGCAGCGCGCCGACGCTCCGGCCTTCACGAAGGAGGATCAGGGGGCGCATCAGTGGGACCGCCTGCGGATCAGCGCCCGCCCTGCAAGCGCGCGCGGGCCGCCTTCGCATCGGCGAAGTCGGGGAAGCGATCGATCGCCTGGCTGAAGAGCGTGATCGCCTCGTCGCGGCGCCCGGCGTCCTGCGCGCTCAGCGCACGCGAATAGAGCATCACCGCCTGGAAGGGTACGCGCCGCTGCGTCTCCGCGTGCGCGGCGCTCGCCTGGCGGGCCTGCGGCGTGAGGGCCGGGAGTCGCAGCCCCGTGTTCGCGGCCGCGCTCACCTTGGCGATGAGGTCGAGGAACTCCTCCGTCTTCCCCTCGCCGCGGTGCGTCCAGGTGATGCGCCCGGTCTCGCTGTCGATCGACTTGAGCGTGATCACCATCTTGCCGCTGCGGTCGGTGATGAACGCGCCGGTCACCATGTGCTTCGCGCCGAGGAGCTTGCCGATGCGCGCGGCGGTGGCATCGTCCACGCGCCCATCTTGGCCGAGCCGCTGCTCGTCCAGGAGGCGCTGGAGATTCTCACGCTCCACGACGCGGATCCCCGGGTTCTGCCCGAGGTCGGTGATCAGGAGGTCGGCGATCCCTTTCGAGAGTGGAGCGAGCTCGGCGTTCGCGGCGCCGATGGCGCTGTTCACGAAGGGGAGGACGGCGAGGGTCGGTCGCGCCTCGTCCTGCGCGGCGAGGGGGGCGGTCAGCACGGTCGCGAGGGCGACACGGGAGAGCAGCGAGCGCATCAGGGGCTCCGGTGTGAGGACGAATCCAGTGTGAGACCTTCGGCCGCGGCGAGCACTTCGAGCTGCCCGCCCTGCGCCCGGACCTGCGCCCGGCACTCGGCCAGGCAGACATCGAGCGCGTCGTCGGATCGACGTGGCTCGTGGTGGAAGAGCACGAGGGTCCGGACCCCCGCCTCGAGCGCGAGCGCGACCGCCTCCGCGTATGTCGAATGCCCCCACCCATGGTGGTGGGCGTGTTCTGCGGTGGTGTACATCGCGTCGTGGATCAGGACCGAGGCACCGTTGGCGAACGCCACGAGTCGCGCGCGCCAGTCGGCGCCCTGGTCGTACTGCGGATGCGACGCGAGCTCGTTGTCCGGGATGTAGACCACGTCGCCGCCGTCCGCTCCGGGGGCGTGGAAGCGGAACCCGAGCGCACCGCCGGGATGCTGGACCGCGAACGACGTCACCTCGTACCCGTTCCCCGGCGTGCGGGTCCGATCGGCGAGATGCCGAAAATCGATCGCGGCGGCGAGTTGCTCGAAGGCGACGGGGAAGACCACGGGTGACATCTGATCGCGCACCACCTCGTCGACCCGGCGCTGCATCGCGGCGGATCCCCAGATCGTGAATTGGTGGCCGCGGCCGAAGATCGGCGCGAAGAACGGCAGGCCCTGGATGTGGTCCCAGTGCGCGTGGGTCAGGAAGATGTCCCCGGCGACGGTCCCACCGGCCGCCTCGTCGATGAGCCGGCGGCCCAACTCCCGGATCCCGGTCCCCGCATCCAGGATGACGGGCCATCCCTCCGCCGTCCGGAGTTCGATGCACGGGGTGTTCCCCCCATAGCGCACAGTCTCCGGCCCCGGGGTCGGGATCGATCCGCGCGTCCCCCAGAAGCGGACGGTGAAGCTCATGCGACCGGTCTCATGCATCTAAAGATGCGCCGCCAGCCCGCGGGGGCGGAAGACGAGGCCGCCCCCGGGTGGTGTGACCCAGGTCACCATCTCCCGGGCACAACGGACGCGCCCGCCTCGCCGGCGACACCGTCGACGTCCCCCCCGGCGCGCGGCCGCACTCAGGCGCGCTGCTGGGCGCGCTGCTCCAACGCCCGGCGGTCGACGAGCCGGATCCGTCGGCGTTCGGTGGCGATCCAGCCCTGCGCGACGAACTCGCGCAACGCGCGCGACACGGTCTCGCGGCTCGCCCCGATCAGATGCGCGATGGTCTGGTGCGTCAGCGGCTTCTCGATGAGGGCGCCTCCGGCCTCGACCGCGGTCTCGAGGAGCAGGTGCGCGATGCGGCCCGGCACGTCGAGCAGGACCAACGCCCCGATCTTCTCGTCCGCACGCCGGAGCCGGCGGGAGAGCTCCTGTAGGAGGGCCCACGCGACCGCCGGGTTCGCCTCGACACGACGCCGGAAATCCTCGCGACGGAGCACCAGCAGCTGCGCGTCCTCCATCGCCACGACGTGGGCGGAGCGGGGTTGGTCGTCGATGAGCGCGAGCTCCCCGAAGTGCTCCCCGACCCCGAGGAGCCCCAGGATGACCTCGCGCCCGTCCGGGGCGATGAGCACCACCTTTACCCGCCCCTGGCGCACCACGAAGAAGGTGTCACCAGGGTCGTCCTCGAAGACGATGACGCTGCCGCGGGGGTAGCCTTTCTCCCGGACCAGCTGGGCAAATCGCCCGGTCTCCTCCGCGTCCAGGTCGCGGAACAGTGGCACGCTCGCCAGGAACTGGGCGGTGGAGGACATCTCGCGGGTGGGGCAGGAGGGGGAACGACGGCGGGAACGTACCGCCGCCGTCCAAGAGTGTCAAACTTCCAACCCCTTGTCGGCTTGCACGTTACGAGCTCTGTCGGTTAGACTTCTGGGCTCGGTTCGACCACGCCCGAACCAGAGGTTCCTCTCTTCAGCACAGGACGTCCCGCGATGAAGCCCGATATCCATCCGACCTACGCGACCGCCACCGTCGTCTGCGCCTGCGGCAACACGTTCCAGACGCGCTCGACGCATGCGGACATCCAGACCGATCTCTGCGCCGCCTGCCACCCGTTCTTTACGGGCAAGCAGAAGCTCATCGACACCGCTGGCCGCGTCGAGCGCTTCCGCCAGAAGTACGGCAAGGCCAGCGCCTGAGCCTCCGCGACCGTCTCGCCGACGCGCTCCGGCGCGCCGCCGAGGTCGAACGCGAGCTCCTCGATCCCAAGACCGTCCGCGACGCCAAGCTGATGGCGTCGCTCGGTCGGGAGCATCAGCGCCTCGGCCAAGTGGGCGAGCGCGCCCAGGAGCTGGAGCGCATGGAGACCGAGCTCGCGCAGGCGCGCGAGCTCGCGTCGTTTGAGGACCCCGAGCTCGCCGCCGAGGCCCGCCGGGAGGTCGAGCGACTCGTCGCCGACATCGCCACGACCGAGGAGGCGCTCAAGCCCCTCCTGATCCCCCCCGATCCGCTCCACGATCGCAACGCCATCGTCGAGATCCGCGCCGGCACCGGCGGTGACGAGGCGGCGCTCTTCGCCGCCGACCTGCACCGGATGTACACGCGCTATATCGAGCGGCACGGCGGATGGCGCATCGAGACGATCTCGCTCTCCGACGGCACGCTCGGTGGCCTGAAAGAGGCGATCTTCAAAGTCAGCGGGCCCGGGGCCTTCGGCGACCTGCGCTACGAGTCCGGCGTGCACCGCGTGCAGCGCGTGCCCGCCACCGAGGCGGCCGGACGCATCCACACCTCCGCCGCCACCGTCGCCGTCCTCCCCGAGGCCGAGGAGATCGATCTCAGCATCGAGGACAAAGACCTCCGCATCGACGTCTTCCGTTCATCGGGGCCCGGGGGACAGAGCGTCAACACCACCGACTCCGCGGTCCGCATCACCCACCTGCCGAGCGGCCTCGTGGTCTCGCAGCAGGACCAGAAGTCGCAGTTGCAGAACAAGCTGAAGGCGATGGAGGTGCTCCGGTCCCGACTCCTCGACCTCCGGCTCGCGGAGCAGGAGGCCGAGCGCTCGCGCATGCGAAAGAGTCAGGTCTCCACCGGGGACCGCTCGGCGAAGATCCGCACCTACAACTACCCGCAGAGCCGCGTGACCGACCACCGCATCGGCTTCACGACACACGACCTCGCCGGCGTGATGGACGGTAAGCTCGATCCGCTGATGGAGGCGCTCCGGCTCGCGGACCTCGAGGAACGCCTCGCCGGGGACGCGGGATGAGGACGACGGTCGGCGCACTGCTGGAGGCGCTGGCCGTGCGGCTCGCGGGACCGGAGAGGCCGCCGGCGCGGACCGAGGCGCGTGACCTGATCGCCGCGGTCCTCGATGCCCCGCGCTTCTGGCCCACGGCGCATCGGGAGGAGGTCCTCCCATCGGAGATCGTCGAGCGCATCGAGGCTGCCGCCGCGCGTCGCGTCGAGGGGATGCCCCTCCAGTACGCCATCGGTCAGGCTCCCTTCCGGCACCTCACGCTGCAGGTCGATCGGCGCGTGCTGATCCCGCGGCCCGAGACGGAGGTGCTGATCGACCTCGTCCTCTCGCTCACGGGCGGCGGGCACGGCATTGCGGTCGACGTGGGCACGGGGTCGGGGGCGATCGCGTTGGCGTTGGCCGCCGAGGGGGCGTTCGAGACGGTGCACGCCATCGACCTCTCGCCCGACGCGTTGGCGGTGGCGCAGGCCAACCTCGCGGCGATTCCGGAGGCGCGGCGCGCCCGGCTGCGGTGGCATCAGGGTGATCTCCTCGGGCCACTTCGGGGTCTCACCGTCGACGTGGTGACCTCGAACCCGCCCTATATTTCTCCGGAAGAGATGCCGGCATTGCCGGCGCTCGTGCGCGAGTGGGAGCCGTCGATGGCCCTCGTCGCGGCGGATGACGGGATGGCGCTGATCCGGGCGCTCGTGCCGCAGGCGGCGGCGGTGCTCGTCGCCGGCGGGTGGCTGGTGATGGAGGTGGACGCGCGGCGCGCCGATCTCGCGGCGGCTGCGGTGCGGGACGACGGACGCTTCGCGGCCGTCGAGGTCCGCGCGGATCTGACCGGCCGCCCGCGATTCGTCGTGGGGCGGCGAACGGAGACGTGATGCTGAGCGACAAGGCAGGGGAAGTCGGTCGACTGATCGGCCAGAGCGCGGAGTACCAGGCGCTGAAGCGTGCCAATGAGGCGCTCAAGGACGAGGCGACGCTCGTCGCCGCGCTGCGCCGGATGGATGCATTGCGCGATGAGGCGCAGCAGATGATCGCCCGCGGCGAGCAGCCGACGGAGGCGATGGAACAGGAACTCGAGCAGCTCCTCGGCACGGTCCAGTCGAACACGCTCTATCAGCGGATGCTCGCGGCCAACGAGAACTTCGAGAAGCTGATGGTGCAGGTGAATCAGTGGATCGGCGAAGGCATCCAGCGCGGCGCCACGAGCTCCATCATCACCCTCGGCTGATGGGGGGCGGACGCGGGTGGTTGGTGGTCTTCGAGGGGGGCGAGGGCGTCGGCAAGTCGACGCAGCTCGCCCTCGTCGCGGAACGCCTCGCCGCCGCCGCCGTCCCACACCGGATCTGCCGTGAGCCCGGTGGCACACCGCTGGGGGATCGGGTGCGCGAGCTCCTCCTCCACGCCGACGTGGCCGTCGCCCCGGCGGCGGAGGCGGCGCTCTTCGCCGCGTCGCGGGCGCAACTCGTCGCCGACGTGCTGCAGCCGGCGCTCGCCGCGGGCGAGGTCGTGCTCCTCGACCGATTCCTCCTCTCCACGTATGCGTATCAGGTGGGCGGGCGTGGCCTGCCGGAGGGGCCGGTGCGCGAGGCGAACCGACTCGCGACCGACGGCATCGTCCCGGACCTGACGCTGGTCCTGACCTTGGGGCCCTCCACGGGTCCTGACGGAGGCCTCACCCGCGCCACGACGCGCGGCCCCGCCGACCGCATCGAGCGCGCCGATGCCGGCTTCCACGCGCGCGTCGCCGAGGCGTTCCGCACGTTCACGGCGGCGGCGTGGCAGGCCACCCATCCGGAGTGCGGTCCCATCATCGCCATCGATGCAGATGGCTCGGTCGCCACGGTGCAGGCGCGCATCGCCGAACGGCTCGCCGCTGCGATTCCGCCCTGTCGGGCACTGGTGGGGACCGCGTGAGCCGGCTCCGCTCGCTCGCCCTCACCGGACTCGCGCTCGGCGTCGCCTGGGCCGCGACCGGTGCGTTGCGCGATGCGGTGCGCCCACGCGACCCCTCGGGGCAGGACGGCGCCCGCCTGTTGCAGGAGGTGATGGACCGCGTCCGGACGAACTACGTGGACACAGTCGACGACGCCCGCCTCTGGGAGCTCGCGACGCTGGGGCTGCTCGGCGAGCTCGACGACCCGAACTCCAGCTACCTCACGCCGGCGCGTCGCGCCGCGCTCGAGCGCACCATCACCAACAGCTACCCCGGCGTCGGCGCGCAGCTGGAGCTGATCGATGGGGTCCCGGTCATCGTGCAGACGCGGCCGGGCACGCCGGCGGAGCAGGCAGGGCTCGAGGAGGGGGATGCACTCCTCGTGGTCGATGGGCGGAGCACACGCGGATGGAGCGATGCCGAGGCCCGGGCCGCGCTCCGCGGACCGCGCGGCACCACGGTGCGCCTCGAGGTCGATGGGCCGGCCGGCCGACGCACCCTGTCCCTCGTGCGTGACCAGATCCACGTGAACGCCATCGCCGGCGCGACGATCGTCGAGGGCGACATCGCGTATCTGGCGGTCAGCACCTTCAGCGACTCGACCGCGGTCGAACTCCGTCGGGCCGTGGATTCGCTGGTCGCGCGAGGCGCGCGGGCGCTCGTGATGGACCTGCGCGGCAATCCCGGCGGGCTCTTGGCACAGGGCGTTGAAGTCGCGGACCTCTTCCTCGGCGTCGGCGCCCAACTCGTGACCACCGCCGGGCGGACCGTCGCGTCGCGGCACGTCTACACCGACTCCACCGCGTCACCCTGGGCACCCCTCCCGGTGGTCGTGCTCGTGAATGAGCTCACGGCGAGCGCGGCTGAGATCGTCGCGGGGGCACTGCAGGACAACGACCGCGCCCTCATCCTCGGCCGCGTGACGTACGGCAAGGGAAGTGCGCAGGGGGTCTATGGCCTCGACAACGGGGCGGCGATCTCGCTCACCAACGCTCGGTGGTACACGCCGCTCGGGCGCAGCATCGAGCATCCGGTGCCGACGGACGAGGCGGATGAGGCGGCGCGCGCCGAGGGGGACACGACGCGCCCGGTGCTCCGGACCCCGGCCGGACGCGCGGTGCAGGGTGGAGGTGGCATCGTCCCGGATCAGGTCGTCGGGGATACCGCCGCGCTGCTGGCGGACCGTCGGCTCGCGGCAGCGGTCCGGCGCCGGGGGGATGGGTGGCAGGCCGCGGTGCGGACCGATCCGGCGGTCTCGCGCGCCCTGGCGATCCTGCGGCGCGCCCGCGCGCCGGGCGACGTCTTCGTCGACTGAGCGACCCGCCGCTCAGCGCGGCGGGACGCCTCCGAGCAGCGCGGCCTGATCGATCACGCGCACGCCCGGTGGCGGCGTGAAGATGAACGCGTCGGCGGGGAGTCGAGCGCCGAGCCGGACCTCGGAGAAGGTCAGCGCCCGAACGAGTCCGCTCGGCTCACGCAGCGTGGCCGCGACGATGATCCGGCGTGCCGGGTCGATGCGGAGCGTCGCGCGCGAGAACGGGGCCCCGCCTGCGCGCGGTTCGAGCGTGACCTGTGCCTCGCGCCGCCCGGCGAGGGTCGTGTCCGGCAGGGCACGGACGACATAGCGGCGCGCCGGATCGGTGAGGAGCGACGCGACGAGGTCGAGGCCCGCGCCCGCTCCGACGCCGCGCGGGAGCCGGATGGCTTGGCCGCGCAGCGTGCTCGGCAGATAGATCCAGACCGCGGCACCGTCAGCGACGATCCGGTCGTCGGCGGGGTCGGTGAATCGGAAGGCGAATCGCGCCGCCCCCGCCTGGAGGAACTCACCCCGCGAGGTCAGCGCGCGGCCGCCACTCGCGGGCGTGAGGGTCTGCGTGAAGCGTGCCCGTAGTGTCCGGGCGCCACGATACGCGGTCGCGACCCGGTCGAGGAGCGCGAGGGCGGCGGAGTCCGAGGGGGGGAGCGCCGGCTGGGCGTCGAGGTGTGTCGGTCGCGTGAGGCCGACGACAAGCGCGACGAGCGGGATGAGCCCGGCGGCGAGGCGACGCGTACGCGTGGCGGTCCGCAGCGCCGGCGCCCGGACGAGATCCTCCGGTCGCGGCCCCCGCGCGCTCACGCGAGTCGGCGGCCGAGCACCGAGGCGATCCCGGCGAGCTGTCGCATCGTCTCGGCGAACTGCGCCGGGGTCTGGGACTGCGCCCCATCGGAGAGCGCACGCTCCGGCTCGGGGTGCACCTCGAGGATGAGTCCGTCGGCACCGGCCGCGAGCGCGGCGCGCGCCATCGGCATCACGAGGTCGCGCCGTCCCGTCCCGTGGCTCGGGTCGGCGATGATCGGCAGGTGCGACACCTGGTGCACGACCGGGATCGCGGTGAGGTCGAAGAGGTTCCGTACCGTCGCGTCGAAGCTCCGCAGGCCGCGCTCGCACAGGATCACGTTCGGGTTCCCCTCATTCAGGATGTACTCGGCGGAGAGGAGGAGGTCGGCGATCGTCGCCGCCGCGCCGC
>JARIFA010000031.1 GCA_031127075.1 Gemmatimonadota bacterium | reverse complement strand
CCCC
Source organism: Gemmatimonadota bacterium (assembly GCA_031127075.1). GTDB lineage: Bacteria > Gemmatimonadota > Gemmatimonadetes > Gemmatimonadales > Gemmatimonadaceae > Pseudogemmatithrix. Next base: position 22,311 of record JARIFA010000031.1, on the reverse strand, counting down.
CCCCCCCCCCCCAGCCACCGGATCCCGAGGGCCCGGGTCGACATCGTTACTTGAGGAACTGCTCCGGCGCGTGGTACTCCATCCCGAACGCCTCGGCGACCCCCTGATACGTCACCTTGCCGTCGACGACATTGAGCCCCTTGAGCAGCGCCCCGTCCTCGCGCAGGGCCTGCTTCCACCCCTTGTTCGCGAGCTTGAGCGCGTAGGGGAGGGTCGCGTTGGTGAGCGCGAGCGTGGAGGTGCGCGGCACCCCGCCCGGCATGTTCGCGACGCCGTAGTGGATGATGCCGTCCACCGTGTAGACCGGATTCTCGTGCGTCGTGGCCTTGATCGTCTCCACGCACCCGCCCTGGTCGATCGCCACGTCGACGATCACCGCGCCCGGGCGCATCGTCTTGAGGTCCTCGCGGCGGATGAGCTTCGGCGCCTTGGCGCCTGGGAGCAGCACACCGCCGACGACAAGGTCGGCGGTCGCGATCTGCTCGAGGATGTTCTGCCGGTTCGAGAAGATGAGCTGCACGTTCGACGGCATCACGTCGCTCAGGTAGCGGAGGCGCGGGAGCGACGTGTCGAGGATGACGACCTTCGACCCCATCCCCGCCGCCATCTTCGCCGCGTTCACGCCCACGACGCCACCGCCGAGGATGACGACCTTGGCCGGCGGCACGCCCGGCACGCCGCCGAGCAGGACGCCACGGCCGCCGTAGAGCTTCTCGAGGTACTTCGCCCCCTCCTGGACCGCCATCCGCCCCGCCACCTCGGACATCGGCGTGAGGAGCGGGAGTTCGCGCGTCGGGAGCTCCACCGTCTCATACGCGATGCAGGTCGCGCCGGAATCGAGATGCGCCTTCGTCAGCTTCTCGTCCGCGGCGAAGTGGAAGTAGGTGAAGATCGTCTGCCCCTTCCGCATCCGCGGCCACTCGACCGCGATCGGCTCCTTCACCTTGATGATCATCTCCGCCTCCTTCCAGACGGCATCCGCCGTCGGGAGGAGCTTCGCGCCGACCGCCGTGTACTGCTCGTCGCTGAAGCCGGAGCCCTCACCGGCTCCCTGCTCGACGTAAACGGTGTGGCCGGCGGCCACGAGGGCCTCCGCACCAGCGGGGACCAGCGAGACGCGGTTCTCGTTGGTCTTGATCTCCTTCGGGATGCCGATCTTCATGGCGCAGGGATGCTCGGAAAAGAGTCAGGGGGTGCGCCGCAGGACACGGACTCCGCGACCGACGGCGCTCAGACGGGCCCCAACCGGACGATCGTCTGCCGGTCAGCGCCGTAGAAGTCTCGGCAAACGGCCGCGACTTCACCAGTAGGCACCGCGTCCACGCGGGCCAAGACCTCGTCGAGCGGGCGGTAGGGCTCATTGAAGAGCGCCACCGCGGCCGCTCGGTACATCCGGGCGCTCACACTCTCCATCGAGAGCGTGATCTGCCCCTTCAGCTGCTGCTTGCCCATCAACAACTCCTCGTCGGGGATGCCCCGGGCGACCAGCGCCTCGAGCTCCGCGTGCACCGCCTCCGCCGCCTCGTCGGCGCGCTCCGGTGTGCATCCGACGTAGATCCCCTGGGCCCCGGCCGCCACATGAAAGCTCTGGAAGCTGTGCACCGAGTAGGCGAGCCCCAACTCCTCCCGCACCCGCTGGAAGAGCCGCGAGCTCATCCCGCCGCCGAAGAGCGAGTTCACCAGCATCAGCGCGTACCGCCGCGGGTCCCCGTGCGGGACGATCGCATTGCCGTAGACCAGGTGCAGCTGCTGCGTATCCCGCTCGATGCGCTGCTCCGACGCCGGCATCGGCCGCGCCGGCGGGACCGGGACCCGGGAGACGCCGCCCCCCGGGAGGTCGGCCCACCCCGCCGCCGTCAGCACCTCGAGCAGCCGCTCGTGCGACACATTCCCCGCCGCCGCCACGACCACGTTCCCCGCGCGATACGCCCGGTCGTGCAACGCCCGCAGATCCTGCACCTGCAGGGCGCCGACCGTCTCCTCTGTCCCGAGTATCGAGTAGCCGAACGGGTGCTCACCCCAGAGCGCGGTGTTATGCAACTCGAAGACCACGTCATCGGGCGTGTCCTCGACCATCGCGATCTCCTCGAGGACGACCCCGCGCTCGAGCTCGAGGTCGGCGGACCGCAGCAACGGACGGAACATCAGATCGAAGAGCACGTCGGCGGCCTGCGGCAGGTGCTCGTCGAGCACGCGCGCCTGGTACGAGGTCTGCTCCCGCCCGGTATACGCATCGAGCGAGCCCCCGAGCGCCTCCAGCGCGAGCGCGAGCTCACGGGCGGAGCGACGCTCGGAGCCCTTGAACACCATGTGCTCGAGGAGGTGCGAGACGCCCATCTGGTCGGGCGTCTCGTGGATGGAAGCGGCCCGGACCCAGGCCCCTAACGCGACCGACCGCACTCCCGGCATCTGCTCCGAGAGTACGGTCAGTCCGTTCGGCAGGACGGTCCGCTGCACGCCGCGTTCCGCGGCGCCGCGCACGGACGCGTCGGTCACTCGCGGTCGCGACCCCCGCGGCCACCACGACCGCCCCGGGGACGGTCGCCGCGCGGACGGTCGCCGCGCGCCTCACCACCCTCGCCGCCCTCGGCCGGCTCACCGCCGGCCGGCGTCTCCGCCGCGCCCTCGGGCTTCGGCAGGAGCGCCTTCATCGAGAGGCGGAGGCGGCCGCGCTCATCGCGATCGATGAGCTTGACCGTGACCTGCTCGCCCTTCTTGACGATCTCCTCGGGCTTCTCGACGCGGTGATGCCGCATCTCGGAGACATGGAGGAGCGCTTCGGTGCCCGGCATGATCTCGACGAAGGCGCCGAACGCCGTCACCGACTTCACCGTGCCAAGGTAGGTCTCGCCGACGACCGGCTCCGCCGTGATCGCCTGCACCATCTGCCGCGCGCGCTCCATCGCCTCGCCGCCGACGGCGGCGATGGTGACGAGCCCCGAGTCGTCGACCGTGAGCTCCGCCCCCGTCTCGTCCTGGATCCCGCGAATCGTCTTCCCCTTCGGCCCGATGAGGTCGCCGATCTTCTCGGGGTTGATGGTCATCGTGACGATGCGCGGCGCCCACGGCGAGAGGTCCGGGCGCACCGTCGGGAGCGCCTTATCCATCTCCCCGAGGATGTGCAGACGGCCCTGCTTCGCCTGCGCGAGCGCCTCGGACATGATCTTGAGGTCGAGCCCCTGGATCTTGATGTCCATCTGGATGGACGTGATGCCCGCCTTCGTCCCCGCGACCTTGAAGTCCATGTCGCCGAGGTGGTCTTCGGTGCCGAGGATGTCGGTGAGGACCGCGTACTTCTTCCCTTCCTTGATCAGGCCCATCGCGACGCCGGCCACCGCGCCCTTGAGCGGGATGCCCGCATCGAAGCAGGCGAGCGAGCCGCCGCACACCGACGCCATCGAGGACGAGCCATTCGACTCGAGCACGTCGGAGACGATGCGGATGGTGTACGGGAACTCCTCGAAGGCCGGGAGGACGCCCTGAATGGCGCGCTCAGCCAGGTTGCCGTGCCCGATCTCGCGGCGGCTCGTGCCACGGACGGGACGCACCTCACCGGTCGAGAACGGCGGGAAGTTGTAGTGCAGCATGAACGACTTCGTGGTCTCCTTCGCGTCGTCGATGCTGTCCATCCGCTGGACGTCGTTCGCGGTGCCGAGCGTCGCGGCGACGAGCGCCTGCGTCTGGCCACGCGTGAAGAGCGCCGACCCATGGGCGCGCGGGAGCACGCTGGAGTCGATGCTGATCGGGCGCACCTCGGTCGGCTTGCGCCCGTCGACGCGGAGCCCGGTCTCGAGGACCTGCTCGCGGAGCGCGTTGTACTCGAGATCGCCGAGCACCGACCCGACGAAGGGGACGTGCTCCGGCGCGAGCGCCGAGGCCATCTCCTCCTTCACCGTGTCCTTCACCGCCTCGACCGCCTCGACGCGCGTGTGCTTGTCCTTCTGGTTGATCGCAGCCTCGATCTTGGCCTTCGCGGCCTTCGTCACGGCCTTCGTCACTTCGGCCGGCACCTCGGTCTTCACCCAGGTCATCTTCTCGGCGCGCCCCTTCGCGAGGAGTTCCTCCTGCAGCGCGACAAGCTCACCGATCCCCTTCTGCGCGACCTTGAGCCCATCGAGGACGTCCTCCTCGGACACCTCGAGCGCGCCACCCTCGACCATCATGATCGAGGACTCCGTACCCGCGACGACGACGTCCATGTCGCTGAACTCGAGGGCCTGGAAGGTCGGATTGAGGACCCACTTCCCCTCGACGCGGCCGACGCGGACGCCGGCGATCGGGCCGAAGAAGGGGATCTTGCTCGCGTTCAGCGCGAACGAGGTCGCGAGGAGCCCAAGCATATCGGCGTCGTTCTCCTGGTCCGCCGAGATGACGCTGACAAAGACCTGCACCTCGTTCTGGAACCCCTCCGGGAAGAGGGGGCGAATCGAGCGATCGATGATCCGGGCGGAGAGGATCTCCTCGTCGCGCGGACGCCCCTCACGCTTGATGAACCCGCCCGGGATCTTGCCCGCGGCGTAGGTCTTCTCGCGGTACTCGACCGTGAGCGGGAAGAACGGGAGGGTGCTGCGCTTGGGGCTGACGGTCACGGCGGCGAGCACCATGGTGTCGCCGAACTGGACGAGCGCGGAGCCGGCGGCCTGCTTCGCCATACGGCCGGTCTCGATGACGAGACGGCGGCCGGCGAAGGTCCGCTCGAGACGATGCATCATATCGTGGGTATCCTGACGGTTGCACGAAGCGCGCGATCCGCAGGGTGCGGTCGCGCGCTCGTGTGGTGGAATCGCTTAATAGCGGAGGCCGAGGTCGGCGATGATCTTGCGGTACGCGTCGACGTTGGTGCGCTTCAGGTAGTCGAGGTGCCGCCGCCGCTTGCCGACCATCTTGAGGAGGCCCCGACGGCCATGGTGGTCCTTGCGGTGGATCCGGAAGTGCTCAGTGAGGTAGTTGATCCGCTCCGTGAGCACCGCGATCTGCACCTGGGAGGACCCGGTGTCGGTCCCATGCTGGCGATGCTTCTCGATCGCCGACGACTGTTCAAACGCCATTCCGAAAGTGTCCTTGCCTGCGGTCCGCAGCGCGTTGAGAAATGCCGATTCTGTTGTAGCAACGGAACTTAGACAGGGATGGTGCTGGCTGTAAAGGGCCGCGAGATGACGATCCTCGGCCCCCCTCCCGTTGCAATACATAGCGGCGCAAGGTATAGTAGTGCGAGGTATATGAAGGGAACCGACATACCCGCCGTCGCCCATGGAATTGAGCAAAGACCTCGTCGCCGCGTCCTCCTCCCCACTCGTCCTCTCGATCCTCGCCGAAGCAGACAGCTACGGCTATGCGATCCTCCGACGGGTCCGCGAGCTCTCGGACGGACAGATCGAATGGACCGACGGGATGCTCTACCCCGTGCTCCATCGACTCGAGCGACTCGGCCACATCGAAGCCCGCTGGGAGGTCGCCGAGACCGGCCGGCAACGGAAGTACTATCGACTCACCGACGACGGCCGACGCCAGATGGCGGAGGAACAGCGTCAGTGGCAGGCGGTCGACGCCGCGCTGCGGGGCATCTGGGGTGCACAAATCGCCCCCACCCTCGCCCGCACCCTCGGTGAACCTGCCCCGACGCGCCACGGCCGTCCCTCCCTCGCCTGACCTGACCCGGCGCACGCGCGTCGACCACCTCGCCTCACCTCCGATGCCCCACCCCGCCGCGCAGGACCCCCTCGAACCGCAGATCGACCGGTGGCGCCAGTATCTGCGCCGACGGCAGACCGTGCACTCCGTTGACGTCGCCGAGCTCGAGGACCATCTGCGCGAACTGATCGCGTCCCTGATGACCGGTGGGCTGGCCGCGGACGAGGCGTTCCTGGTCGCCGTCAAACGCCTCGGCGCCATCGACGCGCTCTCCCGAGAGTTCGCCCGCGAGCACTCGGACCGCCTCTGGAAGCAGCTCGTTACGCAGGGCGAGGCGCCGACCTCGCCCCGGCTTCGCCGCGAGCCGTTCGTCGCCTTCGGGCTCGCCGTCGCGGCCGGGGTGCTCGTGAAACTGCCCGCGCTCTTCGGCCTCGACCTCGACGCCGACGGGGCGTTCTACGCCCGGAACGCCACGCTCTTCATCCTCCCCCTCCTGACGGCGTACTTCGGGTGGAAGCGCGACCTCCCCGCCCGCGCCCTCGCCCTGCCGCTCGTGATGTTCATCGGCGCGCTGCTCGCCGCGAACCTCCCGACCTTCACCCCGGGCGGGGCGACGGAGCCCCTCGTGGCGCTGCACCTCCCGATCGCGCTCTGGCTCGCGGTCGGGATCGCCTATGCCGGCGCGCGGTGGCGCGAGGTGGCGGGACGCATGGACTTCCTCCGCTTCTCGGGGGAGCTCTTCATCTACTTCGTCCTCATCGCGCTCGGCGGCGGCGTGCTCCTCGCCACCTCCGCTGGCATCTTCGAGTCGATCGGGGTCGATATCGAGCCGTTCATGGAGCAGTGGGCGCCGTCCCTAATGCTCGGTGCGATCATCGTCGCCGCGTGGCTGGTGGAGGCGAAGCAGAGCGTGGTCGAGAACATGGCGCCCGTGCTCACGATGCTCTTCACGCCGCTCTTCACCATCGCGCTGCTCCTCTTCCTCGGGACCGCGGCCTGGACGGGGCGCGGTGTCGCGATCGAGCGCGACATACTGCTCCTCTTCGACCTCCTGCTGCTGCTCGTCGTCGCCCTTCTCCTCTACACCCTCTCCGCGCGCGACCCGCACCGCCGCGTCGGCGCCTTCGACCGAGCACAACTGGCGCTCATCCTCGCCGCACTCGCGGTCGACATGCTCGCGCTCTCGGCGATGACACTTCGCATCAGCGGGATGGGCGTCACGCCGAACCGCGTCGTCGCGCTCGGACTGAACGCGATACTCCTCGTGAATCTCGCGGGCGCCGCCGCGCTTCAGGTGCGCTTCCTCTCCGGCCGCACCCCGTTCGCCCGGCTCGAACGCTGGCAGACCGACTTCCTGCCGGTGTACGGCGGGTGGGCGACGTTCGTTGCGGTCGGGCTCCCCGCGCTCTTCAGTTACGCCTGAGGATCAGTCGAAGAACCCGCCAAGGATCCGCTTCAGGTCGTTGAAGGTCACGAAAAGGAAGAGGGTGCCGATCGCGGCGAGCCCGATGCGCGCGTACCACTCCTTCACGACCAGCGGCAGCGGCCGACGGTACGCCGTCTCCGCGATCTGCAGGAGGATCTGCCCGCCATCGAGCAGCGGGATCGGGAGCAGGTTGAGCACGGCAAGGTTGATGCTCAGGAAGGCGATGAGGCTCCAAAGCGCCTCGGCGCCGGACTGCGCGGCCGCCACGCTCGAGCGCGCAATCTCCAGCGGTCCACCGAGCTGGTTCACGGAGACGTCCCCGGTCACGAGTCGGCCGAGCACCTGCACCACGCTCCCCGCCATCCCCCAGGTGGCCGTCCAGCCGAGGCGGACCGCCGTGGCGGCGTCGACGGGCTCCCGTTCCACGCCCTGCCGCACCGCGACGCCGATGCGACCGACCCGCGCGGTCGCTCCATCGGGGCCGGTCACGGACTCCACCGCCGGCGTCACCACGAGCGGGACGGTGTCCGGACCGCGCGCGACGCGCAACGTGACGGCGCGGCCGGCCGCCTCGGAAATCACCGAGACGACCTCCTCCCAACGCGTGACCGCCGTCCCATCGATCGCGACCACCCGGTCACCGGCGCGCACGCCCGCCGCCGCCGCGGGCTTCCCCGCGACCACCGAATCGACCACTGGCGGCACGAGGGGCTGGCCGTACGTCGCGACGACACCGACCGACACCGCGACGGCGAGCAGGACGTTCATCGTGACGCCGGCGAGCAGGATGACGAGCCGCCGCACGAGGGACTTCGATTCGAACCACCGGTCCGCGGGGATCGACAACGGGCCGTGCGGGATCATAGAGCGATCGTCCCAATGGCGCGACCGCTCCGCCTCGGGCGACTCCGCCCCCCCCTCGAGGACCGCAGCCGTCTCGTCCTCCTTCGACGCCATCCGCACATACCCGCCGATCGGGAGCCAGGACAGCGCGTACTCCGTCTCGCCGCGACGGACGCTCCAGAGTGGGGCCCCCCAGCCGAGGGAGAAGCGCGGGGCATAGACGCCGGCCCACTTGGCGGCGAGGAAATGCCCAAGCTCGTGGACGAAGACCACGAGCCCCAGCACGAGCAACGGGGCGAGCCAGCTGAGCATCTAGCGGAACTCCGAAACGAGGGCGCGGGCCGCGACATCGGCCGCGAGAAGGGAGGCGAGATCGCCGCCCGGAAGGTCGCCGTGGCGCGCGAGCGCCGCGTCGATCGCCGCCGGGATGCCACCGAAGGGGAGGTCGCCCGCGAGGAAGCGCGCGACCGCCGCCTCGTTCGCCGCGTTGAAGACGGCGGGCGCGGCCCCCCCCTGCCGGCCGGCGGCGATGCCGAGGCCGAGGGTCGGGAACGCGTCGTGCCGCACCGGCTCGAAGGTGAGCGGACTTGCCGCGACGGGATCGAACGTCGGTACCCCGGTGTCGGCGAGTCGGTCCGGGTAGGTGAGCGCGTAGAGCACGGGAAGCTCCATCGACGGCACGCCGAGCTGCGCGATCACGCTCCCGTCCTCGAACTCCACCATCGAGTGCACGATGCTCTGCGGATGCACCACCACCTCGATCCGATCATAGGGCACGCCGAAGAGCACATGCGCCTCGATCACCTCGAGGGCCTTGTTCGCGAGCGACGCGCTGTCGACGGTGATCTTCCGGCCCATCGACCACGTGGGATGATTCAACGCATCCGCCCGCGTCGCGACCCCGATGCGGTCCGCCTCCCAGGTGCGGAAGGGTCCACCCGAGGCGGTCACGATCATCCGCCGGACGCCAGCGACGGGCAGGAGGCCCGGCCCGTCGCCGCCGATGCGGCCCGCGAGACACTGCAAGAGCGCAGAATGTTCCGAGTCGACGGGGATGACCTCGCCGCCTCCGGGCGCGCGCACCGCGGCCTGCACGAGCGGACCACCGACGACGAGCGATTCCTTGTTGGCGAGGGCGACGCGCTTCCCCGCCCCGACACCGGCCAGGGTCGCCGCGAGTCCCGCAGCGCCGACGACCGCGTTCAGGACGACGGCCGCATCGGGGTGCTGCGCGGCCTCCACGAGCGCAGGAGCGCCGGCGCGCCACCCCGCGGGCAGCGGCTCCGTCCCGGGCTCGACGAGCCCGATGAATCCCGAGGCCCACCGGTCGGCCGCGGCACGCAACCCATCGCGATTCCCGTTCGCGGTCAGCGCGACGAAGCGGAATCGCTCCGGATGCCGCGCCACGACGCGCTGCGCCGTCTCTCCGATGGAGCCGGTGGCGCCGAGGAGGGCGATTCCCGTCGGCACCGTCATCAGGCGCCGAGCGCGAGGAGTCGATCGAGCAGGACGAACCCCACCGGCAGCGTGAAGAGGAGCGAGTCGGTCCGGTCGAGGACACCGCCATGCCCGGGGATGAGCTGCGAGCTGTCCTTCACCCCCGCCTGCCGCTTGAGCAGACTCTCCACCAGATCCCCGATCTGCGCGACGATCGAGAGGAGGACGCCCGCGGCGACGGCGGCACCGACGGTCATCCCCATCCGCGTGGTGGGCGGCAGCAGGTAGGCGGCGTACGCCCACGCCGTCACCGCCCCGCCGAGCACGCCGCCGACCGCCCCGGAGATCGTCTTCCCCGGGCTGACGGACGGCATCAGCTTCGGCCCACCGACCGCGCGCCCGACGAAGAAGGCCGCCGCATCCGACACCCAGGTCACGAGCATCGGGAACATCACGAGGGCGGTCCCCGCCGCGGCGCCGATGGCGAAGCGGTGATGGCGCAGGGCGTACGCAAAGCTCAGCAGCCCCCCGGTGTACCAGAGGCCGAGGAGCGTGGTCGCGACCGCCTCGAGCGGCCGTCCCTCCACCCCACGCCCCCAGAGGGCAACCATCAACAGCAGGGGGACCAGCAGTGCCACCACGGAAATGGGTGGCACCCAGAGGCCGAGGCCGACGGCGTGCACGACGAGGGGGATTGCCGCGGCCCCGCCGACCAGGAGGGGGCGTAGCGGCGCCGACCCGCTCGAGGTCGCCAGCGCGGCGAACTCCGACGCGGCGAGCCCCGCGGCGATGGCGAGGAGGATGGTCAGCGCCGCCCCGCCAACCCAGACGATGCCGAGCAGGACGGGCACCGCGATGACGGCAAAGAGGACGCGCTTGGCGAGCTCGCTCATCGCGGGCTCAGGTGGAAACGCGGCCGAATCGCCGCTCGCGCGTCTGGAAGTCGCGGATCGCCTCGTACAACTGCTCGCGACCGAAATCAGGCCAGAGCACCGGCGCGATGTGGAGCTCGGTGTAGGCGAGCTGCCAGAGCAGGAAGTTCGAGAGGCGCTGCTCCCCCGAGGTGCGGATCAGAAGGTCGGGGTCCGGCTCGCCGGCCGTGAAGAGCCGTGCGGCGACCGCGGCCTCATCCACCGCCGCCGGGGTCAGTCGTCCCGCGGCGACCTCCTCGGCGATCAGACGTGCCGCCCGTGCGATCTCCGCGCGCGACCCATACGAGATGAACAGGTTGAGGGTGAGGCGCGCGTTTCCGGCCGTGCGTGCCATGATGGCGTCCACCGCCGTACGCGCCGCCGGCGCGAGCCGGTTGAGCTCCCCGAGGAACCGGACGCGCACGCCCTGCGAGTGCAGATCCTCCGCTTCGCGCTGGATGTATTCCTCCAGCAGCGACATCAGCGCGCCGATCTCGTCGGCGGGCCGCTGCCAGTTCTCCTGCGAGAACGCGAAGAGCGACAGCGTGCCGATCCCGACCTCGAGGGCGCCCTCCACCACCTCGCGCACCGCCTTCATCCCGCTCCGATGCCCGAAGGGACGCGGGAGCATCCGTTCGCGTGCCCAGCGCCCGTTCCCGTCCATGATGATCGCGACGTGACCGGGGAGCGCGCCGTGGGCGCGGATCTGGGAGAGGAGGACGGGGACGGTCATCGGTGAAGGGAACGGCGAACGCCGGTCAGACCTCGAGCAGCTCCTGCTCCTTGGCCTTCATCAAGGCGTCGATCCGCGCAATCTCCTCGTCGTGGATCTTCTGCAGGTCCTTCTCGGCGGCCTTCACCTCATCCTCCGAGATCCCCGTGAGCTTCTTGAGCTGCTCGCGCGCCTGCGTGCGCGCGTGGCGGACCGCGATGCGCCCGTCCTCGGCGTGCGCGTGCACCTGCTTGGCCAGTTCCTTGCGCCGCTGCTCCGTCATCGCCGGCAGCGGGACCCGGATCAGCGCCCCCTGCACCGACGGATCGAGCCCGAGGTTCGACTCGCGGATCGCCTTCTCGACGGCCTTCACCTGCCCCTTGTCATACGGGGTCACGACGAGGAGCCGCGGCTCCGGTGCCGAGACGTTCGCGCACTGGTTCATCGGCAGGTACTGCCCGTACATCTCGACTTTCACCGTGTCGAGCATCGTGGGCGAGGCCTTGCCGGAGCGCACCGAGGCGAACTCGCGCTTGGCGGCGTCGACGCCCTTCTCCATGGCGGTGCGGGCGTCCTTCAGGATCGGCTGGATGGTCATGAGACGAGGGTTCCCACGGGCTCGCCGCGCAGCGCACGCGCGACGCCGCCCGGTGTGTGGATGTTGAGGACGATGAGGGGCAGCGCGTTCTCGCGGCAGAGGGTGATGGCGGTCTGATCCATCACGCGCAGGTCGCGTTCCATCACGTCCTTGTAGCTGATACGGTCGAAGCGGGTCGCCGTGGCATCCTGCTTCGGGTCGGCGGAATAGACGCCGTCGACGCTCGTCGCCTTGATGATGACATCGGCCTTCATCTGGATGGCCCGCAGCACCGCGGCGGTATCGGTCGAGAAATACGGATTGCCGGTGCCGGCCGAGCAGATGACGCAGCGTCCCTTCTCGAGGTGCCGGATGGCGCGACGCCGGATGTACGGCTCCGCGATCTCCTCCATCCGGATCGCCGTCATCACGCGGGTGTCGAGCCCTTCCCGCTCCAGGACGTCCTGGAAGGCGAGGGCGTTGATGACCGTGCCGAGCATCCCCATATAGTCCGCGCTGACGCGGTCGATCCCCATCTTCGAGATCTGGGACCCGCGCACGATGTTGCCGCCACCGATCACGAGGCCCACTTGGGCCCCGAGCTCGGAGATCGCCTTCACCTGCTGCGCAAAGCCGCGGATCGTTTCGAAGTCAAAGCCGAACCCGCGGTCACCAGCGAGAGCCTCGCCGGAGAGCTTGAGCAGGACGCGGGGGTAGCGGAGTTCGGCCATAGGGGTCTCCCGGGGGTCAGGCCTCGCCCATCTTGAACCGGACGAAGCGCGTCACGGCGAGCGGCTGGCCCGCGGTCTTCGCGGTCGCGGCGACGAGCTCCTTGATCGTCTGCTTGTCGTCGCGGACCCACGGCTGCCCGAGGAGGGTGATCTCCCCGAGGAGCTTGGCGATGCGGCCCTCGACCATCTTCTCGGCGATCGCCTGCGGCTTCCCGCTCTCGACGGCCTGCGCCACGAAGATGTCCCGCTCGCGCGCGATGAAGGCGGAATCGACGCCGCTCTCGTCCACGGCGACCGCGACGCTCGGCACGCCGGCGGCGACATGCTCCGCGATGTGCTTCCCGAGCTCGGCCGCCTCGGCCCCGCTCCCACCCGTGATCTCGGCGAGCACGCCCGCCTTGCCGTTGAAGTGCAGGTAGCTGCCCACGAGGCCCGCCGTCGCGAAGCGCGCGACGCGGCGGAGCTCGACCTTCTCCCCCGTCTTGGCCGAGGCCGCCTTCACGACTTCACCAACGCTGCGCGAGGCCTCGAAGGCCCACGGCGTGGTGAGGTACGCACCCTCGGCCCCGACGGTCACGAGGCCGTCGACCGTCGTATCCTGCGCCACGTGCTGCGCGATCTGCTTGGCGAGCGCGACGAACTCGTCGTTCCGGCCGACGAAGTCAGTCTCGCAGTTGAGCTCGATCATCGCCCCCATCTTGCCGTCGGCGGCGAGCTCGATGACGATCTGCCCCTCGGACGCGGCGCGGTCGGCGCGCTTCTCGGCCTTCGCGATCCCCTTCTTGCGAAGGAGGTCGACGGCGGCGTCCATGTTCCCGCTCGTCTCCTCGAGCGCCTTCTTGCAATCCATCATGCCGGCGCCGGTGCGCGCACGGAGGTCAGCGACGTCTTTCGCGGTGATGCTCATCTGGGTCTCGGTGTGGTGGTTCCCGTGTGGGAACGCCGCCGCGAGGCTGGGCCTCGCCGGCGGCGCTCGAAAGATACTCCGGGCTGATGGCCCGGGACGAGCGGGGCGGCGTTACTCCGCCGGGGTCTCCTCGGCGCCACCCTCGGCGGCACCCTCGCCGGCCTTCCGACGGGCGGCGATCGCCTCGGGGTTGGCGCGCCGACGGCGCGGGCGGGCCCCACCGCGGCCACCGCCACCGCCGCGACGACGGTCATCGCCGCTCTCGCGCTCGGTGCCGCGCTCGGACGACCACGTGGTCGCCTCGCCCGGCTCCTCCACCTCGGGACGGGTCGGCGCCTCACGGCGCGCCTGCTCGATCGCGTCGCCGATGGCGCGGGCGATCAGCTCGACCGAGCGGATGGCGTCGTCGTTGCCGGCGATCGGCACCGTGATGAGATCGGGGTCGGAGTTCGTGTCGCAGATGGCGATGATCGGGATCCCGAGCTTGTTCGCCTCGTCGACCGCGATGCGCTCCTTCTTCGCGTCGATGACGAAGAGCAGGCCCGGGAGCCGGCCCATCGCCTTGATGCCCGAAAGGTTCTTCAGGAGCTTGTCGCGCTGACGAGCCATCATCAGCTGCTCCTTCTTGGTGTAGTTCTCGAAGGCGCCACCGGCCTCGGAGCCCGCCTCGAGCTCCTTGAGCTTCCGGATCTGCTTCTTGACCGTCGAGAAGTTGGTCAGGAGGCCGCCCAGCCAACGCTCCGTCACCGACATCGAGCCCGAACGCTCAGCCTCGGCCGAGACGATCTGCCCGAGCTGCTGCTTGGTGCAGACGAAGAGGACGTTCTCCCCGCGGAGGACGACCTCGCGCGCGAGCTGCTGCGCGAGGGCGAGCTGCTGCCGCGTCTTCTGGAGATCGATGATGTGGATCCCGTTCCGCTCCGCGAAGATGAACCGGCGCATCTTCGGGTTCCAACGGCGGGTCTGGTGGCCGAAGTGCACACCGGCCTTGAGGAGCTCTTCGAGCGAGGGCTGCGACATCGTGGGGATTCCTGTGGTGCGAGAGGTTGGTCGTCGCGCCGCGTCAACACCGATCGCCACCACCCCGGGTGGGGCGGCACCGCCGATCGGCTCAGCGGAGCTGTGGGATGGCCAGTCTCGACCGATGGCACCGCGGCGGCGATCGCCGCCGCGGCCCATCGACCGTCCGGATTAGCGCTTGCTGAACTGGAAGCGCTTGCGGGCCTTCGGACGGCCCGGCTTCTTGCGCTCCACGGCGCGCGCGTCGCGCGTCAGGAGCCCGAGCTCACGCAGCTTGCGCCGGTGGGTCTCGTCGATCTTGACGAGCGCCCGAGCGATGGCGAGGCGCAGCGCCCCGGCCTGCCCGTTCTGTCCGCCGCCCGACAGGTTCGCCTGGACGTCGAAGCTGCCGAGCGTGTCGGTCGCCGAGAACGGCTGCTGAATCGCCGTCACGAGCGCGGGACGCGGGAAATAGTCGCCGAGGGTCCGACCGTTCAGCTCCCACTTCCCGGTGCCCGGGGTGAGATAGACGCGGCAGACAGCCTCCTTGCGGCGGCCGATGGTATGCGTGGTGTTGGTCGTGGCCATTTACTTCGCCTCCGCCGTCGGGAAAGTCAGGGTCTCGGGCTGCTGCGCCCCATGCGGGTGAATGGCCCCGGCGTACACGCGGAGCTTGAGCCGCAGTTTCTGACGGCCGAGGGCCGTCTTCGGGAGCATGCCGTACACCGCCTTCTCGATCACCCGTTCCGGGTGCTTCGCGATCATCGTCGCGAACGGCGTGTAGCGCTCGTGGCCCATGTAACCGGTGTGGCGGAAATAGTTCTTCTGCTCCGCCTTCCGCCCGGTCACCTTGACCTTCTCGGCGTTGATGACGATGACGTTGTCGCCCGTGTCCATATGGGGCGTGAACGTCGGCTTGTGCTTGCCGCGGATGATCCGCGCGATCTCGGTCGCGAGGCGACCGAGCACCATCCCCTCGGCATCGACGACGAACCACTTGTGCTCGATGTCGGCCGGGGTGGCCGTGAACGTGCTGCGCATGCGAGGTCCAGCTGAAGAGGTCCTGCGCCTCACCGGTGCGGAATGCAACCCGGGTCTCGGCCGCCACAGAGGCGTTTTTGGGCAGACCCCAAGCATAGGGCCTAAGTCGTGCCAGGTCAACGGGTCAGGCCCCGTCGCCCTCCGGCGCGCCGAGCGCCACCAGCACGGCCCCCTTCTCCACCGCCGCCCCTGGCTGCACCGCCACCGACCGGACCACCCCGGCCGCCGTCGCCCGCAGCTCGTTCTCCATCTTCATCGCCTCCATCACGACCAGCGGCTGGCCCGCCGCCACCACGTCCCCGGCCCGCACGTGCACCCGGACGATCAACCCGGGCATCGGCGCCACCAGGGGCGCCGGACCCGCCGGGCGCGCCGTCGCCCGCAGCAGCGACTGGACCGCCCGGCGGCGCTCGTCGAGCGCCTCCACGGGGAGCGACCAGCCCTCGGTGCCGACGGTGTAGGCGCCCCGCGCCTCCCCCGGGGTCACCCGAAGCCGATGCCGCGACCCGTCGAGCGTCAGCACGACGCTACCTGATGCCGCCTCCCCTTCGAGCGTGGCGGCGACCGCCTCACCGTCCACACGCACCACGGTCCCGTCGACCTCGACGACGACCTCCCGCCCCGCCACGGTCACCACGTATCGCATCGGCCCTCCCGGGTTCGCCCACGCGACGGGCCGTCGGATCGGCGCGTCACGCCGGCTCCAGCACGCAGAGGGTCTCCACGTGCGCCGTCTGCGGGAACATGTCGAAGCATTCCAGCGAGGCCACCCGCCATCCCGTGAGCCGCCCGACATCTCGCGCCAACGTCGCCGGATCGCAACTCACGTAGACGATGCCCCGCGTGCCCCCCCCACCGCCCGGCCGCGCCAACCACTGGGTGACCGAGGGGCTGACGCCCGCCCGCGGCGGATTGAGCACCACGACGTCGGCCGGCAGCGCCGCCGGCAGCGCCGCCTCGACCGTGGCCGCGACCGCCCGCGACGGCGCCGACAGGCGCGACGCCGCGAACGCCGACGCCTCGTCGTCGAGCTCTATCGCCGTCACGGCCACGCCGGCTGCCGCGAGCCGCGCGGCGGTCTCACCGGCACCGCTGTAGGCGTCCACCGCCGTCGCCGGCGCGAACGCGAGGACGCGCGAGACCACCGTCTCGTGCAACCACACTGCGACCTCGGCGTTGACCTGCGCGAACGAGGCCGCCGGCACCGCCGCCGCCCGGCGGTCCGCCACGAGCCGCCGTCGCCGTCCCTCGGCCTGCCACCACACCGCCCCGAGGGATGGGACGGCCGCGAGGAACGCGTCGAGCGCGGGCCACGACTCCCCGCCCTCCAACACGAACCCCGGCTCCGCCTCGAGCCAGCGCACGGTCCCGCGGAGGCGCGGCCCCGCCGGCAGATGCGCGGCGGCGGCGAGGATCGCCCGCCACGTCGCCACCACGCGCGGCTCCGTGATGTGGCAGTCGTCGAGCGCGAAGACCGCCTCCGAATCGTCGTGGGCGCGCATCCCGGCCCACACGCGATCCCCGCGCCGACGGATGGCCAATGTGAGCGCGCGGCGGTACCGCCACGGCGCGCCGCCCCTGATCGACGGCAGGTCGACCGTGCGCCGACCGATGCGCGCGAAGGCATCCTGCACCATCCGCCGCTTCGCCTCGCGCTGGGCCTCGATCGCGACATGCTGCCACTGGCACCCGCCGCAGCGGTCCGGGGACTTGTAGTGCGCGCACGTCGCAACCACCCGATCCGCCGACGGCTGCTCGACCTCGACCAACGTCCCCCGACCGATGCGGCCCTCGACCGCCACGGTCACCCCGATGCGATCCCCGGGCGCGGTGCGCGGCGTGAACACGACGAGCCCGTCCACGCGGCCGACACCATCCCCGCCCGCGGCGAGCGAGTCCACGTGGAGCGACACGCGCGCGTCCGTCGTCGGCGTCACGGCGCTCACACGCCGCCGAGGCCGTCGCGACGCGCCGCGTGCCACCACGGGGAGCCCCCGTCGGCGACGAGGGCCGCACCAGCGGACGACGCGCCTCCGGCGCCCACCGCATCCGCCTGGCGCTCGCGGGACCGCACCGCCCCGGACCGACCCTGCGCCGCGAGCAACGCCGCAGCGACGGCGACGCGGCGCGTGACCGCCGCATCGGGGGTGGCCGCGAGCAGCGCGGGCAACCGGGCCTCGAGCCACTGGATGTCGACGTCGCCGGTCTGATACGCGGGCTCGTCCATCAGTCGGCGATGGAAGTCGGCGGAGGTCGCGACGCCCTCGATGACGAGGTCGTCGAGCGCGCGCCGCATCCGCGCGATGGCGTCCGCGCGGGTCGGGGCGTGCACGATCAGTTTCGCGAGCATCGGGTCGTAGTGCAGTCCGACCGTGCTGCCGACACCGATCCCGCCATCCCACCGCACGCCGGGGCCCGTCGGGAGCTCGAGCCGCGTGACCCGCCCGGTCGATGGGAGGAACCCGCTCGTGGAGTCCTCGCTCGTGATCCGGCATTCGATCGCCCACCCGCGAGGCGACGGCGGCTCCGTGAACGGGAGCCGCTCCCCTGCCGCGATCCGGAGCTGCCACTGCACGAGGTCGAGTCCGGTCACCAGCTCGGTCACGGGATGCTCCACCTGGATCCGGGTGTTCATCTCGAGGAAGTAGAACGCCCCGTGCCGGTCGAGCAGGAACTCGCAGGTGCCCGCGTTGACGTAGCCCGCCGCCCGCGCGGCCGCGACAGCGGCGGCGCCCATCCGCGCGCGCAGCTCGGGCGTCACGGCGATGCTCGGCGCCTCCTCGATCATCTTCTGGTGCCGGCGCTGGATCGAGCATTCGCGTTCCCCGAGCGCCAGACAGGTCCCGTGCGCGTCGGCGAGGACCTGGATCTCGACGTGTCGTGGGCCCTCGATGTACTTCTCGAGATAGACGGCGTCATCGCCGAAGGCGTTCTGCGCCTCTCGGCGCGCGGCGTCTAGCGCGCCGGCCACCTCCCCCGGCGCCCGCACCACGCGCATCCCCTTCCCGCCGCCGCCGGCCGCCGCCTTGAGCAGCACCGGATAGCCGAACTCCGCCGCGAGCGCCTCGGCCTCCGCCGCATCCCGGAGCGGCGTGGTCGTTCCTGGGACCACCGGGGTCCCGGCCTGGATCGCGAGGGTCCGGGCCGCGGTCTTCGACCCCATCGCCGCGATCGCCTCGGCCGGCGGGCCCACCCAGATCAGTCCCGCCTCCCGGACCGCGCGCGCGAACCACTCCCGCTCGGAGAGGAATCCATAGCCGGGATGGATCGCATCGGCACCGTGCGCCAACGCCACCGCGATCAGGTGATCGCCGCGGAGGTAGCTCTCTGCCGCCGATGCGGGACCGATCCGCACCGCGACGTCCGCGGCGCGGGCATGCGGCGCCCCCGCGTCCGCATCCGAGTAGACGGCGATCGAGCGCAGGCCGAGCTCCCGACAGGCCCGAATCACCCGGAGGGCGATCTCGCCGCGGTTGGCGATCAGGACGGTCCGCAGGGGGCGCATCGGATCAGAGCGGGATGGAGCCGTGCTTCTTCGCCGGCGTCCGCACCCGCTTCCCCTGCAGCGTGTCGAGTGCCTCGATCAACCGCGGCCGCGTGTCGCGCGGATCGATCACATCGTCGAGGTAGCCGCGGCTCGCCGCGACATACGGGTTTGCGAACTTCTCGGTGTACTCCGCCACCTTCGCCTCCATCGCGCCAGCGGGATTCGCCGCCTCCGCGATCTCGCGCTTGAAGAGGATCTCCACCGCGCCCTTCGGGCCCATCACCGCGAGCTCCGCCGTCGGCCACGCGACGTTGAAATCACCACGGATGTGCTTGGAGCTCATCACATCATATGCCCCACCGTACGCCTTCCGCGTGATGACGGTGAGCTTCGGCACCGTGGCCTCGCAGTACGCGTAGAGAAGCTTCGCGCCGTGCCGGATGATGCCACCGTGCTCCTGCGCGACGCCGGGGAGGAATCCGGGAACATCCTCGAAGGTGACGATCGGAAGGTTGAAGGCATCGCAGAACCGGATGAACCGCGCGGCCTTCACGCTCGCGTCGATGTCGAGGACCCCGGCGAGGGCCGCCGGCTGGTTCGCGACGATGCCCACCGCGTGGCCGCCGAGGTGCGCGAAGCCACAGAGGATGTTCCCGGCCCACTCCCGCTGCACTTCGAGCACGACGCCGTCGTCCACCACGCGCCGCAGCACCTCCAGCATATCGTACGGCTGCGTCGGCGCGTCGGGGATGACATCGAGGAGCCCCTCGTCACGCCGGTCGCGCGGGTCAGAGCCCGCGCCGCGCGGTGCCGGATCCAGATTGTTGCTCGGCAGGAAGCGCAGCAGCGCGCGGATTCCCTGCAGGCATTCGACCTCGGAATCGGTCGTGAAGTGGGAGACGCCGGAGGTGGCGCCGTGCGTGTCAGCGCCGCCGAGGGCCTCCATCGTCACATCTTCGTGAGTGACCGTCTTCACCACGTTCGGCCCCGTCACGAACATGTATGACGTGCCGCGACTCATGAAGATGAAATCGGTCATCGCGGGGGAGTACACCGCCCCGCCGGCGCACGGCCCGAGAACGGCGGAGATCTGCGGCACCACGCCCGAGGCCTGCACGTTCCGCCAGAAGATCTCCGCGTAGCCGCCGAGCGAGACGACCCCTTCCTGGATGCGGGCGCCGCCGCTGTCGTTGAGACCGATCATCGGGGCGCCGTTCTGCACCGCGAGGTCCATCACCTTGCAGATCTTCGATGCGTGCGCCTCGGAGAGCGACCCACCGAAGACCGTGAAGTCCTGCGAGAAGACGTAGACGAGGCGCCCGTCGATCCGCCCGTGCCCCGTGACGACCCCATCGCCGTACGGCCGCTGCGCCTCGACGCCGAAGTCGGTCCCGCGATGCGTGACGAACCGGTCGAGTTCGACGAAGCTCCCCTCATCGAGCAACAGATCGAGTCGTTCACGGGCCGACAACTTCCCCTTCGCGTGCTGCGCCTGCAGCCGGTCGGCCCCGCCGCCGAGCTCGGACTCGGCGCGGCGACGGTCGAGCTCATCGAGTTTCTCGCGCATGACGGACATGGTCGGAAAGGTAGGGGGCGGGTGACCGGGAGCGGAGGGCCGCTCAGGGGGTTTCGATCCCGATATCGTCGAGGAGGATCGTCCCCGTCGCGGTGCGATCGAAGCGCCATCGCACCGCACGCACCGCGGCGGGGGTCAGACCGGGCAGCGCCGTCACGAATCGCGCGAAGGGAATCTCAACGCGCTGCAGCGCATACTCGTGATCGCGTGGCGACCCCGTGACGCGCGACTCGATATACGCGTGGCGATAGAGCCGGATCGTGAGCGGCGGACGGAGGGCCACGACCTCGGAGAGCGGGACCGTGGCCCGTCGCCCGTCGTGCGTCAACAGTTCCACGCTGATGTCGACCCGGAGCGAGTCGGCCGGGAGTCGCGCGCGGCGCGCGGCCTCCGCGGCGGCGCGCTGCTTCGCTGCCCGCGATCCAGGCCGCGGCGCACCGGCCGAATCAGCAGCGGCGGTCGGGACCACACCGGCGGTATCGGGCGTGAGGGTGTCGCGCACGCTCAGGGGCCCCTGCCGAAGGGCAAGCTGCGCCACGTTGAAGGTGAGCCGAGCGGCGGGCGTGAACGCCGCTACCGGCAGCGCGACTTCGTACCACGCACGGTCCGGGTCAGGCGCGGCGCCCGTGTCACGCGGCGCCGCCCAGCCGAGGTACACCGCGGTGGTCTCGAACGTCGCGCCGCGTACGGTCGCCCGCGTCGGGATGTTGCCTTCCCGCCAGAGGGTGAGCCCGCGCGCGGCGACGGCGCCTCCGGCCGTCGCCGTGGTGACGTCGATATCCTCTTCGAAGGTCGCGATCCGACGTTCCGCCCCGGAGGCGAACTGCGAGACGTACATCGTCCGCGGCAGCCACGCCCCCACGGTCCGATGGTCGCGGAACATCGGCTCGTAGCGCCGATCACCACGGACGGCGAGTTCAAGGAAGCCCGTGAAGAAGATCCGGCCCACGGCGCGCTGATCCTCCCCGGTCAGGAGCGATGTCTTCGCGAGCCACCGCCCCATCTCCCCGACGTCGTTGTCGCCCCAGACGGTGTTCCACTGACCGTGATTCGCCCGATACACGTACAGCGCCGCCTTCACGCTCGCGGTGTCGGTGACGTCGGTCCGGAGGTAGGTGCGCTGCCCGATGAACGTTGAGACATCGCTGTCGTGCGACCCGTGCATCACGAAGTAGTTGACCCCGCGCACCGGCGGGAGCTTGTCCGACGGGTTGTACTGCCCGTCCACGGGGGCGATGGCGATGATCGCGCGGAGGTCGAAGCCGAAATCGAACCGGATGCGCGCGTCGTCCGGCCAATGGGTGAGCCGGTTGAAACCGCTCGCGATCGCGACGGCGTCTCCGCCGCGGGAGTGCCCGATGAGCGCGATGCGCGACAGGTCGACGCGCCCGTGCAGCGGGAAGGCGGGATCGGTCGCCCAGCGGCGCCAGAGCGCGAGGTGTTGGAGCAGCATCCAGGCGCGCGCGTCATTCTCCGTGCGGATCCCGCCGTTCAGGAAGTTCTCATCGACCGAGACGGCGATGTAGCCGCGGCCCGCGAGATGCCGCCCGAGCCATTCGTACCCTGGGTCGGAGAAGTCCTTCATGTTGTGATTGCCGTGCACGATCAGGACGAGCGGATACGGCCCCGCCCCCTCCGGATGCCAGACGCGGCCGTTCCGCGGCAGCGCGCGCGCATCGAAGCCCCAGTACCGCCAGCGCGTGCGGAGGGCTTTGGCATCGATGTCACGGAGGAACGGCGTCGCGTTCACCGGCGTGGTGCGCACGGCGACGGAATCCCGGTAGGCGGCGCGGCGGCGGTCGGTGCCACTGCCGTAGTGGAACGACGCGACGGGGAGCGCGCCGGGGAGCCCGGGGTTCGGCGCCTCGAGCTGGACGCCGGTGAGCACGCGATCCGCGTCGGAGACGACGAGGCGGGGCGGCTGCGCGCACGCAGCCGCGAGCGCCGCGAGGATCAGGGGGGAGGCTCGCATAGGCGGGGGGAATCTACCTGCCGGAACGGACGCGCGCCCCGGTCGAGCGGAGTCGACCGGG
>JARIFA010000002.1 GCA_031127075.1 Gemmatimonadota bacterium | reverse complement strand
CGTCTCGCTGCCGGCGGCGTGCTGAATCCAGACGAGCTCAGGGCCGAGCTCATAGGGCCGGGCGACGTACTTCGTGTGCGGATAGTAGAGCCAGGCGAACTCGGCGCGCGACATCACGAGCGACCGCAAAGTAGATGTGTCACGGGCGCTGACCGCGGCGAGGAGGGCACGGACCAACGCCTCCGGACGCTCCGCCCCGCCGCGGAGCACCGTCGGCGTGTCGGTCGTGGCGGCGCGGAAGCGTTCGAGGAGCACGGGGATTGGCAGGGCACTGTCGATCACGCCGGTCGTGGCGGCGGACTCCCGGGGCGCACGCGCGTCACAGGCACCGGCGAGGGCGGTGACGGCGACGAAGACCGTGCCGACGGCCCAACGCCTCGCGTGCGAGGTCGCAGTGCGTCGGGGGAGGTGGAGGGAGCGGAGGGCGTGACGCATGAGGGTCAGAGGAAAGAGCCGTAAACGACGAGCGGCCGGCACCCGGACTGGGCGCCGGCCGCTCGCAGGACAAGGTAACGTCAGTTCTTCGCGTACGAGGTCCAGCCAGTCCACCACTTGGCACCGCCCGGGGCCGCCGCGCCGCGGAACGCGGTACCCGTCACGAAGGTCCCGGCCGCGGTGGCGAGGTTGCCCGAGAAGGTTTGCAGACCGCCCGTCGCGATCGGCGACGTGGCGCTCGGAGACCAGTCGAACGAGGCGGCCGAGGCAGCCGGCAGCGTCAGCGTCGCGAAGAGCGACGCGGTGGTGGCGGTGGCGTCCCGGGTGATGTTCCGGGCGACCGAGTCGCCAAGGACGAAGCCGCCGGAGGCCGTGGTGAAGATCGACGGCGTCTCAACGATGAACAGGTTGCGGATGTCGAGCAGGCCGTCGTTGAGCCGGACGCGGGTCGAGAGCGTGTCGCGGAGCCCCATCGCCCCCTTCGGGAAGCGGGCGAGCACACCGTTCACGTAGTACCCGCCGGTGCCACGGCGGAGGATCATCCCGTAACCGCCGCTCGTCGCGTCGATGTCGGTGCCGGTGCCCGGGCCGACGAGGGTGAAGTTCGCCACGATCGGCGTCGTGAACGGCGTCGAGTTCTGGCCCGCGGCGCAGCCGGTGCCGTTGCAGCCGTCATTCTCGATGGCCTGCGGGTCCGACGACGCGTTGCCGGCGCCCGGACGGATCGCCGGCTTCGCCGACTGATACGAGATCAGGTACTGGAGCCGACCCTTGTAGCCCTCCGACATGTCGAAGTGGTCGTCACCGCTCTCGTACGAGACGAGGTACTTGGCGTCGACCGCGCCGCCGAACCACTCGAAGGAGTCGTCGAGGCCGTACAGCGACTGCACGTACTCGATCGACGTGCCGCTGCCGACGGCGGCGAGGGTCAGGGTGTTGAGCTCCTGGTCGGTGGCGGTCGCGTACCCAGCGAACTCGATGCGGACGTACTTGAGCGTGCCGCTGTTGTCGGCGTTGTCCGTGCCCGCGCTGTAGATCTGCTGCGGGTTGTTGGCGCCGGTCCCAGAGCCCTCGAGGATGACCGGGTCCGCGCGGTTGATGATGCCGTTGCCGATGATGATCACGCCGCCCCAGTCACCCGCGAGCCGCTGGCCGGCCGGCTGCGAGGAGGTAAAGACGATCGGCGCCGCCGCCGTGCCGACGGCCTGGATCTTCGCGCCGCGCGTGATGAAGAGCGACGAGCCGACGATGTTGTAATCGCCCTTGATGACCGTGCCCGGCTGGATCGTCAGCGTCGCACCGTTCGTGACCTTGATGAAGCCCGAAAGGGTGTACGTGGTGTCCTTGAACAGCGTACGGCTGATGGTGATGTCGGTGGAGATCACCGCCGCGCCGGTCGGGATCTCCGGCTCAGTCGTGGCGTCGCTCTGATTGCACGCGGCGACGAGGACGAGGGCCGCGAGGGCGGACGCGCGCCAGGGCAGGGTTCGCATAAGGTCAATACCAAGGTGAAGGAGACGAGAGGACGAGACGTCCTGATACAGATGAAAGCGCCGCCGTGTCTCTACACGGCGGCGCTTCTGTCACAACCCCGTCACGCCCGAGGGGCGCCCCGCCTCACTGGCGCCAGTTCAGCCCGAGGGTGAAGCCCCGGCCCATCCGGTACGACTCCCGGGTGACTGGGCCCTGCACGAACCGATAGGGGGCGTCGAGCAGGTTCTTCGCGTCGGCCCGCAGGGAGATCCGGTCGGTCACCGGAAGGCGTAGCGAGACGTCCACGACATGCCGTTCGAGCTCCTTCACGTCGGGGAGGGGGAGCTCCCCGGCCTCGGTGATCCGGGCGCCGACGACGTTGTAGAGGATCGTCGCACTGCTCCGCCCGCTGTTCGAGGCCCAGGTGAGCCCCGTGTTGAACATGTAGGGGGCCTGGCCGACCATCGCGCGGCGCGTGTTCGTCACCGCGCTGGCGCCCGGTGCGAGCCGGATGCTGCTCGCCATCACCGTGGCGTTCGTCGAGAGGGTCACGTTCGCCAGCGCGTCGGCGAGCATCGCGAGTGACTTCCGCGCCTCGAGCTCCACGCCGTAGTTGTCCGCACCGTCCGCATTCAGAAAGGTGATGATGCGGGTTCCCGACGACCCCTGATACACGCGCTCGATCGGATTGGTGAAGCGCTTCGCAAAGAGGGCGACGCTCACCACCTCGCCGGCGTTCGGGTAGTGCTCCCAGCGCAGGTCGACGTTCTGGATCAGCGCGCGCTTGAGGTTCGGGTTGCCGAAGACGTTATCGAAGCCGATGACCTCGCGGTACATGATCGGCGCCAGCTCGCGGTACTCCGGCCGTGAGACCGTCTGCGACGCGGAGAACCTGACGTTGGTCGCGTCGGTCGGGCGCCAGGTCAGGGCGAGGGCCGGGAGGACGTCGGTGAAGATCGGGTTCGTGCTCGACCGCGCCCCGACCGTCGGTTCGGCGCGCACCAGCACATCGGAGTGTTCCACGCGCGCGCCCGTGATGAGCTGCCACGTCGGCCCGAACTCGTGCTCCACCATCGCGAAGCCGGACGCTGTGTAGTCCGAGGCGTCATACGTGCCACCCACGCCGATCGGCGTGACGTTCCAGACGCGGTCGCCGGCGCCGGTGAAGCGCGCGAAGAGCTGCTCCGCCTCCTGCTCGCGGTCCGCCGCCGTCAGGCCGCTCCCGCTGATGCTGTACGCCGTGCTGGAGGCGTCGCGCAGCGCGTGCCGGCCGAGACCGCCGACCTTGATCGCCGTCGAGCGTCCGACCTCGCCCAGCTGGATCCGCCAGAAGCCGCGCGCCTCGTAGGCCCGCTCGGAGAGGTCGCTGAAGGTACGGACCGCGCCCTCGTTCGAGGCCGCGAACCACTGCGGGGCCATCGTCGCGCCGGTCGCCGGATCCGCGAAGATGGCCTGCACGAATTCGGAGCGATCCGGCTCGACGCGTGTGACGCCGGACGCCGAGAGCGAGAGTTCGAGCTTCTGGGTGGCCGTCGGGTCCGACTGCAGGAGCAGCTGGGTGGAGCGGATGCTCCGCTCGACGTACTTCTGCCGCGTGATCGTGAAGGGGATGCCGAGGTTCTCGGAGAGCCCGCGCTCCTGGCGCGCCTCAGAGTCCATCGTCCGATTGTACGTGTTGTTCAGGGCGAGCCGAGTGCGGGTGCCCAGCAGGGTGCTGAAGTTCGCGAGGCCGCCCCAGAGCACGCTCGTGCGGCCGGTCGACCCCTCGTAGCGATCGACCTCGGAGGGGGTGCTCCCTCCCTGCGCGAGCGCGAGGGCGCGCACTTGGTTGACCTTCGCCTCCTGCGCATACGAATAGGTGCCGGAGACGAGGTAGCCGATCGTCTGCCCGAGCACGGGATCGCTCCCGCCGACGGAGAGCGAGGTCGACCCGTTCAGTGCCCCCTGCTGCTGCTGGGGTGTCCACGTGTTGCGGAATTCCGAGACCATCCGATTGTAGTCGGCCTGGCCGGGGCGCGTCTGCGAGAAGTTGCCGAAGCCGGCGATGAAGCCGGGGCGGGCACGGGGCTGCGCGCCGAGGGCGACGAGGTCGCCGCGCGCCCGGCCCGGCATCAGCATCTGCCGGCCGACGACGGCGTCGGAACCGCCAGTGCTCGAGCTGAAGGCCCAGGTCCGCTGCGTCGGGAATTCGCGCGTCTGGATGTCGACCTGTGCCCCAGAGAAATCGCCGGGCTGGTCGGGGGTGAAGGTCTTGACCGTGGTGATTGTCTGCAGGAGGCCCGCCGGGAAGAGGTCGAGCGGGACCACTTTCTTCTCAGGCTCCGGGCTGGGAATGCGCGCCCCGTTGAGCGACGTCTGCGTGTACCGATCGCCGAGGCCGCGGACGAAGACATACCGACCGTCCTGCACGCTCACGCCGGAGACGCGACCCACCGCCTGCGCCGCGTCCCCGTCGGGGCTCTTCGCCATCTGCTCGGCGGTGATGCTGCTCACAACGTTGGTCGAGGTGCGCTGGGCATCCAGTGCATCGTTCACGGAGCCGCGCTCCGCCGACGCGGTGACGACCTGGGCCGCGAGCTGCACGTTGGCGGCGCTCAGCGAGATGTCCTGCTGCACGGTCTTCCCGGCTTCGAGGAAGATGCCGGTGATCGTCTTCGGCGCGTAGCCGATGCGTCGCACCTGCAGGGTGACGGTCCCGGCGGGAACGGCGCCGAGCGAGAATCGCCCCTCGACGCCGGACATCGTGCCGAGGGTGGTGCCGACCACCTGGATTCCGGCGTCCGAGAGACCGGCGCCGTTGGCGGCATCGATCACACGACCGACGATGCGGCCGGTGGTCTGGCTCTGCGCGGGCGCTGAGGCGCCGAGCAGGGCAAGGGACAGAGCGACGAGGATGTTGGTGCGCGAGCGGAGACGGCGCATCGAAGTCGGGTGTTGGAGAATCTGGAAGGAGGGCTCGGAGACGTTCCGCTCCCTGTCCAGAAAAGTCCCGGACCCCCGTACCGACCCCCCGACGGAATCGTCACGGACGTGTAACGGACCGTGACGATTCCCGTCGGCGATGGTCCCTCCGTTCCCCCGAGTCCCGCCGGTCCGTCAGCCCGCGCGCGCCGGGAACAGCGCGAAGATCGTCGAGCCCTCCCCGACGACACTCTCCGCCCGCACCCGTCCCCCGTGGGCCTCCACGAGGTGCTTCACGATCGACAGCCCGAGGCCCGTCCCCCCCTGCTCGCGCGAGCGCCCCGGGTCGACGCGGTAGAACCGCTCGAAGATCCGCGGAAGGTGCTCCGGCGCGATCCCGACCCCGGTGTCTCGCACCCCCACCTCGACCCCGCGAGGATGCGACCTCGAGAAGAGGGTCACCTCGCCGGAGGCGGTGTGGCGCACCGCATTGTCGACCAGGTTGCCGAGGACCTGGCGGACCGCCGTGGCATCCGCATAGACGAGACTCGCGTCGGGCGCGAGCGCGAGCGAGAGCGTGAGCCCCTTCGCCGTCGCCGCATCCCGCGCGGCTGAGATCACCTCGGCCGCGATGCCGCGGAGCTCGAGGTCGGCAGGATTGGGGACCCAGCCCCCGGACTCGATGCGCGAGAGGTCGAGGAGGTCGTCGACGATCCGCTGCATCCGCCGAGTGTTGCCGAGGATGCGCCCGGCGAACTGTTGCATCACGTCGGCCGGCACATCCCCCTCGCTCAGCGTCTCTGCGAAGCCGCCGACGATCGTCAGCGGGGTCCGCAGCTCGTGCGAGACGTTCGCGACGAAATCGCGTCGGACCGCCTCGAGGCGGCGCACCCGGGTGAGATCGAAGAGGGCTAGGACGGCGCCCCCCTCGTCGAGCGGACGGGCGGTCACGTTGAGGGTGCGCCCGGCGATGACGAGCTCGGCATCATCCGTCGTCTCCCCCGCGAACGCGGCGAGCATCGCGTCACGGAGGACCACATCCCGCGGCAGGATGTCGACGGGGAAGGGAAGCGGCGCCCGGACGCCGAGGAGGCGTCGCGCCGTCTCATTGATGCGGACGACCTGCTGCCGCGTGTCCACCGCGATGACCCCTTCGTTCAGCGATTCCGACAGCTGGAGCAGGAGTGTTTCGTCTGCTTCGAGCGCGCGGAGTCGGGCAGAGAGCTGTTCGGCCAGGCGTCGCAACGCCACGGCGAGCTCACCGACTTCCCCGGGGGCGGCCAAGGTGGGGCGCCGCGCCAGGTTGCCGTCGGCGAGGGCCTGGGCGACGTCGCGCAGCTCCTCGATGGGACGGGAGACGGACCGGGAGAAGAAGAAGGCGATGATCAACGCACCACCGAGGGCCAGCAGGGAGGCGGTGAGAATCCGCGATCGGGCGGACGAGACGACGGCGTCGATGCTGCGGGTCGGGAGCGAGACGCGCGCGACGCCGAGGGATGGGACGGCGACGGCGACGTACAGTTCCTCTTCGCCCGTCGAGGGCGATGGCCGACGGGACATTCCGGTGCCCCCCGAGATGGCGGCTGCGATTTCGGGTCGCTCGCGGTGGTTCTGCAGTGCGCGCAGCGAGTCGTCGTCGAACTCGGAGTCCCCGACGACCGTCCCATCCGTCGCGACGAGCGTCACGCGCCGGTCGAGCGCCTCGCCCGTCCGATCGGCCAGTGCATCGGGGTCGGCTGGCTCGCGCACCCAGAGGTCGCCGACGAGACGTGCTTCCCGCGACAGGAAGGTCCGGGCGTCATCGGTCAGCCGCGCGCCGATCTGGCGGTCCACGACGACGATGATCATCGCCGCGAGGAAGCCGACGATGAGGAGTGCGCCGAGGAGGAGTCGTTGGGTGAGTCGCACCGCCGCTCAGGCGCCCGGTGCGCGGAGCCGGTACCCGAAGCCCCGGACCGTCTCGACGAGCTCACCGGCCAGGCCCAGCTTCGTCCGGAGCCGCTGCACGTGCATGTCGACGGTGCGCGTCTGGATGTCCGGTGCCGCCTCCCAAACCGTCTCCAGCAGGTGCGTCCGCGCCTGGACGCGGCCCCGGCGCTCCGCGAGCATCAGCAGGAGCTTGTACTCGGTCGGCGTGAGCTCGAGCTCCTCGTCCTCCACCCAGACGCGATGCGCTGACCGGTCGATGCGGATGGGGCCGATGTGGAGCGAATCGATGGCCTCGCCGCCGGTGCCGACCCGTCGCAGGATGGCGGCCACGCGGAGCACGAGCTCCTGCGGGCTGAACGGCTTCGTGAGGTAGTCATCGGCGCCGAGCTCGAGGCCGCGGATGCGGTCGGGTTCGTCCTTCCGCGCGGTCAGCATCAGGACCGCCACGCCCGCGGTGTCGGGGTCCTGCCGGAGTCGGGCGAGGACGTCGAACCCGCTCATTCCCGGGAGCATCAGGTCGAGGACCACGAGGGCAGGGCGTTCGCGCTTAGCGAGGGCGAGCGCATCGGGGCCGGAGGCCGCGGTGGACACGCGGTACTTCGCCTTGGCGAGGTGATACACCACAAGGGCGACGATGTCGGGCTCATCATCGACGACCAGGATGCGGTCGGTCTCGCTCGGCTGGGTCGTCATACGTCCGTGGTCGTGAGTCGTCGGCGGATCATCGCGACGAGGAGGTCGGTGGCGACCGCATTTTCCCCGCCGTGCGGGATGATCAGGTCCGCGTGGCGCTTGCTGGGCTCCACGAACTGCTGATGCATCGGCTGCACCGTGGTCAGGTATTGGTCGAGGATCTCCTCGAGGGGGCGTCCGCGGACGGCCATATCCCGCCGGATCCGGCGGACCAACCGAATGTCGGGATCGGTGTCCACGTACACCTTCACGTCGCAGGCGGCCCGCACGCGCTCGTCGACCAACAGGAGGATGCCGTCGAGAACGACCACGTCGGCTGATTCGATCCGCACGACCGCCTCGCTGCGGCGATGCGTCACGAAGTCGTAGATGGGCTTGTCGATGGCCAAGCCGCGCCGCAAGGCGCCGACGTGCTCGGCGAGGAGGTCGAGGTCGAAGGCGTCGGGATGGTCCCAGTTGATCCGCCGCCGCTCGTCCATCGAGTGATGGGGATGATCTCGGTAATACGCGTCCATGTCGACGAAGGCGACCCGGGACCTGCTCAGCGCGTCCGCGATGCGGCGAGCGACCGTCGACTTGCCGGAGCCGGAGCCGCCGGCGATGCCAATCAGAGTGGGGTTCACGTCGACAGGGAGAGGAGAGACCAGAAAAGTCGGTGGGACAGGGAGTGGACCGCAGGGGCAGGCCCGTCACGGTCCTGTATCGGCCTGACGCAAGCTGGCATCCCGGGGGGTCCCCGGCAACGCGGCCTCCCGACCTCCGCTGGGGGGCCGCTACCTTTCTGTATGACTCGCGTCCGGTTGTCGGCGCTGGCCGCCGCCCTTTCCCTCACCGCGTCCCTCGGTGCGCAGGACACCGTCGAGCTCGCGATCGCCGCCACCACCGACGTCCACGGTCGGCTTCGGGGCTGGGACTACTACGCGAACGCGGCGGACCCGGCACGCGGCCTCGCCCGTGCGGCCACGATCGTCGACTCGCTCCGCCGCGCCGCCCCGGGGCGCGTGATCCTCGTCGACGCGGGGGATCTGCTGCAGGGGAATCCGATGACCTACGTGGCCGCGCGGGTCGATTCCCTCGCGCCGAGCCCGGTGGTCGCCGCGATGAACGCGATGCGCTACGACGCCGCCGCGATCGGCAATCACGAGTTCAACTACGGCGTCGCGACGCTCGACCGCGCCCGCGCGCAGGCGCGCTTCCCGTTCCTCGCCGCTAACGCCGACCGGCTCGATGGCGGGCCGGCATTCCCGGGGTCGACGATCATCACGCGGGCCGGCGTGAAGGTCGCCGTCATCGGGATCACCAACCCCGGCGCGTTGGTCTGGGACCGCGACCACCTCCGCGGGCGCGTCACCGTGCGAGACATTGCGGCGGCGGTGGCGGCGGAGATCCCGCGGGTCCGTGCGGCGGGCGCCGATCTCGTCGTGGTCGTCGCCCACGCGGGGCTCGACGGCGACGCGTCGTACGATTCCGTCTCCACTGGCGTCGCCAGCGAGAACCCGATGGCCCGCGTCGCGCGAGAGGTGCCGGGAATCGACGTGCTCGTGATCGGGCATTCACACCGCGAGGTCGCCGACACCACCATCAATGGCGTCCTGGTCGTCCAGCCGCGCAACTGGGCGACGAGCGTCGCGGTCGCCACGGTCGCGCTCGCGCGGCGCGATGGGCGCTGGCAGGTGACTACCAAGCGCGGGGCAATGATTCAAGCGCGCGGACACGCGGAGCAGGTCGCCGTCGTCCGCGCCGTGGAACGGGCGCACCGGGCTGCGGTCGCGCACTCCACCGCCGTGATCGGACGCGCCGAGGGGGAGTTCCGCACCGACTCGGCGCGGGTGCGCGACCTCCCGCTCATCGACCTGATCCAGGAGACGCAGCTACGCGCTTCCGGCGCCGACCTGAGCATCGCCTCCGCCTTCACCCTCGACGCGACGATCCCCGCCGGGCCAGTGACGGTGGCGCAGATTGCGCAGCTCTATCCTTACGAGAACACGCTGCGGGCGCTCCGGCTCTCCGGGGCGCAGGTCCGTGCCTTCCTCGAGCACAGCACGCGCTACTGGCAGGTGGAGGCCGATGGGGCCGGTGGCCTCCGGGCCGTCCCCGACGCGCGCATCCCCGGGTACAACTTCGATCTGCTCGCTGGCGCCACGTACGAGATGGACCTCGGTCGGCCGATGGGCAACCGGATCACGCGCCTCGAGGTCCGGGGCCGGTCGGTGGTCGACACCGATTCCTTCACGGTCGCGGTGAACAACTACCGGGCGTCGGGCGGCGGCGGTTACGCGATGCTGCGTGGGGCGCCGGTGGTCTTCGAGTCGCCGACCGAGATCCGTGACCTCCTGATCGCGGAGGTGCGTCGCCGCGGGGTCCTGCGCCCCGCTGAGATCGGCGAGGTCAACTGGACGCTCCGCGCGCCGCGTCGTGGGCTCCGGGTGCTCGCCATCAACGACTTCCACGGCGCCTTCACCAAGCGGCCCGATGGCAGCGTCGGGAACCGCGGTGGGGCAGCAGAGCTCGCAACGGCGCTCGCCCGCGCCGCGGCGGAATGCGCGCCGACCTGCGTGCCGATCGTCCTGCATGGGGGCGACCTCTTCCAGGGGACCCCCGCGTCGAACCTCTCGTATGGTCGGACCGCCGTGCCGGTGCTCGCGGCGCTCGGCGTGCAGGCTGGTGCGCTCGGGAATCACGAGTTCGACTGGGGCCAGGACACGTTGCGCGCCCGGATGCGTGAGTTCGCGGCGCCGATCCTGGGCGCCAACGTGACGTACGCCGACGGACGCGACGTGCCTTGGATCCCCGATGACACGCTCCTGCTGATCGGAGGGATGCGCGTCGGCGTGGTCGGCATCGCGGACCCCGCCACGCCACGGACGACGATGCCGACGCAGGTCGCCGACCTCCGCTTCGCCGACCCGGTCCCCGTCGTTCACGCGCGGGCGCGGGCGCTCCGGGCGCGGGGGGCGGAGCGCGTGGTACTCGTCGCGCATATGGGCGCCTTCTGCACGAACGGGCGGTGCACCGGTGAGATCATCGACGTCGCGACCCGACTCGAGCCTGGCAGCGTCGACGCGATCGTCAGCGGGCACACGCACTCCGTGGTCTCGACGGTCGTGAACGGGATCCCGATCGTGCAGGCCCGCTCGAGCGGCCGGTCGATCGGCATCATCGACCTGCCGGCCGAGGGCAGCGGGTCGACGCCGGTCGTTCGTGCGGTGGTGAGCGACAGTCTTCCGGTGGACCCCGGTGTCGATTCGCTCGTGCGCGTAGCGGAGGCGGCGGTCGCCGCCCGGGTCGGCGCCGTCGTGGCGGAGGCGACGGAGGAGCTTCCGCGTCGCGGCGACCAGTACGCCTTGGGCCACCTCATCGCCGACGCACAGCGGGCGGCGGGCGCGGGGGACGTCGCGGTGATGAACAACGGCGGTATCCGTACCGACCTCCGCGCGGGCCCGATCACCTGGGGCGATGTGTACGAGGTGCAGCCCTTCGCCAATCGCCTCGTCGTCGTGACGCTCCCCGGACGTGCGCTCCGACGGTATCTCGAGGCGCTCGTCGCCGGACGCGGGGTCCGGTACCACGTCTCGGGCGTGACGCTGACCTTCGACCCCGGCGCGCCCGCCGGGTCGCGGCTCCGAGAGATTGTGTTGAACGACGGCCGTGCGCTCGACGACCGGCGCCGCTACCGGATGGTGATGACCGATTTCCTCGTCGCCGGTGGCGACGGCGCCGCCCTCGGCCCGGAGGCCGTCGTCGAGGAGCTCGGGGTGATTGACCTTGACGTCCTCGTGAACCATCTGCGCGCGCTGCGCGGCGGGCGCCTGACGCCCACCGAGTCGCAGCGCGCGGCACGCATCCGACCCCTTCCATGACCGACGCCCTCGTTGTCTTCGTGAATGGCGCGACCGTGCGCCTCCCCTCCGGTGCGCTGGTCATCGACGCCATCGACGCGCACGATCCCGCCGCCGCCGCCGAGGTCCGGGCCGGTACCCGCGCCGTCGCGGACAGCCGCGGCCTCGTCGTCGACCCCGCGACGCCGCTCACCGGCGGCTTCGTGATGCGGCTCGTCTCCGCGCGCCAGCTGCCGGACGGGGCGTGACCGTCGTCACCACCGAACTCCTACGCCGCCTCCCGAAGGCGGAGCTGCACTGCCACCTCGATGGGTCGGTACGCCCGGTCACGATGCTCGAACTCGCGCGGGACGTGCACGTCGCGATGCCGCGCGACGACGCCGAGGCGCTGCGCGACTATATGCTGGTGAAGGACGCGCGGAGCCTCGAGGAGTACCTCGAGCGATTCGCCGTCACGCTCGCCGTGATGCAGCAGGCCGAAGGGATGGAGCGGATCGCGTACGAGCTCGCGGAGGACGCGGCGCGCGAGGGCATCCGGTATCTGGAGGTGCGCTATGCTCCGGTGCTGAACACGCGCGGTGGGCTCACGATGGCGCAGGCGGTCGAGGCGCCGTTGCGCGGGCTCGCGCGTGCGGAGCGAGAGTACGGCATCGTCGCGCGCGTGATCGTCTGCGCCATCCGGAACATGCCGTCCGCCACGTCGCTGGAGTCCGCGTGGACGGCGGTGGACTTCCAGCGTGACGGGGTGGTCGGGTTCGATCTCGCCGGCGGCGAGGCGGGGAATCCCGCCGCCGCGCATCAGGCTGCTTTCGCGCATTGCGAGGCGCACGGGCTCGCCTGCACCTGTCACGCCGGCGAGGGGGCCGGGGCCGACTCGATCGCCGAGGCGATCCACGTTTGCCACGCGACGCGGATCGGCCACGGGACGCGGCTGCTGGAGGACCCCGCGCTGCTCCGTGAGGTGCGGGACCGCGGCATCGCCATCGAGTGCTGCCTCACGAGCAACGTGCAGACGCACACGATTCCGTCGATCGACGCGCATCCATTGCGCACGCTCGTTGAGGCGGGGGTCGCGGTCTCGCTCAACACCGACAATCGCCTGATGAGCGGGACCGACCTCGTCACCGAGTATGGCTTGGCGGCGCGCCATCTGGGCTTCAGTTTCGAGGAACTCGCCGCGCTCGCGCGGCAGGGGTTCGTGAACGCCTTCCTCCCGGAACCGGAGCGCGCCCTGCTCCTCGCTCGGGTGGACGCCGAGATCGCCGCGCTGCGGCAGGAGGTCGCCCGATGAGTGCATTCGAATCCCACGGGAGTGCCGACGCGCGCCGCGCCGCGGACGCCGTGCGCGACCGCCTGGGGGTCTCCAGCCCCGTCACCGGCATCATCCTCGGTTCCGGGCTCGGCACACTCGCCGACCGGGTGGAGGGGGCCTGCCGCGTCCCGTATGCGGAGATCCCCGGGTTCCACGCCCCGAAGGTCGAGGGACATCGCGGTGAGATGATCGGCGGCCGCCTTGGCGGACGCGAGGTGATTCTGCTGGCCGGCCGGTTCCACATGTACGAGGGGTACACGGCCCGCGTCGCCGCCTTCCCGGTGCGCGTGCTGCACGCCCTCGGCGTCCCGCGGCTCTTCGTCTCGAACGCGGCGGGCGGGGTGCGACGGAGCTTCGCCGCCGGCGAACTGATGCTCATCGTCGACCACCTCAACCTGACGGGGCAGAACCCGTTGCTGGGGCCGGTGGAGCCGGGGGAGACGCGCTTCCCGGATATGAGCGCGGCCTACGACCCGCGGCTTCGTGAGCTGCTCGTCGCGAGCGCGCAGGCGCTCGGGATCCCGCTCGCGCGCGGGGTCTACGCCGGTCTGCTCGGGCCGAACTTCGAGACGCCGAGCGAGGTCCGGATGCTCGAGCGGATGGGCGCCGACGCCGTCGGGATGAGCACGGTGGCCGAGGTCATCGTCGCGGCGGCGTGCGGGATGGAGGTCGCGGGGATCTCATTGATCACGAATCCCGGCGCGGGGATCTCGGCGACCCCACTCAACCACGTCGAGGTGATGGCGGAGGGCGCGCGCGCGGCGGACGCCTTCGGTCGCCTCGTGGAGCGCTACGTCAGCCAGCTGTAGCGCCTCGCGGTCGGGCGCGTCGCCGGCCGCGGCCGGCGGTGGGGCGGGTCAGCGCGGTGGCGGCGAGGGCGGGAGCGCGGCGAGTCGCCGCTTGAAGGCCTGGAAGTTCGGCGTGTCCTTCGTCAGCCCGCGCACCGACTCCGCTGGGAGGGTGCCGATGCGCGCCTGCGCCGCCTGGATGCGGTCCTCCTCGAGCGGGTGCGACCGGAACCAGGCATCGAGTGCCCCCGGCTTCCGCGTGCGCTCGTCGAGCAGGATGCGGAACATCTCGGGGATGCCGTTCGGGTCGATGCCCGCCTGCACCAGGTAAGGAATCGCCACCTCGTCGGCCTGGTCCTCGTCGGCGCGGGAGAAGCTCGCGAACGCGGCGTTGGCGCCGATGTTGATTGCCGCCTGACTCGCCTCGCTGTTGCAGATGCTCGTCAGCACACAGACGGCGGTGATACCGATGTTCGCGCCCTGCGCCTTCTGCATCTGCTGGATGGAGTGCCGCATCGTGACGTGCCCGATCTCGTGCCCGAGCACGCCGGCCACCTGGGCCATCGTCTCCGCCCGCTCGATGAGCCCGCGGTTGATGTAGATGAAGCCGCCGGGGACGGCGAAGGCGTTGACGTCGGGGCTGTCAACGATGGAGAAGCGCCAGTCGAGGTTCCGGGCGTCCGCGATGCGGGCGATCGAGTCCCCGAGTACGTTGATGTAGCGCGTGAGTTCGGGGTCGCTGATGACCGGGAGCTCGCGCTCGATCTGCTGAGCATACGACGCGCCCATCTCCACCTCTTGGCGGGTGGAGACAGCGCAGCCCGAGAGGGCGAGGACGAGGACGAGGGCGACGAGACGCATGGGACTTCTGACCGTAGCGAGAGACCTGACGCGCCGCAAGGCGCGGGAGCGGAGCGGTCGGTTCGTGGCCGAGGGGATCCGCGTCGTGGAGGAGCTGGTGGCCTCCCCGCTCCCCATCGTCGGCGCGCTCACCTGCGACCTCCTCGACCGCTCGCCCCGCGGTGCGGCGCTGGCGGCGCAGCTCCACGCGCGGGACGTGCCCGTGCTCCGCGTCTCGGAGCGCGAGTTCCTCTCCGCCTGTGACACCGAACAGCCCCAAGGGGTCCTTGCCGTCGCGGAGCGGCCCGCGCACTCGCTCGCCTGGCTCGCGGCGCAGGCCCCTCGGCGGGTGCTCGTGCTGGATGGAATCCAGGATCCCGGCAACGTCGGGACGCTCCTGCGGACGGCAGCGGCGCTGGGGGTCGATGCCACGTGTGTGCTCCCGGGGACGGTGGATCCGTGGAACGCGAAGGTGGTCCGGTCGGCGGTCGGGATCCAGTTCCGCCACCCGACGATCGACTGTGAGTTGGCCCCGCTGCTGGCGATGCTCGCGGAAGGTGGGCTGCCGCTCTGGGGGGCCGACATCGGGGGGCGTCCCATCGAGCAGGCGGGGAACCCCGGACGGGTGGCGCTCGTCGTCGGGAACGAGGGCGCCGGGCTGTCGGAGGTGGTCGCCGCCGCCTGCGCCGAGCGCGTGGCGCTCGCGATGGCACCGGGCGCGGAGTCGTTGAACGTCGCGGTCGCGGCGGGGATCGCGCTCTACCTGCTCCGGCCTGCGTCGTGACGGCCTTCGTCGCGGCGCTCGGCGCCATCCTCGGTTCGTTCCTGAACGTCTGCATCGTCCGCTGGCCGCAGGACGAGTCGGTCGTCCGGCCGCGGTCCCGATGCCCCGGGTGCAGCCACCTGATCGCGTGGTACGACAACATCCCCGTGCTGAGCTGGGTGATGCGCCGCGCGCGGTGTCGGCACTGCGGCGCTCCGATCGCCCTCCTTTACCCGGCGGTCGAGCTCGCGAACGCGGCACTCTGGCTTGGCGTGTGGTCCGCCTTCGGGCCGACGCTCACGGCGGTGCGCGTCGCGCTCGCCGGCACGATTCTGCTCGGGATCGCCGTCACCGACCTGCGGGACTACGTGATCCCCGATGGATTCACCGTCACCGGGTTCCTCACCGCGTTCGCGTTCGCGGTGCTCGCCTTCCTACAGGGGACGCCGGGACCGTTCGCCGGGCCGTGGGACGCGCTCGTCGGCGCCTGCGCGGGTGCCGGACTGATCGCCATCATCGGCTGGCTCGGTGAGGTCGCGCTGGGCAAGGAGGCGATGGGGCAGGGGGATGTCACGTTGATGGCGTTCGTCGGCGCGCTCGTCGGGCCGGGGCGCGCGATCCTCACCGTGATGCTCGCGGCCGTCCTCGCGACGGTCATCTTCCTCGGCTGCGTGGCGCCGGTGGGGTGGTTCCTCGCCCGGCGGCGCGGCGAGGCCTATGCGCTCCCGCTCGTCCCGTTCGGCGTCTTCCTCGCGCCGGCGGGGCTGGTGGCCCTGTTGTGGGGCGATGCGATCGTCGCGTGGTACGTCGGCGCGTTCTTCCCCGCGATCTGACGATGCGATCGTTCGTCTCGACCGAGCGGCCTCACCGCGCCGCCGCGTCGCTCCTCGCGGTGGCCCTCCTCGCCGGGTGCGCCGCCGAGCCGCCGGGATACGAAGGGCCGTATCGTCGTCAGGTGCGCGCGGCGATCCCGAAGCTCGAGGAGGCGTCGGGACTCACCTTCCGTCGGCTGCCGGTGCTGCAGGACCGCACGCGCGATGAGGTGCGCGGCTTCCTCGAAGCCGAGATGCAGGCGCAGATGACGCCGCTGCAGCTCGCCGGGACCGCCGCGGCGTATCGGCTCCTCGGGCTCCTCCCTGATACCCTCGACCTCCGCGCCTTCTACCTCGATCTGCTCACCGAACAGGTGGCCGGCTACTACGACCCCAAGACGAAGGTCCTGTACGTCGTCGAGGGGGAGGCCGCCGAGCTGCGGGATGTGACGATCACGCACGAGTTGATGCACGCGCTCCAGGACCAGTACGTGCGGCTCGATTCCATCCAGACGTTGCAGGGCGACAACGACCGGATGGTGGCGATGCAGGCGGTGGTGGAGGGGCAGGCGACGTACGAGCAGCTTCAGGTGATGACCGGGGGCGACATCGAGTCGCGCCTGCCGGGCGGCTGGGGGGCGCTGCGCGAGACGATCCGCTCGTCGCAGGAGGGGATGCCGCAGTTCGCGGCCGCGCCGATGTTCCTGCAGGAGACGCTGCTCTTCCCGTATCTGAGCGGCGCCGAGTTCGTTCGCCGCTTCTCGACCACGCGCGGGGGGCGCTCCGTGCTCACGCCGTTCGCGGAATCCACTGAGCAGATCCTGCATCCCGAGAAGTTCCTCGATTCCATCCCGGACAGGCCGACGCGTATCCGCCTCGGTGCGCCGCGGCGTGGCTCGGTAGTGCACGAGGACAACCTCGGCGAGTTCGAGACGCGGCTCTTTCTGTTTCAGCAGCTGCGTGACGAGGCGGTGGCGCAGCGCGGTGCGGCCGGGTGGGACGGCGACCGGTATCAGGTCGTCGCGGTGGAGGACGGGCAGGTGCTCAGTTGGCTGACCGTCTGGGACGATCCGGCGGAGGCCCGGGAGTTCGCCGGTCTCGTGGGTCGGCTGACGGCTCCTGCAGGCCGGCGCTGGGTGGTCGATGTGACGATGGTCGCTGGTCGGCCGGTCGTCGTGGCGGAACAACGTCCGACCGGGATGTCCGGGTCGCCGCTGCTCGATCTCACGCGCGTCGTCTTCGACGCGCCCTGACAGGGTTCAGACGCCCGTCACGGTGATCGCCGTACCGGCGGCGCTCGGAGCGCGCCGCCCCTCGCGGGGCATGCGCAGTCGCACCTCGTCGTAATCGACCAGCAGGCGATCCCAGATCGCGGACCAGCTCCGCTGCTCTGCGAGCAGCCGACCGTGCGTACTCAGACTGACACGCAGTGCAGGGTCAACGAGGAGCCGCGCGAGCGCATTGGCCATCGCGTCCGCGTCCCCACTCCGGAAGAGGCAGGCCGAGGCGTGGGTGGCAATCTCCGTCGTCGCGCCGCGATCCGGTGCGACCACCGGCAGTCCGGAAGCCATCGCCTCGAGCACGACGTTGCCGAAGGTCTCGCTGTCGGAGGGGAAGGCGAAACAGTCGGCGGAGGCGTAGAAGGTCGCGAGTGCGTCGCCGGAGAGCATACCGGCAAAGTGCGTATCGGGCGGAGCCGCGGCGCGAACCGCGGCCGCCGCGGGACCGTCCCCCGCGATCGCGAGTCGGATGCGTTCGCCGAAGCGCGCTCGCAGCAGGCGCACCGCGTCGAGCAGCGTCTCCAGGCGTTTCTCCGGCGCGAGGCGCCCGACGTACGCGATGACGAAGTCGCCCTCCACCGCCCCGATGGCCCGACGGACGGCGAGCGAACGGTGCGCGGGCGAGAATCGCTCGGCGTCCACCCCGCGCCCCCAAATCCTGAGGCCGGCAAAGCCCTGCCACCGCAGTTCGCGCTCCGCCGTGGCAGAAGGGACGAAGGTCCGGAGGCCGCTATTGTGGAACCAGCGCAGATACGGCCACACGACGCGGTCGAGTGCGTCGAGGCCGTAGTGGGCGAGGTACTGCGGGAAGGTCGTGTGGTAGGATGTGACCAATGGGACGCCGAGGCGCCGGGCCGCCGACCGCCCGGCGAGACCGATGCCGAACGGCGTCGCCGCGTGCACGAGCGTCGGCGCGAAGCGCGCGAGACGCTGCGCCGCGGCGCGGCCGGAGGGGAGCGCCATCCGGAGGCTGGGGTAGGCCCAGAACGGACGGCTCCGGTGGCGGTGGACCACCGCGTCGGGTGCGGCGTCCGGATCGCTCACCGTCTCCACGTGCACGGCTCCACCCCGCTTCTCCACCGCCTGCGCGAGCCGCTCGATCGTGCGCGCGACGCCGTTCACCTGCGGGGTGAATGTATCGGTGAAGATCGCGAGCCGAAGGCCCGCGGCCGGGGTGAACGGGTCTAGGGTCACGCCGCCCAGCCGAGGACGGCGACCGTCAGGATCGCGATGGCCTGGCCGACGAACACGTCACCGGGATAATGGACGCCGAGCCGCACGCGGGAGAAGCCGACGATGCTCGCGAGGGCGACGAGCGGCACCGCCAGTGCGGGGAAGCGCAGGCCGTAGGCGAAGGCGACGCTCATGCTCGCGCAGGCGTGACCAGAGGGGAAGGAGAAGCAGTCCGGGACTTCGACGAAGGCCCCCGCCCGCTCCACGTCCGTCGGACGCCGACGCATCACAGAGCGCTTTACGACCTGTACCACGAGATGGGAGAGCACGAGCGCGACGATCGCCTCCCGCGCGGCAGCGCGGAGTGCACCGCCGGTGGCGACCGAGGGGAGCAGGACGGCGGCGACGGAGCACCGGAGCCCCCCGAGATGCGTGAGGGCACGCCAGAGGCGCGTCGAACGGACGGGCGTGAGTTCCGAGATCACCCATCGAACGAAGAGGGCGCGGTCGCGGGCATCGAGTCGCTGCCAGAGGGAGAGCCGGACCTGCGTCATGCGGCGGCCACCAACGGCGAGGGCGTGCGGAAGGCGGAGATCAGAGGCGAGCCGGCGTAGCTGGACGGGCGCGGGATGCCCATCGCCCACAGGATGGTCGCCGGCACGTCGAGTAGCGAAGCGCCCTGCGGAATCTCGCCAGGGCGAACTTGCCCGCCCGCCATCAGAATCGGGATGGTCCGGTCGAGTGGATGCGCGCTGTCGTGATGATCGGGGACGGCGCCGCCGCCGCCGTGATCCGCCATTGCGATCAGCAACGTCTCCGGGTCGTCGAGGTCGAGGACGTCCATCACCTGGCCGAGCGCCGCATCCATCGTCTGGGCGGCGCGGGCGTAGGGATCGGACATCCACCCCGCGGCGTGCCCCGCGCGGTCGGCATCGGGCCAGTGCATCACCATCAGCCCGCGCCACGGCTGTGCCAGCTCCCGGGTTGCCGCGCGCACGATGTCGGTGGCGCCGTGCCCTTCGAACCGTGTGCGCGAGAAACCGAGATGACTACCAATCCGGTGGGCGATGCCGACCATCAGCATCGGGACGCGGGCGACGTAGGCGCTGCTCGGCAGCGCGTGCGCCGCCAGCACGCGTGGGAGTGGATGGGTCTCGCCGCGCGGGCGGGGCAGGTAGAAACGACCACCCTGCAGCCCGTGACGCTCTGGCGCAGCCCCCGTGAGGAGCGAGGCCATGCAGGTCGCCGTGAGACTCGGCTCGACCGTCCGCGCGAGCGACGTGCTCGCGCCGCGGCGGGCGAGTCGACGGCACTCCCGCAGGTCGAATCGCGGGATTGCATCGGGGCGGAGACCATCCAACACGATCAGCACGACGCGGCGCACGGGCATGGCATCCTCGAGGCTGGGGGACGCGAGGACAATCGGACTCCCGCGTATCGGCGAGCGTACGTCGAGGTCGCGGCGGCGTAACGAACCGCGTCGTCAATCGGTCACGGCCGTGGTGCGTTCGTGACGAAGGCGTCATCTGTCGGTGACGCAGCAGCGTGTTACTCCGGCTGTGCGGATTCTCTTCTGCTCGGATACGTTCCCGCCGCAGGTGAACGGGGTCAGCGTGGTCACCGCCCTCACGGTCCGCGGCCTGCAGGCGCGGGGGTGGGAGTGTGCGGTCGTCGCCCCGCGCTATCCCGCCGGCACCTCTGGCCGGACGATCGTCGACATCAGCGGGATTGAGCGAGTCGACCTGCCGTCGGTTCCGCTACCGCCGTATCCGGAGATCCGGCTGTGCGCGCCGATCGCCCCCGCCGTGTGGCCATTCGCGCAGCGATTCCAGCCGGATCTGGTGCACGCGGCGACGGAGTTCGTGATCGGCCGGCACGGGCGGCGGGTGGCGCGGCGACTCGGCGTTCCCTTCTGCACTTCATACCACACGGACTTCGCCCGCTACACCGAGGCGTACGGACTGCCCTGGCTCCGCGGTCCCGTCACGCGGTGGATCCGGGCCTTTCACGCGGATGCCGCTCGGACCTTCACTCCCTCGGCGCCAGCGCGCGGGGATCTCCTACGGCTCGGTCTGCAGGATGTCGAGGTGTGGGGTCGGGGCGTCGATGACGAGGTCTTTCACCCCCGTCGCCGCGAGCGCGGCCGGCGCACGTTCATCGGCGATGACGCCGCCTTCACGTTCCTGCACGTGGGACGTCTCGCCCCCGAGAAGAACGTGGAGCTGCTGCTGCGTGCGTTCGCCGGGCTCGAGGCATCGCTGCCGCCGGGACGCGTGCGACTGGTCGTGGCAGGGACGGGTCCGAGCCTGCCGCGCCTCCGCGCGATGGCCACGCCCAGGGTCACCTTCCTTGGTACGCTCGACCGGGAGCGGGAGCTCCCCGAGTTGTACGCGGCGGCCGATGCGTTTCTCTTTGCCTCCGAGACCGAGACCCTGGGATTGGTCGTGCTCGAAGCGATGGCGTCCGGGCTCCCCGTCATCGCCGCCCCCGCCGGTGGCGTCGCGGACCATCTGCGCGACGGGGTGAACGGCCTCGCCTTCACTCCCGGTGACGAGGCGGCGTGTCTCGCGGCGATGCAGCGTGTGCTCGCCGCAGACGAGCTCCGAGCGGACCTGCGGCGTGGCGCGCGTCAGACGGCCGAACGGATGTCGTGGCGGGCCGAGCTCGACCGGTTGGACGCGAGCTATCGCGAGGTGCTCGCGGCACATTCCCCCACAGTGCGGTGAGGTCGGTATGATCCCGATGATGGTCGTCG
The DNA here is from genome assembly GCA_031127075.1 of Gemmatimonadota bacterium. Classification (GTDB taxonomy): domain Bacteria; phylum Gemmatimonadota; class Gemmatimonadetes; order Gemmatimonadales; family Gemmatimonadaceae; genus Pseudogemmatithrix. The sequence goes on along the minus strand of JARIFA010000002.1, from coordinate 63,094 downwards.
TCGTGGTGGTCGCGGTCCTGAAAGCCTGCAATCATCTGAGTTACCGCGTCCTCAAGCAGCGAGTGCTCAGCGAGCGACGCTGGGACTACAACATCTGCTGCGGCACCACCGACGGCGGCGGCATCAACGCCGATATCGTGCGACACGTCGATCTGCCGCGCTTCGAGCTCGTGACGGACGTCTACCGCCTGCCGCATCCCACCCGGGCGTTCGAGACGGTCCTGTGCAGCCACACGCTCGAGCACGTCGACGATCCGGCGGCGATGTTCGCGGAGCTGCGGCGAGTCGGCCGCCGGGTTACGGTGCTCGTCCCACCGCTCTGGGACGTGGGGGCCGCGCTGAACCTCTTCGAGCATCGCGTGGTCTTTCTCACGTGGCGGACGCGGCACGACGACGTCCTGCCGCCGTTCGTCCGGTTTCGCCCCGCGCGGTGGGTGCAGGATCGGATCGGGCAGCGTATCCGGGCGGACGTCAGGTAGACCTTCGGCGGCTGCGGGACGGCGCTTCGTCGTTACGAGTTAGAGACACGCAGATGGGCCCAAAGTGACGTGAGCGGGGGAAGCTCCTGCTCGGACGTCATCGAAGCGTTCGTGTCGCACCTTGCTCTCCACCCCCAGCTCTCGCCTCATGCTCTCGGCACTCGCCCGTCGGGCCGGCCTCGTCGCCGCCCTCCTGCTCACTCCGCTGATCGCGTCGGCACAAGGCACCATCAGCGGTACCGTCGTGTCCGGTGTCTCTGGCCTGGCGCTGACCGGCGTCGCCGTTCGCCTCGACTCCACGGGGCGTGAGGTGCTGACCGACCGAGCCGGTCGCTTCGTTCTCCCCGCTGTCGCCGCGGGTCCGCACACGCTGCGCACGCGCTACCTCGGCTACGCGCCGGCCTCGTCGCCGGTGGAGGTTCGCTCCGGTGCGACCGCGACGGTGACGATCACGCTCCGCGCGGCTGAGACGACCCTCGGTGCCGTCCTCGTGGTCGGGCGCGCCGGTCAGGCGGCGGCGCTCGCGCAGCAGCAGAACGCCGCCAACCTCGTGAACGTGGTGGCCGCGGACCAGATCGGCCGCTTCCCGGACGCGAACATCGGCGACGCGCTGAAGCGCATTCCGGGCATCACGATCGGGCTCGACCAGGGGGAGGCGCGCTTTGGCTCCATCCGCGGCACCGAGCCGCGCTTCAACTCCGTGATGGTCAACGGCGAGCGGGTCCCGTCAGCGGAGGCGGAGGTGCGCGAGGTGCAGCTCGATCTGATCCCCGCGGACATGGTGCAGGCCGTCGAGGTGAACAAGTCGCTGACGGCCGAGATGGACGCTGATGCGATCGGTGGATCGGTCAACATCGTGACACGTGCCGCCCCGGCGACCCCGCGGTTCTCGACGACCATCGGCACCGGGCACAACGCCGTGCGGCAGAAGCCGTTGTACATCGGCAGCCTCGTAGCGGGCCGGCGGTTTCTCGGTGATCGGCTCGGCGCGATCGTGAGCGCCTCGTATTACGACCAGGTCTACGGTTCGGACAACAAGGAAGGCGTCTGGAACAAGACCGCCACCGGCCAGGCCTACCTGCAGCAGTTCGACGTGCGTCGGTATGACGTGCAGCGCCGCCGGCGGTCGGTCTCCGGATCGTTCGATTGGCGGTTCAACGAGACGAACTCCGTCATGTTCCGATCGATTTACAACTCCCGCGACGACTGGGAGAACCGGTTCCGCACGCGTCTTGTGCTGACGGCCCCCGACACGGCGGGGCTGCAGAAGGCCGAGGTTCGTCGGCAGACGAAGGGCGGGGGAGACTCCCCGCGCATTCGGAATGCCCGCCTCGAGGATCAGCGGACGCAGAGCCACCAGCTCTCCGGCGAGCACCTCCTTGGGCGCCTCGGTGTGACGTGGTCGGCGAGCATCGCCCGTGCCTCGGAGACCCGCCCCGATGAACGCTATATCGAGTGGCGCAAGACGAACGTCACGTTCCGGCCGGACTACGCCGATGCCGAGAACCCGACTTTCACCGCGACCAACGCGGCGTTGGTGGCGCCCACCGCCTTCACCTTCCGCCGCATCGAGCTCCTCGAGAGCTACACCAAGGACGAGGACCGGAACGGCCGGGTCGATTTCACCTTGCCGCTCGGCGATCTCGCGAACGAGACGCGACTGAAGGCCGGATTCCGCCTCCGGGAGAAGTCGAAGCTCCGGGACAACAGTTTCGTGCGCGCCGTGCCGCGGACGCCGCCCGATTTCGCGTACCTCTCCCTTCGGGGGAGCAGCGACTTCACGCTCGACCCGAACTACGCCGGCCCGTATGAGTACGGGACCTTCTCGACGCCGGGCTACCTCGGCAGCCTCCGGGTGCGCGACACCGCCCAGTTCACGATCCAGGACCAGCCGGCGGAGTATGGCGCAGCGAACTTCGACGCGACGGAGCGGATCGGCGCAGGCTATCTGCAGTACGAGGGGCGGATAGGCGCGCTCCGGTACATCGCGGGCGTGCGGTACGAGGGGACGCAGGTGGAGTACAGTGGATTCGAGTACAACGAAGATGCGAACTCGGTGACGGCCACCGCCCCGGTGTCGACCTCGTACGGTGACGTCCTGCCGAGCGTGAACGTGCGGTGGGACCTGGATGCCACCACGGTCGTCCGCGCGGCGTGGACCAACAGCATCGCGCGCCCCGATTACTATGATCTCGTGCCGTACCGCTCGGTGGTGCCGAGCGACAGCATCCTCGAGACCGGCAATCCGAATCTCGCGCCGACCCGCGCGATGAACCTCGACCTCTCGATCGAGCGGTATCTCCCGACGGTCGGGCTCGTCTCCGCCGGCATCTTCCACAAGCAGATCCGGGACTTCGTGTACAGCTTCACCCGGTTCAACGCCGTGGATGCCACGACGGGGCAGACCTACCTGCAGATCACGCAACCGCAGAACGGCCCGTCGGCGGTGCTGACCGGCGTCGAGTTCGCCTACCAGCGTCAGCTGGACTTCCTGCCCGGGCGACTCCGCAACCTCGGTCTCTACACGAATTACACGTTCAATGATTCCCGCGTGACCGGGCTCGGCATCGCGAGCCGCGAGGACGAGGTTCTGCCCCTTCTGGGTACCTCGAAGCACAGCGGGAATCTCTCCCTGTCGTACGACACGCCGAAGGCGACCGTGCGCGTCGCGGTGAACTTCCAGTCGGAGGCGATGGACGCCACCGAGGGGGGCTACAACGAGGAGGCCTTCTACGACCGGTGGGCCACCGACCGGACCGATGTCGACGTCAACGCGAGCTTCCTCGTCGCCCCGCAGGCGCGGTTCTTCCTCGAGGCCAACAACCTCACCAACCGCCCGCTCCGGTTCTATCAGGGCGATCCGTCGCGCATCATGCAGGATGAGTACTACGGGTTCCGACTGCAGACGGGCTTCAAGTTTGATTTTTGAGTCAGGCCGGCGGACGGCTGGAGTCGTCCGCCGGGCCGTCCCCCTCCTCGCGGCCCTGATCGGCTGCGGGGAGGGGGAACCCGCGTCGGGGGGTGAGCACCGCGTGATGGAGGTGTCCGAGCGTTGGACATCCATCGCGATGCCTGGGGAGGACCTCGATTCACCCGTCCTCTGGCGTGACGGGGCGCGTGAAGGGGCAGAGGTCCTCGTCACTGCGAAGCAGGGCGATCGCGTCCATCGGTTTTCCCTCGCGACCGGTAACGTGGTCGGTGTGGTCGGGGGACCGGGGATGGCACCCGGGACCTTCGATCGTCCCAACGGCATCGCCATCCGAGATTCCCTGCTGTGGGTGGTGGAGCGCGACAACCACCGCGTGCAGGTCCTCGCGCTCCCCACGTTCCGTCCGCTCGGCAGCTTCGGTGCGGAGGTGCTCGTGAAACCGTACGGGCTCTGGGTGGCGCCAGCTGAGGCTGGCCGTCGCCGCGTCTTCGTCACCGACAACTACGATGCAGGCGGTGAGGAGCACCGCGATACGCTGGCGATGACCCGCCGAGTCTGGATGTTCGACGTGCGAGCGGATGGTGGGACGGTGACCGCCACCACCCTGCGCGCGTTCGGGGACACCGCCGGGCGAGGGGTCCTGCACATCGTCGAGAGCCTGTGGGCCGATTCGGTCAGCGGCTCGCTCCTGATCGCCGACGAGGACACCGCCCGCGGGATGAACGTGAAGGTCTATGACCGTGAGGGACGCTTCACTGGTGCGACCGTCGGGGACGCCGTCTTCCGGCATCAGGTCGAGGGGATCGCGCTCGACGCGCGTCCCGATGGGTCCGGGTACTGGGTCATCTCCGACCAAGGGAAGGCACGGACCACGTTTCACCTCTTCGATCGGGTGACGTGGCGTCACGTGGGCAGTTTCCAGGGGCGTCGGACGGCGAACACGGATGGGATCTGGCTCGATGCCTCACCCCTCCCTGGTTTTCCTCGTGGCGTCCTCCTCGCCGTCGATGATGATGCGGCGGTGGCGGCCTTCGACTGGGGCGAGGTGCTCGAGGCGCTACGGCTTCCGTGACGGCGAGGCTGGCCCCCATCGCCGGATCGCGGCCCGTACGAGCGGGTGGAAGGGCTGTCCCTTCGGCTTGAGGATCGATCCCCGACAGCGGCGGGCGCCGCAGCGGCACGGGAAGCGTCGCTTCCGCGACGGCGTGTGCCGCTCGTCCAGCTCTATCGCGTAATCATACGCAAGCTCCTCGCCCGGGCGGATGTCGCGGATCGCCACGATCCACATGTGGTCACCGAACGCGATCGGCTCGCAATTCGGCTCGCACGAGTGATTGATGAACCGCGCGGCGTTCCCGCCGACGTTCGCATCGATCACGCGCTTGGCGTCCAGGGTGAGCAGATAGGTGTGTTCCGGTTCTTCGTTTCCATCCGGCGGCGTCGGATACCGACGTTCCCCCTCCGCCTCGCTGATCAGCTCGCCGGTGTACTCGATGATGCGGGTGCCGGCCGGGATCCGCGCCGTGGCGTAGACGCCGCGGCCGTGCCGGGGTGAGCGGCGCACCTCCCAGGGACGGCGCGGCATCTCAGGCCGGCGACGGGAGATCGACGGCGTGGGCCGCGACCTCGTCGAACGCGGGGAGGTCGGCCCCGACCGACCGGTGATCCCTCGGGAGGAGCGCAGCGACCACGACGTCGTCCATCGTCGCGGCGAGGGTGAACTCGATGGCGCCGCGCACCTCCGCCGGAAGCTCGCGCAGATCTTTCGCGTTGGCCGCGGGGAGCACGACGCGGCGTAGGCCGGCCCGGTACGCGGCGAGGACCTTCTCCTTGACGCCGCCGATCTCTAGGACGCGCCCACGCAACGTCACCTCGCCCGTCACCGCGACATCCCGACGGACCGCCCGCTGGCTCATCACGCTCGCGATGGCGAGCGTCACCGCCACGCCGGCGCTCGGGCCATCCTTCGGGACGGCGCCCGCTGGGAAGTGCACGTGCAGGTCGCTCGCCCGGAGCTCGGGGTCGCTGAGGTGCAGCTCCCGGGCGCGCGAGCGCACGTAGGAACTCGCGGCGTCGACCGACTCGCGCATCACCTCACCGAGTTGCCCGGTGACGAGGAGTCGCCCCGTCCCCGGCATCCGGAGCGCTTCGATCGTCATCAATTCCCCACCGTTCGCGGTCCACGCGAGGCCGGTGACGGTACCGATCTCCGGTGCTTGGTCCGCGAGTTCGTCGGCCCAGCGTGGCGGACCGAGTACGTCTTCCATCCGCGCCGCGTCGACGACCCACGCCCCGCGCTCTCCCTCCGCCTTGCGTCGCGCGCGGCGACGCATCAGGGCGGCGAGTTGGCGCTCGAACGCCCGGAGTCCGGCCTCGCGCGCGTAGCGGTTCGCCAGGAAGGAGAGCGCTTCATCGGTGAATTGGAGGTCGTGCTCGCTGATGCCGTGTTCGTCGAAGAGCCGCGGCAGGAGATAGCGCCAGGCGATCTCGACCTTCTCTTCGATCGTGTACCCGGCGATGCGGATCACTTCGAGGCGATCGCGCAGGGCGGGCGGGATGTCGAAGAGGTTGTTCGCGGTGCAGAGGAAGAGCACCGACGACAGGTCGAAGGGGAGATTGAGGTAGTGGTCGGTGAAGCCTTGGTTCTGCGCGGGGTCGAGCACCTCGAGCATCGCGGCGGTCGGGTCCCCGCCCGCCGCACCGGCGGCCATCTTGTCGATCTCGTCGATCATCAGCACCGGGTCGGCGACCTGCACCCGGCGCATCGCCTGGATGAGGAGGCCGGGGAGCGAGCCCACGTAGGTCCGCCGATGTCCGCGGATCTCCGCCTCGTCACGCACACCGCCCACGGAGATGCGGTAGAAGGCGCGGCCGAGGCTCGCGGCGATCGCCTCGCCGAGCGAGGTCTTGCCCGTCCCTGGCGGGCCGACGAAGCAGAGGATCGGGCCTTGCGGGTCACGTCCGCGGTCGCCGCGGAGCTGCCGGACGGCGAGGTACTCGAGGATGCGATCCTTGGCCTCACGGAGGCCGTAGTGGCGGCCGTCGAGGGCCGCCTCCACGCGATCGAGGGTGATCGGGGACGCCGAGTCCTGGCGGCGCCACGGCAGGGCGAGCACCCAGTCCATGTAATTGCGGAGCACCTGGTGCTCGCTCGACGCGGGCGTGAGCTGGCGGAGGCGATCGAGTTCGCGCCGTGCCTCCGCGGCGACGGTGTCGGGGAGGCCGGCGGCGTCGACCTTCCGGCGAAGTTCGGTGAGCTCGCCGTCCGCGGGGTCGGTCTCGCCGAGCTCCGTGCGGATCGCCTGGAGCTGCTGCCGCAGGAAGAACTCGCGCTGGTGCCGATCGATCCGCCGTTCGGTCTCGACCCGCACGTCGTCCTCGACGCTGAGCCGCGCCACTTCGCGTTCAAGTCGGTCCGCGACCCGACCGAGGCGGGCGACCACATCGAGCTCCTGCAGCACGGCGTCCTTCTCCGCGGGGCGGAACCGTGCCCGCGCCGCGGTGAGGTCGGCAGCGCGCCCCGCGCGACGGCGCTCGCGCCGCAGTAGCCCCGGGAGTTCGGCCGGGAAGGTCGGGTCGCACTCGGCGAGCGTCTCCGCCGCGTCAAGCACCCGCGTCATCACCGGGGTCGCATCGGCATCGAGGCGGACCTCTGCGACGGCGTCGGTGGACGCGTGTGGCACGCCGGCGATGAGTCGTGTGGCGGTGATGCGCACCCGCGCGCGGCCCTCGAGGGTGCATTCGAGGAGGCCTCCCTCGGCGTCCCGTCGGCCGGAGAGCCGCGCCCGGACCGCGATCCGCCCTAACGGGCTGGCCCCGGCATCCGTCAGGAGGGCGGCGACGACCTCTGCGCCATCAGGTCCGACCGCCTCGACGACGCCCCGGTTCTCGGCGCCGGCCACCTGCACCACGATGCGCCCGTCGGGGAAGACGACGGTCGACCGCAGCGTGAGGAGCGGCAGGAGCGGGGACGACGGGGTCGGGGTGTCCCCGAGGGACGGGTCAGCGGGCTCACGCACGGCGGGAATGTACCAGCGGACGGAGGGGTTCGCGCGGTGGGTGGCGCTTGCGATCGCCCGCGCCGGTCCGGGTTCCGCGGGTGGGCATCCCGGGGCGCGCTCGGGCTTGGCCTGCCGCAGCCAAGTCCCTATGTTTCAAGGCTCTATGTTCCAAGAGCTGTCCGAGAAGCTGGAAGCGACCTTCGCGCGCCTTCGCGGCCGCGGGGTCCTGAGCGACGCCGACATCAAGGAGGGCCTGCGCGAGGTGCGTCGGGTCCTGCTCGAGGCCGACGTCTCGTTCCAGTTGACCCGGGAGTTCCTGGAGCGGGTGGAGAAGCGGGCGGTCGGCGTCGCGCAGCTCAAGACGATCCAGCCGGCGCAGCAGTTGGTGAAGATCGTCTACGACGAGCTCACCGTGATGTTGGGGGAGCGGTCGGAAGGGCTCAAGATGTCGACCCTCCCGCCGACCGTGATCCTGATGGTGGGGCTGCAGGGCTCCGGCAAGACGACCACCGCGGCGAAGCTGGCGCGGCGGCTGAAGGGAGAGGGCCGGGTGACGCGGCTCGTCGCGGCGGATGTGTATCGGCCGGCGGCGATCGATCAGCTCGAGACCCTCGGACGCGACCTCGACGTCCCGGTCTATGCCGACCGCACCACGACGGACGTGGTGCGGATCGTGAAGGCCGGTGTCGAGCAGGCGCGGAAGGAGCGGGACCGGGTGGTCATCCTCGACACCGCGGGTCGGCTCCAGATCGACGAGTCGATGATGGACGAGCTGCGCCGCGTGAAGGAGGCGGTGCAGCCCGATGAGATCCTGCTCGTAGCCGACGGGATGACCGGTCAGGACGCGGTGCGGATCGCGCAGGGGTTCAACGACGCCCTCGGCGTCACCGGCGTGATCCTCACCAAGATGGACGGCGACGCGCGCGGTGGCGCGGCGCTCTCGATCTACGGGGTCACGAAGAAGCCGATCAAGTTCATCGGCGTGGGAGAGAAGCCGGACGCGCTGGAGCCGTTCCATCCCGACCGGATGGCGGGGCGGATCCTCCAGCAGGGCGACGTCCTCACGCTGGTCGAGAAGGCGCAGGCCACGTTCGACGCGGACGAGGCGAAGAAGCTCGAGAAGAAGGTGCGCAAGGAAGGGATGGACCTGCAGGACTTCCTCGGCGCGATGAAACAGGTGCAGAAGCTCGGGTCGATGCAGAGCATCCTCAAGATGCTCCCGGGCGTGAACGCGAAGATGATGGCGCAGGCGAGTCAGGCCGATCCACGACGTCTCAAGCACGCCGAGGCGATCGTCCTCTCGATGACCCCGGAGGAGCGGCGGGACCCGTCGATCCTCAACGGTTCGCGTCGGGCGCGGGTCGCGAAGGGGGCGGGGCGTCCGGTGAACGAGGTGAATCGCTTCCTGGAGCAGTTCCGCGAGATGCAGAAGATGATGAAGAAGATGGCCGTCGGAGGGCGGAGGCCCTTCTGAAGACAGGTGTCAGGTGTCGGGTGTCAGGTTGCTGGCATCAGGCGAATGGACGCTGCAGTGGCAGGACCCTTGGTGCGAGCCGGAACTCCCGGTCACGCGATGAGCCGAGGGGCAGGACCCCACCCCGATTCACGAGGATCTCCGCATGGCCGTTCGTATCCGTCTCCGTCGTCAGGGCCGCACCAAGGCGCCCACCTATCGTATCGTCGTCGCCGACGGCCGGTCGCCGCGCGACGGCCGCTTCATCGAGACCCTCGGGCAGTACGCCCCGCGGTCGGGGGACCAGGCCCTTCAGCTCAACACCGAGCGCGCGAACTACTGGCTCGACTGCGGCGCGCAGCCCTCGGACACCGTCCGCTCGCTGCTCCGCAAGGCGGGCGTGCTCAAGGCGCGTCACGAGTCGCGCCTCGCGGCCAAGCTCGCCGCGGGTGCGGTGCCGGTGAAGGAGTAAGCCCGTGGCGCTCCCCGACTGTGCTTCCGTCGCCCGCGTGCGACGGGCCCACGGCGTCCGGGGAGCGCTCGCGGTCGAGGCGTTGACCGACGAGCCGGACGCGATCCTCGCGTCCGGCCGTCGTCTTTTCCAGGGCACCATCGACGGAACGCTCTGGCTCGATCCCGCCACGCGCGCCCCGCGCCCGCTGCACGTCACCGAGGCGCGACCGACGAAGGACGGCTGGCTCCTCACCGTCGCGGAGCTTACGGATCGTACCGAAGCGGAGCGGTGGCACGGGCGACACCTCCTCGTCCCGGTCGAGGAACTCACCCCGCCCGCGGAGGACGAGGTCTTCACGCACGAGCTGATCGGGATGGCGGTCATCGACGACGAGTCGGCGGCCGCGCTCGGTGACGTGATCGAGGTGTACGACCTGCCGCAGGGCCTCCTCCTCGAGTTCCGTGGCTCGCACGGGGTGCATCAGCTGCCGTTCATCGACACGTTCGTCGTCGCGATGGACCGCGAGGGGCGCACGCTCCGAGTCCGGCTCCCCGACGGGCTGCTGGACACCTGATGCTTACCATCAACATCGTCTCGATCTTCCCCGACTTCTTCTCGGGGCCGCTCGGATTGAGCATCCCCAAACGCGCGGCGGAGGCGGGGCTCGTGACGTACCGGTGCATCGACCTCCGGACGTTCGCGCACGACCGGCACCACACGGTGGATGACGCGCCCTTCGGCGGCGGGCCGGGAATGGTGATGAAGGCCGCGCCGTTCTTCGAGGCGGTCGAGTCGGTGGGGGCGACGCGGCCGATTGTCCTGCTCTCTCCACGCGGCAAGGTCTTCCGTCACGCCGACGCGGTCCGGTTCGCCGAGGGGACGGAGCTGACGCTGCTCTGCGGGCATTACAAGGACGTGGACCAGCGGGTCGCCGATCATCTCGCCACCGAGGAGATCTCGCTTGGGGATTTCGTCCTCTCGGGCGGGGAGCCGGCCGCGCTGGCTATCGTCGACGCGGTCGTCCGGCTGCTGCCTGGGGCGATGAGCGACATCGAGAGCGCCCGAACGGATTCCTTCTACGACCGGGGGATCTCGGCGCCGAGCTACACGCGGCCGGCGGAGTATCGCGGGCACGGGGTCCCGGAGGTCCTTCTGAGCGGGAACCACGCGGCGATCGAGCGGTGGCGGCGGGAGGAGGGGGAGAGGCTCACGAACAGCAGGGCTCAGGGGTCAGGGGGCAGGGGTCAGGGGTGAGGGGTCAGGGGTCAGGGGTCAGGGGTAAGGGGCCAGAGGGAACAGATCGGGGGCGGTGCTTCAGGGCACCCCGGCGATGCGGAGCACGCCCCGTTGCGCAAGCCTCGCAGCCGTCATAGCTTGAAAGGCTCGACCAGACACTTTCATCGGACCATCGTTCGGTCCGGAGCCTGCCATGCATCCGTTCTCTGAGACCCAGAAGGCCTACCTCAAGACCGTGCCCGATTTCCGCGCCGGTGACACCCTCCGCGTGAACGTCCGCGTGAAGGAAGGGGAGAAGGAGCGTCTGCAGGCTTTTGAGGGTGTCTGCATCGCCCGTCGTGGCACCGAGGTCGGTGCGACCTTCACCGTCCGCAAGATCTCCAACGGCGTCGGTGTCGAGCGCATCTTCCCGCTCCACTCCCCGATGCTCGCCGAGATCAAGGTTGTGCGCCGGGGCCGCGTGCGCCGCGCCAAGCTCTTCTACCTCCGCGACGTCACGGGCAAGGCCGCCCGGATCACGGAGCGGAAGGTGCGGGTGCAGGTCCCCGCGTCCGGGACCACCGAGGCGTAAGCGGTTCGTGGCCGGCGGCTGGAGCGCGCTCGAGCGGTCGCTCCGGAAGGCCGGTGCCGCGCACATCGCCGGTGTCGATGAAGTCGGACGGGGCCCCCTCGCGGGCCCCGTCGTCGTTTGTGCGGTGATCATGCCGGCGGATCGTCGTGCGATCCCGGGCGTGACCGATTCCAAACAGCTGCGTGCCGCGGACCGCGAGCGGCTCTCCGCGCGCATCCAGGCGGAGGCCGTCGCGATCGCGGTTCGGGCCTCGTCGGTCGCGGAGATCGCGCGGTACAACATCCTGCAGGCGACGATCCGCGCGATGGCGCGTGCGCTCGCCGCTCTTCCGGTGCGGCCGGACGAGGTGCTGGTGGATGGCCGTGAGTTGAAGACCCTCGGCGTCCCGCACCGCGGCATCGTGGGCGGCGATGCCGCCTGCTACACCATCGGCTGTGCGAGCATCGTGGCCAAAGTGGTGCGTGACCGCTTGATGGCGCGGCTCGCGGCGCGCCATCAAGCGTACGGCTGGCAGGCCAACGCGGGGTACGGGACCCCCGTACATCTCGCGGCGCTCCGCTCGCACGGGCTCACCGCGCATCATCGGGTGCAGTTCTGTCGCACCGCGCTCGGGGGACAGCTGGAGCTCTGAGCGCCGCGCGGGTCGTGTGCCGCGCGGCGCTGGCGCTCCGTGGCCCCCTGCCGTCCCGTCGGCCCCGGTTCCACCTTTCGGTCCTCCCCCCACCCCCGACCGATGCACGAGACCCTCCTCGGCAGCACCACCGACCCGATCTCGCAGGCGATTGTCGCCGCGCTGCTCGTCGCGCTCTTTGCGACGCTCGCCGTGGAGAAGGCGCACCGGGTGCTCGTCGTGATGACGGCGGTGGCGGTGATGTGGGCCGTGACCTATCTCACTCCCTACAAGCTCCTCACCTTCGAGGCGACGGCGCAGGCGCTCGACGTGAACGTGCTCCTCCTGCTGGCCGCGATGATGGCGCTGGTGGGGGTGCTCAAGGAGACGGGGGTCTTCGCCTGGGCCGTCGAGCGGATTCTCGAGCGCTTCGGTGGACAGCCGGTCCGCGCGATCACCCTCCTCTGGTGGTTCACCGCGATCGCGTCGGCGTTCCTCGACAACGTGACGACGGTGATCTTCGTGACGCCGATCGTGCTCGCCACCGCGCAGCGGATCGGCGCGCCGATACGCCAGGTCCTGCTCCCGGTGATCATGGCGGCCAATATCGGCGGCACCGCGACGCTGATCGGTGACCCGCCGAACATCATGATCGGGTCGGGGGCGGGGCTCACCTTCCTGCAGTTCCTCGAGGAGCTCACCATCCCGGTGCTGGTGATGATGTGCGGGCTGCACTGGTGGGGGGCGCGGCAGCTGCGCGCGGCGATGGGTGCGCGGGCCGATGCGCCCGCGCAGGCCGATGAGCCGGGCTACGGGCCGCGCATCACCGACCCCGGCCTGCTGCGATGGCTCGGCGGGATCAGCTTCTTCGTGCTCATCGGGTTCGTGACGCACGGCATCACGCATATGCCGGCCGCGGTCCCTGCGCTGCTCGGGGCGACGGCCGCCCTGCTCGTTCAGGATGTGCGATATCTCCGCGCCGCGCGGCCCACGCACGAGGAGCGGCGGCACGGGATCCTGCACGTGCTCGAGAAGGAGATCGAGTGGCCGACGCTGACCTTCTTCGCGTTCCTCTTCATCCTGGTGGGCGCGGCGGTCGGGACGGGGCTGATCGAGACGCTCGCGAGCGGGCTCCGTCGGGCGATCACCGACGGCAGTGCCGCGCTCGGCTTCGGTGAGCGTGGGACGTTGATCTTTGCCGCCCTGCTCGTCTGCTGGGTAGCGGGGGTCCTCTCGGCCGTGATGGACAACATCCCGTTCGTGGCCGTGAGCATCCCGATCATCGGGTCGCTCGTCGCCGCCCTGCCCGGTGATGCGACGGTGCTCTGGTGGGCACTTTCCCTCGGGGCCTGCCTCGGCGGGAACGGTTCGCCGATCGGCGCATCCGCGAATGTGACGACGCTCGGGATGGCGGAGCGGCAGGGGATCCGCATCTCGTTCGCGGAGTTCGCCGCGGTGGGCGCGCGTGTGACCGCGTTCACGCTGGTGGTGTCGTCGGTCTTCCTCGCGGGGTACGTGGCACTTGGTTCCGACCGGGTCGTAGTCGTCGGGGCTGGGGTGCTGGCCGTCGTCGGTACGCTGCTGTGGCGGTCGGAGCGCCGCGCGACGATGCGCTGACCGGCGCCGGGGTTGCGTCGGCCCCGGTGGATCGACGGTCCAGTCGAGGTCCCGGTTTAGGTCCGGGTCACCGTATCACGTCGCGTCGTGGATCGCCTGCGCCGCTTGACCGAGCTCTGCGGGCGTCAGCTGCTCGAGCGGGAGCGAGAGCAGCGCATCGACGCGCCCGGCCAGCGCCTCGAACGTCCGCGCGAATGCCGCCCGCGCCGCTTCGGGCTCGGTCTCATCGGCCGGATCGGGGAGGCCCCAGTGGACCTGCGCCCGCGCTCCGGGGAAGAAGGGGCAGGCGTCCTGCGCGTTGTCGCAGACGGTGATCACGAGGTCGTACGCCTCGCCCGCCACGTCGTCGATCGACTTCGGTGTGCGCCCCTGCCACGCGATCCCACGGGCCTCGAGCGTCTCGACGGCGTAGGGGTTCACGCGGGGAGCGGGACGGGAGCCGGCGCTCGCGCCCGTCACCACGCCCGCGCCACGGGAGGCACCGCGGGTCTGCAGGAGCGCCTCGCCGATCTGGCTCCGGGCGGAGTTCCCGGTGCAGAGGACGAGGACCTTGAACGGTGTGCTCATCGCGGGTTCACGCGGCGGGCTTCGTCCCGCGGACGAAGGCGGCCATGAACTTCCCGTCGATTTCCGCGAGGTTCGCATCCACGTCGACCCCCGACTCGCCGAGGAAGATGCGGGCGTCCTCGCTCCGATACATCCGTGTGGGTTCAATCTCGACGTCGGTGAAGCCAACCCCGCTCAGCAGCCGTCGGAACTCCGACTCCTCGAGCGCGCCGGCGACGCATCCGATCCAGAGCTCCATGCTACGCCGGACCGCGGCCGGCACCTCGCCGCGGACGACCACGTCGCTGACGGCGAAGCGGCCGCCCGGCTTGAGCACCCGGAACGCTTCGGCAAGGACGCGCGACTTGTCGGCGGAGAGATTGATGACGCAGTTGGAGATGATGACGTCCACGGAGGCATCGGGGAGCGGAATCGCCTCGATGTGGCCCTTGATGAATTCGACGTTCGTGATGCCGGCCTCGACGGCGTTCTTCCGCGCGAGCGCGAGCATGTCGTCGGTCATATCGAGGCCGTAGGCCTTCCCGGTGGGCCCGACGCGGCGGGCGGAGAGGATGACATCGATGCCCCCGCCGGATCCGAGGTCGAGGACCACGTCGCCCGGGTGCAGCTGGGCGAGGGCGGTCGGGTTGCCGCAGCCAAGGGAGGCGAGCACGGCGGCCGATGGGAGCTCGTCGGTCTCGCCGTTCACGTAGAGGTTCGACGTGATCGGGTCGACGGTGCCATTGAAGGCGGCACCGCCACAGCAGGCGTTGACGGGGCCGCAGCAGCCGGCGGCGTCGGTGGCGGGAGCGTCGGCGACGGCGAGGACGCGGCGGGCAGCCTCGCCATACTTCTCGCGGACGATCTCGGTCAGATCGGTGGGCGTGGTCTCGGGCATGGTGGCTCCGGTGCGGGGCGGCGCTCCGCACCGGCCGGTCAGGCGGCGGGTGCGGCGGCTCCGGAGAATATACCCTGCTAGATTGCTACCGGTCCCCTGCGGGGGGCGCCGGTCCGACCCGGTAGCTCAGCCGGTAGAGCAGCGGCCTTTTAAGCCGTAGGTCGTGGGTTCGAGCCCCACCCGGGTCATCATGCGTCGACGTCTCCTCCATCGTGCGGGCACCCTGCTGGCCGCGGTCGCGCTGTTCGTCGCGCCGCTGCGGGGGATGGTCGCGTGCGAGATGTCGGGTGCCGACGGAGCGGTGCGCGATGGTGCGACCGTCGCAACCGGCACCACGGGCACCACGGGCACCACCGGTGTCGGGCCTGTGCGTCACGGCAGCCACGCAGCGCACGGCGAGCCCCTCGTGCCGCGTGAGCCTGCGCCGCTCGATGCGCACAATGCGCACCACGGCCACGCGATGCTGGTCGACGGGGGAGCGGAGCGCTCCTCGCCGGGGGCGCCGGCACCGGTGCCCTGCGATGACCTCGCCTCCTGCGCCGTCGTCGCCCTGCCGACGGTGCTGGTCACGCGTGCGCCCATCGGTGCGGACGCGACCGCTCCGCGGTTGGTGATCGCGGATGCCCCGGCCGCGCCGGTGGTCGGGGTCGAACCGCCCCCTCCGCGCGCCTAATCGTCCGCGGCCGCGTCGATCCGCGGCCTGCCCCTTCGATTCGTGCCACCGCCCGCCGACGGCTCGCCTGAGCCGCCGCGCCGGTGCCATCTCCCGGACGATCCCATGCCTGCCCTCCGTCGCGCCCTCGGGGCGCTCTTGTTCCTCTGGTCCGCCCTCCCCATCGGCGCGCAGACCGACTTCTACAACACCGATCGGGGGCGGCCGCTCCGCACCGAGGATGCCGTCGTCATCGAGCGACGTGCCATCGAACTGCAAGCCGTCCCGCTCACCGCGTCACGCGCGGGCCGTGGGGTGTCCACCGTCGGGGTGGCCCCCTCGATCGCCTGGGGATTCCTGCCGCGGACGCAGCTGGAGATCGGGTTCCCCTTCGAATCGCGCGATGATCTCTCGCAACCCGGCCCGTCCACGGGGCTCGCGGGGATCGAGGTCGAAGCACTCCACCAACTGAACATCGAGTCCCGGTCGCTCCCAGCCTTCGCGCTCGGGGCCGGGGTGCACCTCGGTACCGGCGCGCTCGCGCCGACGAGGTCGTTGGGCACGGTGCGCGCGCTGGCGACACGGACCCTCGGTTGGGGGCGGGTGCACCTGAACGGCGCGTACACCCTCGGCGAAGCGCTCGCGGCGACGGATCCCGGGGCCGATGATGCGGTGCGGTGGGAGGCTGGGCTCGCCGTGGACCACACCTTCTTCTTCCGCTCGTTGCTCGCGGGGGCCGAGGTGGTGGCACGCGCGCCGATGACGATGGGTGCACCGACGCAGTGGGAGGCGGGGATTGGTGTCCGCCACCAGCTCTCGCCGCGGCTCGCGGTCGATGCGGGGCTGCGGCGGCAACTCGCTTCGGGGGGTCCGAACTGGGGGCTGACCCTCGGTGGCGCCTACGCGTTCGCGCGTGGATGGCGGGCCCCGACGCCGAACGCGGCGCTCGCGTCCGGTGCGTCCGCCGCGTCGAGTGTCACGCCAGAGGCCGCCGCCCGTGCCGCGGCCTCCCCGTGGATCACGACATACGAGCAGTTCTACCTACAGGCGCCGCACAACTTCACGTTCCGTCGCCGGTATCCCGCGGCGGATCGGCTCTTCAACGCCTTCGATTACGGCCACGCCATCCTCTACGAGCTGCTCTGGTCGCAGCCGTCCGAGGCGCAGCGTCGGCTCGAGGGCGCGATCTACGACCGGTTGACCACGCAGGTGCTCGACGCCCCGCCCCGGCTCCCGCTCGTGGAGGACGCCATCGAGCCGCGCTACGCTCGCCTCGCCCCCGAGGCGAAGATGATGTTCGAGTGGGCGCATCTCCTGCACCGGCAGGTCTACGATATCCTCGCGGACGAGCGGCTCGACGACGCGGCGAAAGACGCCGAGATGCGTCGCCTCCTCACGTATTATCGCTCCCGTCCGGACCTCGCCTTCAGCCTCGTGCCGAAGAACATGTCGCTGATGCAGGAGCAGCCCTACTCGCTCGCGTTCCGGCAGGCCTATCCGAAGTTCAACGGGCTCATCTGGGCGTATCACTGGCTGCAGGTGGGACTCTACGAGCCGCTCGTCGTGGGGCGCACGTCGGCGGAGCGGCAGGCGGGGGTGATGGCCACGGTCGCCCGCTTCCGGCAGATGATCCCCGGCGCGCCCGATGGCTATCCACCGATGATGCCGATGACGGCGGCGATCGCCCCGACCTTCGCGACGCGCTGGCCGGAGATCGCGATCATCTTCGACAACCTCCATTCGATGCACGACGTCATCTCGGACATCCTCGCGAACGACGCCGTGCCGCGCGCCGAGAAGCGGGCGCTGATCCTCAAGGCCGCGTACGCGTTCCGTGACGACACGACCGAGGTGATGACGGTCGCGGGGTGGCGGAAGATGTCCCTCGATATGGGCGTCGAGAATCAGGGCGGCCCCGCCGTCGGGTTCCTGCCGGCGCTCCCGGTCTCGGGCATGGCCCGCGGGATGGTGATGCGGTATGACCGGGACGGGAACCCGCGCGACGGGGAGCACCACCACCACCCGTAAGGGCATGATGCGTCGGGGCCGGGGGGGGGGGCTGGACGAGTCGGGGATTCCCTGAAGGATTTCAGGTCCCTCCCGTCTGGGCCCCCCTCTGTAGGGAGACCACCTTCTTCGCGAGAGCCGAATCCACCCTCCGCGCCCCCCGACATGACCCTTAGCGACGAACTCATCCGCGTCCTCCTTGCCGACGACCATGCCGTGGTCCGTGCTGGCCTCAAGGCCGTGATCGCCAATGCCCGTGACATGCTCGTCGTGGGCGAGGCCTCCTCCGGTCCCGAGGCGGTCGCGATGGCCGAGCGCCTGAAGCCGACGGTGGTGGTGATGGATCTCTCCATCGGTGAGGTGGATGGAGGGCAGGCGACCAAGCTGCTCATCGAAAAGGGGATCCCGACGCGAGTACTCATCCTGACGATGCATCCGGAGGAGGAGTACCTGGTGCCGATGCTCGAGGCCGGGGCCTCAGGGTTCCTCCCGAAGACCGCGGCGGACGCCGAACTGCTCGACGCGATCCGGGCGGTGGCGCGCGGCGACATCTTCGTCCGGGCGCAGGCAGCTCGTATCCTTGCCAAGGGCTACCAGCGGAAGGACCCGATGCAGGAGGAGCGATCGCGCTACGAGCGCCTCACTGAGCGCGAGCGTGACGTGCTCCGGCTGACCGCCCACGGGTACTCGGCGCCCGAGATCGGCTCGCAGCTCTTCATCTCGCCGAAGACGGTCGACACGTACAAGCAGCGGATTCAGGACAAGCTCGGCCTCTCGCATCGGCACGAGTATGTCCAGTTCGCGCTCCGGCTCGGGCTGCTGCAAGCCTGACCGTCTGCCCGGGTCTGAGACGGCCGCGTAGCTTCCCCTGATGCCGTCGCCACCTGCGGGGCTTCTCGCGCTCCTCGTTCTGCTCGCGGCCGTCGTGGTCTGGTTCGCGTATGTCCGGATGCGCGATGACCTCGCCGCCGAGTCGCGCACCGCGGCGGAGTTGCGCGCCTCCGAGGCGAAGTTCTCGGGCATCCTCGAGATCGCGATGGACGCCATCATCACGATCGACGCGGCGCAGCGGATCCTGCACTTCAACCACGGCGCCGAGCGGATTTTCGGCTACCCGGCGGCGGAGGCGGTGGGGCAGCCGCTGGCGATGCTCCTCCCCGAGCGGTTCCGTGGCAGTCACGCCGGGATGGTCCGCGGCTTCGCCGGGGCGCCGGAGCCCGCGCGCCAGATGGCCGACCGTCGCGAGATCTTCGGCCGCAGGCGCGATGGGGCGGAGTTTCCCGCGGAGGCCTCAATCTCGAAGCTGGCGATGCCGGATGGGTCGATGGTCTTCACCGTCCTCCTCCGCGACATCAGCGGACGAAAGTCCGATGAACAGTCGGAGCAGCGGTTCGCCGGGGCGGTCGCGGTGCTCGGTGAGACGCTGGACATCGACCCGACGGAACGCTCGGTCGTCCAGTTGCCGATCCCGTGGCTCGCCGACGGGGCGTTGCTCGATCTCCTGACGCCGTCGGGGAAGGTGCGTCGGCTGGCGGCGCGTTCGGGGGACGCTCGACGCGATGCGGCGCTCTCGGCGGTCGCAAAGGGGTTGCTCGACCTCGACGCCCCCTGGCCCGTGGTCGATGTGATCCGGCGGGAGCGCGAGGAGCACGTGCCCGTCGTGAGCGACGACTGGCTCGAGGCCCACGCCGTCGATGACGCCGAGTTGGCGCGCCTGCAGGCGCTCGCGATGCAGGAGATCTTGTTTCTCCCGCTCATCGCCCGCGAGCACGTGCTCGGCGTGCTGACGCTGTACCGCGAGGCGGGCCGGCCGCCGTTCACTGGCGGCGAGCGCTCGACCGCAACGGAGCTCTCGGTGCGGGCGGCCTTCGCCATCGACAACGCGCGGCTCTTCACCGCTGCGCGTCAGGCCACGGTGGCCCGCGACCACGCCCTTGGTGTCGTCTCGCACGATCTGCGGAACCCCATCTCGGCGATCGGGATGAGCGCGCGGGCGTTGCTTCCGTCGATTCCCGTGGACGACCCGGAGCGTCGGGCGCTGCTCACCAACATCGTGGCGAGTCAGGACCTGGCGCAGCGGATGATCCGCGACCTCCTCGACGTCGCCAACATCGAGACGGGGCACCTCTCGGTCGAGGAGCGCCCCGTGGCCATCGTCCCGCTCCTCGATCGCGCCGTTGGGCTGTTCACGCCGGAGGCGGAGCTGAAGGGGATCACGCTCCGCTTGGGGGAGTTGCCACCCGTGCCGCAGGTGTGGGGCGATGACGAGCGGCTGGTGCAGGTGCTCTCGAATCTGCTTTCCAATGCGGTGAAGTACACCCCGAGTGGCGGGCTGATCACGCTATCGGCGCGGATCCTCGACTACGACGTGGAGGTCGCGGTGTCGGACACGGGGCACGGCATCCCCGCCGCCTCGTTGCCGCTGATCTTCGAGCGGTACTGGACGGTGCGGGGCAACGCGCCGAAGGGTGGGACCGGGCTCGGGCTCGCCATCGCACGCGGCATCGTCGAGGCGCTCGGCGGCAAGCTCTGGGCTGAGTCGGTCGAGGGAGCGGGGAGCACCTTCCGCTTCACGCTGCGCATCGTGGACTGAGTCGCCTCAGCGTCCCGCGACGAGCTGCGACCAGGTGAGGGCCGCGAGGTCGGCGATGAGCCGCTGCGCCGTGGCGCGATCGGCGATGCCTCGGGTGAGGACGACGAGCACGAACGGAGCGCGGCCCGGCGGGTAGACGATCGCCGCGTCGTGCGTCTGCCCGGTGATCCATCCCGTCTTGTGTGCGACGGGCGTGCCCGCGGGCACGCCGGCCGGGATCTCGTCATTGAACTCTTGTGCGAGTAGCGTGGCGCGCATCAGGGCCGTGCCCGCCGCGGAGGCGGCATCGCCGCGCTCGACGGCCGCGAGGAGTCGGCCAAGGCCGCGCGCCGTGGCGCCGTTGTTGCGGCCGGCGGCAAAGGCCTTCCCGTCCTCCACGCCGCGTCGGACGATCACGCCGTCCGCGCCGAGGGAGGTGGCGACGCGCGTGATGGCATCGGCACCGAGCGCCTCGATCAGCGCGTTGGTGGCGAGGTTGCTCGACCGCACGATCATGCGGTGGTTGAGCTCGCGGAGGCTGATGGGCGCGCCGACCCGATCGTAGAGCGCGGGGTCGGAGTCCTCCTCCCGGACGAGCGAGTAGGGGGACCCGTCGACGATCGAGCGAAACACATTCTGCAGGAGGATCCGGTCGTCAAGGGCGAACGCGCCGGACTCGGCTGCGCGGACGAGCGTGACCATCACCGGGAGCTTCATCGTGCTGGCCGGGTGGTACGGCACCGTATCGGCGAGTCGAAACGTCGCCCCGGTGCCGAGGTCCTCGACCCAGATCGCGGCTTCGGCGCCCGGTTCCTGAGCGATGCGCTGGGCGAACCGAGTCTCGAGTGTGGGCGTCGGCTCAGGGGACGGCGCGACGGGCGCGGGCGCGCAGGCGATGCTGCCGCCGAGGAGCGCGGCCGCCGCGACGCCTGGACGCAGGAATCGAGGGACGGCGGTTCCCACGCGTCGCGGTGGGCGCATCGGCGATGCGACGCCGTCACCCATTGAGCGTCGGATTGTGATCACGGCCCGTCGGCGCGCCAGGTGCCGGAGCGGCCTCCCGACTTTTCGAGGAGTCGGATGCCCTCGATCCGCATCCCCTTGTCCGCGCTCTTGGCCATGTCGTACACGGTGAGCAGCGCGACGCTGACCGCGGTCAGTGCCTCCATCTCGACACCCGTCGGGCCGGCCGTGGCGGCCTCGCCTTCGCAGCGGATGGTGTGCGAGGCCTCGTCGAGGGTGAAGCGCACCTGCACATCGTGCAGCGCGATCGGGTGGCAGAGTGGGATGAGGTCGGCGGTGCGCTTGGCCGCCATCACCCCGGCCACGCGCGCGACGCCAAGCACATCGCCTTTGGCGATCTGGGCGTCACGGACGGCGATGAACGCGTCGGGCCGCATCCGGATCCGTCCCTCCGCGATGGCGCGGCGGATAGTGGTCGGCTTGGTGGAGACGTCGACCATCGCGGCCGAACCGTCCACGGCGAGATGAGAGAGGGACATCGAGGCAGGGGTCAGAGGTCAGGACTCAGCGATCACCGGCGACGGCCCGCATCACGTCGAGCGCCAGGAGCTGCGGGATGGCGTTCACCTCGGTCGCCATCTTCGCCTCCTCGACCGCGGGGATGGCGCGGAGGGCGCGCATCGCAGTGGTGGCGTCCCCGGAGGTGGTTGCGGCCCGCGCGCGTTCGCGCAGGAGCACCAGGAGGGCCTCGAGTGTCTCGCGGAAGGCGCCGCGCGCCTTGGCCGATCCCGCACCGAAGGCGGCCTTCAGCATCGACTCGCGCCCCCCATCGGCGGCCGCGAGGAGCAGTCGTGCGCGCGCGACCGCGTCGCGACGCCCCTCGCCCCCGATGAGTGCCCCGAGTGCGCCGCCCGCCATCGCGAGCAACGTCTCGGGCGGTTCATTCGGCACGGCGGCCGCGACCGCGGGCTCTGCGAGCAGCGGGCGCATCGCCCCGTCCGGCACGGGCGAGAGACGGAAGGAAACGGTGCGGGAGCGGATCGTCGGGAGCAGGGCCCCTGGTTCACTCGACGTCAGGATGAAGGTCGTGTTCGCCGCGGGCTCCTCGAGGAGCTTCAGCACCGCGTTCGACATCTCCTGGTTCGCGGCCTGCGGCGCCATCCGTTCGGCGTCGCCGATGACGAAGACCTTTCGCTTGGCGAGTGCTGGCGATTTCGCGGCGAGCCCGGTCAGGAGCTTCGCGGTGTACTTGTAGATCGCCATCGAGCCGTCCGGGCGCGTGTAGAGCCCTGCGGCCTCGCGCCGCTCGGCGACGTCGCCGAGGTAGCGCTCGTCGACCTCCTCCGTCGACGGCTCATCCCCTTTGATTTTCTCGTGCGGGAAGAACCACCGCAGATCCGGATGCTGCAGGTCGAGGGCGAGCCGGCAGTGCTGGCAGGTGCCGCAGGGACGCGATGCGGCCTCACAGAGGAGCAGTTGGCCGAGCCAGAGGGCGAACCGCTGCTTCCCAATGCCCGCCGGGCCCTGCAGCAGGATCGTGGATGGGAGGGTCCCCGCGCCCGCGAGGTCGGCGAGGCGCGCGCGGAGGGTCTCGTGTCCGTGGAGCGGGAGGATCGGCACAGGCGTAAGATACGTCCCATGACGCGCTCCCGGTGGTGGCGGACAGCCCGCCTGACCTCGATGCTCCTCGCCATCGTCCCCTTCGTCCCGCGGGCACCCCTCGACGCGCAGGAGGTTCGGTCGCGCGCGCGGGCGCTCGGCGTGGCGCCGGGGATCTTTGCGCCGGGCGCCCTCAACGCGATCACCGATGTCGCGGGGGTGCGCGTCGGACAGGTCACCGTCGTGGAGGGGGCGGCGATCCGGACTGGCGTCACGGCAATCCTGCCGCACGGCGAGAACCCGTATCGCTCGCGCGTGCCGGCGGCGCTGCACGTCGGGAACGGGTTCGGCAAGTTCATCGGGGCGACGCAGCTGACGGAGCTTGGGGAGCTCGAGACGCCGATCCTCCTCACCTGCACGCTGTGCGTCTGGAAGGCGGCGGATGCGATGGCGGCCTGGCTGCTCGCCCAGCCCGGCATGGAGGGAGTGCGCTCGATCAACCCGGTTGTCGGCGAGACGAACGACGGCGGCCTGAACGATATCCGGGCGCGTCCGGTCACCGAGGCGGTCGTGCGCGCGGCCCTCGAGGGCGCGCGATCCGGCGAGGTGCAGGAGGGGAGTGTCGGCGCCGGGACGGGCACCATCGCCTTCGGCTGGAAAGGCGGCATCGGCACCGCCTCGCGGGTCCTCCCCACGGCGCTCGGGGGATGGACCATCGGGGTGCTCGTGCAGTCGAACTTCGGGGGCGTCCTACAGGTGCTGGGTGCCCCCGTGGGGCAGGCGTTGGGGCGCTACGCCTTCCAGCGCGAGGTGCCCGGGCCGGCGGATGACCGTGGCGACGGGTCGGTGATCATCGTCATCGCGACCGACGCGCCGCTCGACGACCGCAACCTCGGTCGGGTGGCGTCGCGCGCGATGATGGGCCTGGGGCGCACCGGCAGTTCGGCGTCGAACGGCAGCGGCGACTACGCCCTCGCCTTCTCGACGGCCCCGTCCGTCCGCCGGGCGTCCGACGCCACGCGGCTCACGACCACCGCGCTCGCGAACG
Organism: Gemmatimonadota bacterium; assembly: GCA_031127075.1. Taxonomy (GTDB): domain Bacteria; phylum Gemmatimonadota; class Gemmatimonadetes; order Gemmatimonadales; family Gemmatimonadaceae; genus Pseudogemmatithrix. The sequence continues at coordinate 39,459 of JARIFA010000002.1, read as the reverse complement.
AGGAGATGAGCGCCCTGTTCCAGGCGACCGTGGAGGCGGTCGAGGAGGCGGTGTACAACTCCCTCTTCATGGCGACGTCCGTGACCGGGAACGGACGCACGGTGGAGGCGATCCCGCTGAATCGCGTGCGCGAGGAGCTCGCGCGGCGGGGGATCAGGCCGTAGCGGCCGCGCGCCCGCTCATCTCATCCACGTGGATCCGGAAGAGGATGGCGCGCTCGGGTGTCGGATCGCGCGGGGTGAACGCCTCCGGGATGAGGCGGCGCACCGCTGCGATGCCTTGGGCATACCGCTCCCGCTCGACATCGCTGCCTTCTGCACGGAGGAGATAGAGCCCCCCCCGGACCACGACCGATCGCCAGTCGAACAAGGCGTCGACCTCGTCCACCTCGAACGCGACCCACCGGTTGTGCAGCAGGACCTCGAGCTTGGTGCCCGGCTGCGTGCGGCCATAGAGCCAGCCGTCGAGATGCACGTAGTGGATGGGCTCGACGTCGAGCCGCTCGCGTTGCGAGAAGGCGAGTCGCCCCACCTGATGCCGGTCGAGCAGGGCGATGCACTCGTCGCGCGTCAGTTCACGGAAGGTCGGGGTGGGCGTCGGCATCGGGGCGTGCCCGGTCAGCGGGCCAGCGCGCGGTAGGCCTCGAGGACGCGGGCGAGCGCTTCCTCGGGCGTGCTGCCGTCGGCGGAGAGGTGACCCATCTTCCGTCCCGGGCGTGCCTCCTTCTTGCCGTAGAGGTGCACCCGCACGCCGGGGATCCGCATCGCTGCGGCGAACGGCGGTTCACCGTCGGACCAGAGGTCACCGAGGAGGTTGTGGATCGCCGCGGGACGCACGACCTCGGTGGCGCCCAGCGGGAGCCCGCAGATGGCGCGCACAAGCTGTTCGAACTGGCTCGTCGGGTGCGCGCGCTCCGAGTGGTGGAAGGTGTTGTGCGGGCGCGGCGCGAGCTCGTTCACGAGCAAGGTGCCGTCGCGGAGGACGAACATCTCCACCGCGAGGAGTCCGACGATGTCGAGACGATCGGCGATGGCGAGCGCGAGCTGCTGCGCCTCCGCCTCCCGCTTGGCGTCGACCCCGGACGGGGTCACGGCCCAGGTGAGGACGCCATCGGTGTGGTGATTGCGCGACGTCGGATACGAGACCGCGAGACCATCGGCACGTCGGGCGACGAGCACGCTGACTTCGTGATCGAGGTCGAGGAAGGCTTCGACCACGCAGACCGGGGCGCCGAGGCGCGTGAAGGCGGCGGCGCCTTCCTCGGCGGTGCGGACGCGCACCTGGCCGCGCCCGTCATAGCCTCCCATCGCGCTCTTCACGATCGACGGCCCCAGCGCCGAGACGGCGCTCGCCGTGGCGTCGGCGTCTCGCACGGTGTGGAACGGGCCGAGGGGGAAGTCGTTCGCGCGCAGCCATTCCTTCTGGCGGGCGCGCTCCTGAATGGTGACGACGGCCTCGACGCCGGGTGCGAGCGGCGCGATGGCGGCGACCGCCTCGAGGGAGGGGCGGGGGATCTGCTCGATCTCGAGCGTGACGGCCGCGCAGCCCCGGGCGAGCTCTGCGGCGGCCGCGGCGTCCGCCCACGGGGCGGTGATGACGTGGGCCGCGACGGGGCGGGCGGGGCACTCGCGTTCGGGGTCGAGGACACGGATGTCGTACCCCATCGTCCGTGCCGCGATCGCGGTCATGCGGCCGAGCTGGCCTCCCCCGAGGAATCCGAGGGTCGCGCCCGGTGGGACGGGCGCGCCGGTCACGGCAGCGTCTGGGCGCGGACGGCGTCGGCGCGGGCCATGCGCCACGCGCGGAGTCGCTCGCGGATCGCGGGATGGTGCGCGCCGACAATCTCCGCGGCGAGGACGGCCGCGTTCGTCGCGCCGGGCTTCCCGATGGCGAGGGTGCCGACCGGGACACCGGCCGGCATCTGCACGATCGAGAGGAGGGCGTCGATCCCGTTGAGCGCGGTGACGTTCACCGGCACACCCAGCACGGGGACGAGGGTCTTGGAGGCTACCATCCCTGGCAGGTGCGCCGCCCCGCCCGCGCCGGCGATGATCACGAGGAGCCCGCGGCCCTCGGCGGCCTCGGCGTAGGCGAACATCTCATCGGGGGTCCGGTGCGCCGAGACGACCTTCACCTCGTGCGGGACGCCGAGCTCGGCGAGGAGTTCGCAGGCGGGCGCGAGGGTCTCGTAGTCGGTCTTCGAGCCCATGATGACGCCGACGATCGGGGCGGGCGAGGCGGTCATAGGGGAAATATAGATTGCCGCCGGGGTGGGGTGTCGCGGCGACCATGCGGGGCACGCCAGGTGTCGTCAGGTGCGTCGCCGGCGGGTCAGCGCGTCGGCGTGCGCAGTCGTGCCATCCCGCCGTCCACCGGAATCACCTGACCCGTCACCCAGTCGCTCGCGGGATTGAGCAGCCACCGAGCCGGCGCGACGAGATCCTCCGGTGACCCGATGCGGCCCGCCGGGTGCATCGCGACCGAGGCAGCGAGTGAAGCCGGATTCCCGGTGATGCGCGCCGCCAGCGGGGTCGCGACGAGACCCGGGGCGAGGGCGTTCACCCGAAGCTTTCGTGGCGCATACGTCGCCGCCGCGCTCCGGACGAGTCCCGCGACCGCCCCCTTCGCGGCGGCGATCGCCTCGTGGTTGGGGAGCCCCGCCTCGGCCGCCGCGCTCGAGAAGAGCAGGACGCTCCCGCCGTCGGTCATCACGCGGCCGGCGGCGCGTACGGCGGCGAAGGCGGTCTGCAGGTTGAGGCGGAGCGTCTCAGCCAGTTCCGCCTCACTCGTGAGGTGCGCGGGCTTGAGGAGGATGGAGCCGACGGCGTTCACGACGCCGGCGACGCGCCCGTGGCGCTCGCGGGCGGTGCTCAGCAGCGTCTCGACCGCGGCGAAGTCGGAGGCCTCGACCTGCTCGGCCGTGGCCTGCAGCTCCTCGGCGAGCGGGTGGAGGCGTTCCAGCGAGCGGCCGGCGAGCACGAGCGAGGCGCCGTCAGCGGCGAGGGTGCGCGCGATCGCGGAACCGATGCCGCCGGTCGCCCCGAGAATGACGAAGGCGCCGGCCTGTTGCAGCGAAGAAGTGGACATGGGCGAGGAACGAGCGAATCGGGGCGGGAGTTCCGCCGGTCGGGCATCGCCGGGGGCGTCGGGCTTGGCCCACGTGCGACCGAGGGCCAAACGGCGCCGTCACGACGAAGGGCCCGACGCGCGCGTGGCGCGTCAGGCCCTTCGTGGAGCGACCGCGACAGGACTCGAACCTGTGACCCGGTGATTAACAGTCACCTGCTCTACCAGCTGAGCTACGCGGCCAGAACCCAAAAACCTAGTCGGCGCCTCGGAGGGCTTCAACCCTGTCCAGCGAGTCGGGTCGCGCCCGCACCCGGGGCGCCGGCCCTCAGCGCCGCCGCTTCGGCGCGGTCCGGGAAGCTGCGGTGGGCGGTTCGGACGGGCTCCCGAGCAGCGGCGCCAGGAACCGTCCCGTGTGCGACGCCGCGACGCCGACGATGGCCTCCGGGGGCCCCATCGCCACCACCTGTCCTCCGCCGCTCCCGCCATCAGGGCCGAGGTCCACGATCCAGTCGGCGCGTTTGATCACGTCGAGGTTGTGCTCGATCAGCACCACCGTATGCCCCGCGTCCACGAGCCGGTCGAGCACGCCACAGAGCACCTCGATGTCGCGCGGATGGAGGCCCGTCGTCGGCTCGTCGAGCAGATAGAGCTTCCGTCCCCGCGACTTCGCGGCGGTGATCAGCTCGCGCGCGATTTTGAGTCGCTGCGCCTCGCCGCCGGAGAGCGTCGTCGCGGGCTGGCCGAGCCGGAGGTAGCCGAGGCCGACCTGCTGCACCTGCCAGAGCGCCTGCCCGAGCTTCTCTTCGTGCGGGAAGAAGCGGATCGCCTCGTCGATGGTCATCTCGAGGACGTCGGTGATGCGTTTGCCGAAGTAGGTGACGTCGAGCACCTCGGGCTTGTAGCGCGTCCCGCCGCACGTCTCGCAGGGCACGAAGACGTCGGCCATGAAGACCATCTCGACTTCGAGGGCGCCGGCGCCCTCGCAGGCGTCGCAGCGGCCACCGGCTACATTGAACGAGAAGGTGCCGGCCGTGTACCGCCGCTGCCGGGCGAGCGGCACGTCGGCGAAGATCCGGCGGATCTCGTCGAAGGCCTTCACATAGGTCACGGGATTCGAGCGCGGCGACCGACCGATCGGCTCTTGGTCGACGAGGACGACCTCCGACAGGGCCTCCCAGCCGGCGAGGTCGTCGTAGGCTCCGACCTGTTCGCCGAGGTGCAACCGCGCCGTGTGCTCCCCGGTCAGCCGCTGCTCGAGCGCGCGATAGAGCACGTCGTGCACCAAGGTGCTCTTCCCGGACCCCGAGACGCCGGTGACGCAGGTGAGCGTGCCGAGCGGAATGCGCGCGGTGACGCCCTGCAGCGTGTGGGCGCGCGCCCCGGTCACGGTGAGCCACTGCGGCCCGGCACGCCGCCGTCGCTCGGGGAGCGGGATCGTTCGCGTGCCGGTCAGGTAGCCGCCGGTGAGCGGGGAGTCGGCGGCGTCGGCGATCGGCCCGCTGAAGACGACCTGCCCGCCGTGCGCCCCGGCGCCCGGGCCAAGCTCGAGCATCCAGTCGCTCATCCGCATCGCCTCGAGGTCGTGTTCCACCATCACGACGGTGTTGCCGCCGTCGCGGAGGCGCGCGAGGAGACTGAGCAGACGATCGAGGTCGCGGGCGTGCAGGCCGATGCTCGGCTCGTCGAGAACGTACAAGGTGTCGACGAGGCGGGCCCCGAGTGCGTTCGCGAGTCCGATGCGCTGTGCCTCGCCCCCGGAGAGGGTGCGGGCCGCGCGGTCGAGCGAGAGATAGGTGAGGCCGACGTCGCAGAGGAAGGCGATGCGGTCGCGCGCCTCGCGCAGGATGTGGTCGGCGATGGCGGCCGCGGCGGGACGGAGGGCGAGTCCGTCCGCCCAAGCGCGCAGCTCGACGACGGGAAGCGCCGCCACCGCGGCGATATGGGTGCCCCCCACTCGGACCTGCAGCGCGTCGGGCTGCAGCTTGGTGCCGCCACAGGTGGCGCAGGTGCGCGCCGCCTGGTACTGCCGCAGGAAGACCCGGATGTACTGCTTGTACTTCTTGGGTTCGAGGGCGTCGAGGAACGGCAACATCCCGACGTATCCCTTCGTCTTCGCGTGCAGCAGCGCCTTCCGCTGCGACGCCGAGAGCGTCTGCCAGGGGCGGTCCATCGGAATCCCCTCGCGCTTGGCGAACTCGGCGAGCGCGCGCCGCTTCCCTTCGTAGCGCGGCATCGTCCACGGGTGCAGCGCGCCGTCACGGAGCGACCGATCTGGGTAGGGGATAATCAGCGCTTCGTCGTACTCGAGGGTGGCGCCGAATCCGTTGCAGGTGCCGCAGGCGCCGCGCGGGTTGTTGAAGGAGAAGAGCTGCGGCGAGGGGGCCGGGGCGACGTGTCCGTCGTCGGGGCACCGGAATCGCGTGGTGAAGCGCCGCAGCGTGAGGCCGTCGGTGTCGCTGGCGTCGCCGATCGCGATGACGGCATCGCCGTCCCCCTCGGCGAAGGCGGTCTCGAGCGCATCGGTCAGTCGCGAGCGGACCCCGTCGCCGACCACCAGCCGGTCGGTCACGACGAGGACCTCCTTGGCCGTGCCGAGGTTCGGCTTGGGCTTCGTGAGGTCGTCGAGGTGATGCACCGCGCCCCCGACCACGGCACGCACGAAGCCCTTGGCGCGGAGGTGCTCGAGGATCGCGGCGTGTTTGAGCTTCGCCGAGCGGGCGAAAGGGAAGGTGACGTGGAGCCGCGTGCCGGCCGGGAGGGCGGCGATGGTGTCGGCGACGGTCTCCGCGCTGTCGGGGCGGAGGATGCGGTCGCAGTGCGGGCAATGCGTGTCGCCGACCCGCGCCCAAAGGAGGCGGAGGTAGTCGTAGATCTCCGTCGCCGTCCCCACGGTGGAGCGGGAGGTCCGGGTGGGGTTCTTCTGCTCGATGGCGACCGCGGGGGAGAGCCCCTCGATGAGGTCGACGTCGGGCTTGGGCATCCGCTCGAGGAACTGCCGGGCGTACGCCGAGAGCGACTCGATGTAGCGCCGCTGGCCCTCGGCGTAGATCGTGTCGAAGGCGAGCGACGACTTCCCCGAGCCGGACGGGCCGGTCACCACGGTGACCGCCGCGCGCGGCAGGTCGACCGAGATGTCCTTGAGGTTGTGGAGGCGGGCGCCTCGGATCGTGATGCGGTCCTTCATCAGGAAGGGAAAGCTAGCGGGGCCCGCCGGAGGGGTGGCGTCGCCCCCGTGGGCGGGTGAGTTTGCGGCATCCACCCCATGGCCCGCCGCGCCCACCGCTCCTCCTCGTCCGCCGCCACGGCGCGGCGCTCCGCCACGTCCCCGCGGTGAGCGTCACGCCGGACGACGAGCGCGTCGGCCGCGCCTTCGACCGTCGCCTCGCGCGGCGGTTGCTCGCGTCGGCGCGTCCCTACCGCGGCCTCACGGTCGGGGCGGTGCTGGTCCTGTTGGTCGCCGGGGCGCTCCAACTGGTCCCGCCGATGCTCACGCGGCACGTCATCGACGTCGCTGTGCCCGCCGGTGACGCGGGGGCGCTCCGCTCCGCCGTCCTCCTCCTGTGCGGGGCGCTCCTGTTGCAGGTGGCCTGCGCGTACCTGCAGGCGGTGCTGACCGGGGAGCTCGGCCAACGCGTGATGCACGACCTGCGGCGCGCGTGCTTCGCGCATCTGCAGCGGCTCCCGGTCCGCTTCTTCGATACGACGCCCGTGGGTCGGGTCGTGACGCGCGTCACCTCGGATGTGGAGTCGCTGAACGAGCTCTTCACCTCGGGGGTGGTCGCCGGACTCGGGGATCTCTTCACCCTCGTGGCAATCACGGTCCTGATGGTCGTCGTGGATTGGCGTCTCGCGCTGGCCGCGTATCTCGTCGTGCCGGGGATCCTCTGGGTGTCGGCCGTCTTCCGGCGCCGCGTGCGGAGCGCGTACCGCGACATCCGCGGTCGGCTCGCGCGGATCAACGCCTTCCTGCAGGAGCGGCTGACGGCGATGCGCGTCGTGCAGCTGTTCGGACGTGAGCGGGACGAGACGGCGCGGTTCGTCGCGCTCGACCGCGCGCATCTCGAGGCGCACCTCCGGTCGGTCACGGTCTATGCGCTCTATTTCCCCGCCATCGAGTTACTCACGACGGTGGCGCTCGCGAGCCTCGTCATCGCGGCGGCCCCACGGGTCGGCGGCGGGGTCCTCACGGTCGGGACCGTGGCGGCCTTCCTGCAGCTCGCGCGTCGGTTCTATCAGCCGCTGCAGGACCTCTCCGACAAGTACAACACGTTGCAGCAGGCGATGGCGAGCGCGGAGCGGATCTTCGGGCTACTCGACACGCCGGCGGCGGAGGAGGTCGCGGTGAGTGCCGCGTCAATCGTCGGTGCGGACGCCGCCGTGGTGTCGTCACCGGCGGGGTTGTCCTCGGATCGCGATCGCTGGCGTGGCGTGACGGTGACGTTCGAGGATGTCTGGTTCTCGTATGCCGAGCCGGCGACGGCGTCGAGTTGGGTGCTGCGCGGCGTGAGCTTCACGGTGCGGCCCGGCGAGACGCTCGCCCTGGTGGGGCACACCGGCGCGGGGAAGTCGACGATCGTCAGTCTCCTGCTGCGCTTTTATGATCCGCAGCGCGGTCGGATCCGCGTTGATGGGGTCGACATCCGCGACCTCCCCGCACGGCGACTCCGCCGGATCGTGGGGTACGTGCAGCAGGACATCTTCCTCTTCGCGGGCGACGTGGCCGCGAACATCCGGCTCGCCGCCCCGCTCGACGACGCGGCGGTCCGTGCCGCCGCGTCGCGGGTCGGTGCCGATCGCGTGGTCGCGCGCCTCCCGGACGGCTATGCACATCGGCTCGGTGAGCGCGGGGCGAGCCTGAGCGTCGGCGAGCGGCAGCTCCTCTCCTTCGCGCGGGCGATTGCCGCCGACCCGGCGTTGCTCGTGCTCGATGAAGCGACATCGGCGGTCGACAGTGAGGTCGAGGCGGCCATCCAGCAGGGGCTCGCGACCCTGATGCAGGGAAGGACCACCATCGCGGTCGCACATCGCCTCAGCACGATCGTCGGGGCGACGGAGATCCTGGTGTTGCATCACGGGGAGGTCCGTGAGCGCGGGACGCATCGGTCCCTCCTGGCGGCGGGAGGTCTGTACGCGCGTCTCTCCAGATTGCAAGCGGGGGACACGGAGCTGGAGGGTCAGGCGGAACGCTTGCCGTCCCCCCGGGCCGTCCCGTAGCTTCCCCGTCGTGATGGCATCGTTACCTCTCCGCGACCCGGCCCGCCGTTGAGCCTTCAGCTCCGCGTCTGCGCGCGCTCCCACGTCGGCATGGTCCGTGCCGGCAACGAGGACAATTTCTTCGCCGACGCGGATGAGCGGCGAGGCATCTTCATCGTCGCCGACGGCATGGGGGGGCACGCCGCCGGCGAGGTCGCCAGCGAGATGGCCGTCCAGATCGTCGCGCAGGGACTCGGTGCGCTCGGCTCCGCGACGGAATCGGAGGCGCCCAAGCGGCTCGAGGCCTCGCTCAAGGCGGCGAACCGCGCCATCTACGATCGGATGCTCGCCGAGGCGGACAAGCAGGGGATGGGGACGACGGCCTCGGTGCTCCTGGTCTCCGACCACGGGTTCCTGATCGGCCAGATTGGGGATTCGCGGATCTACCTCCTCCGGGACGGGGCTCTCGTGCAACTCACGAAGGATCACTCGTACGTGCAGGAGCAGGTCGATGCGGGCCTCCTCACCCCCGAGCAGGCGCGGAACCATCCCTACAGCAACGTCATCACGCGCTGTGTCGGCTCGAGCGAGGATGTCGACGTCGACCTCTTCGCCGGCGAGCCCCAAGCGGGGGATGTCTTCCTCGTGGCCTCCGACGGCCTGACGGGGATGGTGGAGGACGGGCGTCTGCAGCAGCTCCTCCTCGCCCGCACCGGCCCCGGTCGGGTGGTCGATGCGCTGATCGCGGAGGCGAACGCCAAAGGCGGACTCGACAACATCACGGCGATCGTCGTGCAGGTGGACGCGATCGGTGAGGCCGCGGGTGGCTGAGCAGCCGGAGTCGGTCGCCGGGATCGCCGAGCTCTACTTGGGCAACATCCTCTACGCGCTGGAGCGCTGCGCGCTCGCGATGGCGGAGGAGGGGAAGGCATCGGACGCGCAGTTCTATCGTGGGATCGGGCGCCTGCTCGCCGAGGCGCACGGGCGTGCCCGGAAGAGCGACGCGTCAGGCCCGGCGTAGGGCGTCGAGGACGGCGTCGCGCGGGAGGTCGACCCGCGACGCCGTGAAGACCCGGAGCCAGCGGGCGGATCGATAGAGCTGGTCGGCGAGGATGGGGAGGTTGATCGCACCGGCGATCCCGTCGTCCGTGAGGCGCGCGACCGCGCCATCCCGCATCACGAGCGGGAGGTCGAGTCCGAGCATCCGGGTCTTCCGTGGGTAGTCCAGCAGCAGCTCGCCCGGGCGAAGCCCGTGGGCGGCGGCGAGGGCGTCCTCGGCGGCCCGGGTGCGCGCCCGGTCCTCCGCGATCCATTCGAGGTCGAGGTCCCGCAGCGACGCCGCGGGCGCCTCGACAGCGCGCTTGTACAGGCGCCGCTCCTGGATCGCCGCCAGCAGGGGCGGCGCGCCGGACCGGCCCAGGTCGTGGAGGAGCCCCTCGTCGGTGTACGCCGCCAGGCGTGCGGCGTCGATCGTCCCGGCACGGAGCGCGTCCTCCACCAGCCGCTTGTACATCGCGGTGGCGCTCCGGACCGCGTGCTGCCAATAGACGTTCCGGTACATCTGGTACTTCGCGAAGAGCAGCGACTCGAGCGCGGAGAGGCCCTTCTCGCGGATGCCGATGACGGCGCGTCCGGTATCGGGATCGGGGACGACCGTGAGGGCGTGGCGCAGTCGCTCGACGTCGATCTCGCCGTACGCGACGCCGCACATCATCGCGTCGCGCTTGAGATAGTCGGTCTTGTCGAGGTCGATGGAGCCGGAGATGAGGCCCTGCAGCGGGGAGTCGCTCGCCCCGCGGACAAGGGCGAGGACGCGCTCGGGGGCATCCGGGGCGAAGTGCTCCCGCAGCACCGCGGCGACCGGGCCCTCGCAGAGCAGGGGGGCCGCGACGTCCTCGTGATGCGGGACGCCGATCTCCTCGAGGGCGTGGGAGAACGGATAGTGCCCGATGTCGTGCAGGAGCGCCGCGGCGACCACCAGACGCCGATCGAGCTCCGGGACCGCGTCGAGCTGCCCATCGTCCTCGAGCGCACGGACGGTGAGCCCGGTCAGGTGATAGGCGCCGAGGGCATGCTCGAATCGCGAGTGGGTCGCGCCCGGATATACGAGGTGTGCCAGCCCGAGTTGGCGCACATACCGCAGCCGCTGGAACGGCGCCGCGTCAACGAGCCGCAGATAGGGCCCGTCGGCGCGGATGTTGTTCCAGAGCGGGTCGCGGAGGACCGCCACGTTATCCCTGCGGGCCCGCGCCGAGGATGGCCGGGCTCACCGCCGCGCCGAACTTCTTGATGTTCTCGGCGAACATCCCCGCGAGGGTCTTCGCCTGTGCGTCGTAGGCGGCGCCGTCCGTCCACGTATTCCGCGGCTGCAGCACCTCGGACGGGACACCGGGGACTGCGCTGGGGAGATGGAGCCCGAAGATCGGATCCGTCACGGTCGCCACACCGTCGAGCTGGCCGGCGAGGGCGGCGCGGACCATCGCTCGCGTGTGGCCGAGTTTCATCCGCGCCCCGACACCGTACTTCCCGCCGCTCCACCCGGTGTTCACCAGCCAGACCTGCGCGCCGTGCCGGTCGAGGAGGTGTCCCAGCATCTCGGCGTACTTCGTCGGGTGCCAGACGAGAAAGACGGCGCCAAAGCAGGCCGAGAAGGTCGCCTGCGGCTCGGTGACGCCACGCTCCGTGCCGGCGAGCTTCGCGGTGTACCCGGAGAGGAAGTAGTACATCGCCTGCTCGCGGGTGAGCTTCGCGATCGGTGGCAGGACGCCGAACGCATCGGCGGTCAGGAAGACGACGTGCTTCGGATGCCCGCCGCGCCCGCTTGGCACGTGGTTCCGGATGTAATGCAGCGGGTAGGAGGCGCGGGTGTTCTCGGTGATGGATTGATTGGCGAAGTCGACCCGCCGGGTCCCCGGCTCGAGGACGACGTTCTCGAGGATCGTCCCGAACATCTCGGTCGTGGCGAAGATGTCGGGTTCCTGCTCGCGCGAGAGGTTGATGACCTTCGCGTAGCAGCCCCCCTCGAAGTTGAAGACGCCGTCATCGCTCCAGCCGTGCTCGTCGTCGCCGATCAGGCCGCGCTCCGGGTCGGCGGAGAGCGTCGTCTTCCCGGTGCCGGAGAGGCCGAAGAAGAGGGCGGTGTCGCCCGCCGGCCCGATGTTCGCCGAGCAGTGCATCGAGAGGACGCCCTGCTTCGGCAGCAGATAGTTCATCACCGTGAACATCGACTTCTTGAGCTCGCCGGCGTAGCGCGTCCCGCCGATGAGAATCGTGCGACGCGCGAGGTTCAGGATGATGAACGTCGACGTGCGGGTGCCGTGGCGTGCCGGGTCCGCCTGGAACTCTGGGGCGTGCAGAATCGTGAAGTTCGGCGCGAAGGTCGCGAGCGACTCGATCGCCGGCCGGATGAACATGTTCCGGACGAAGTTCGCGTGCCACGCGTTCGGCGTGACATAGCGGCAGCTGAGCCGATACGCCGGATCGGCGCCGCAGAAGAGATCCTCGACGAAGAGCTCGGGGAGGCCGTCCAGGTAGCCGCGCACATCCGCGAGCAGCGCCTCGAAATGCGCCTCGCTGATCGGCTGATTGACCTTGCCCCAGTCGACGTCGGCCTCCGAGGACGGCTCCCGGACCACGAACTTGTCGTTGGGGGACCGGCCGGTGTGCGGCGAGGTGACGGCCACGAACGGGCCCATATGGGCGAGCTGCCCCTCGCCGCGGCGCACGGCCGCCTGGATGAGGTCGGGGGCCTCGAGGTTCCAGTGAACGGTGCCGGTCGGGGCGAGGCCGAGGGTGTCGAGTCCGATGGTGCTCTGGCGGGACTGGGTCATGTGGTACGGTGACGGAGAGAGGTGGGGCATGGGCGGCGGTCGGAGCCGCGCCCGCCTTCAGTATGTCGCCATCGGGGTGACGCCGCGGGCGCGCTGCTGGGCATCGATAACGGCGACGGCCGCCATGTTGACGATCTCCTGCACGTCGGCGCCCTGTTCGAGCACATGGACGGGGTGCTGCATCCCGACGAGGATCGGGCCGATCGCCGTGGCGCCGCCGAGCTGCGTGAGCAGCTTGTAGGCGATGTTGCCGGCGCTGAGGTTCGGGAAGATCAGCACGGTCGCCGAGTCCTTCAGTGCGGAGAAGGGGAAGCGTCCCGCGAGCACCTCGGCACTGAAGGCGGTGTCGGCCTGCATCTCCCCATCGACTACGAGCTCCGGGTCGCGCTGGCGGAGGATCCGCACGGCTTCAGCCATCTTCTGCGCCTCGGGGTGCTTCACCGAGCCGAAGTTCGAGAACGAGAGCATCGCCACGCGCGGCGTGATACCGAAGGTCCGCGCGAGCTGCGCGGCCGAGGCGGCGATGAGCGCCAGCTGGTCGGCTGTCGGGTCGATGTTCACCGTGGTGTCAGCGAAGAAGACCACGTGCTTCTCGAAGACGAGCATATACAGGCCGGAGGCCAGCCCGACCTGGGGGTGCGCCCCGATGACCTCGAGGGCGGGGCGCACGGTCTCGGGGTAGTGCTTGCCGAGGCCGCCGAGGAGGGCGTCGGCGTCCCCGGCCGCGACCATGACGGAGCCGAAGGTCGTCGCGCGCGTGATGCGCTGGTTCGCCTCGACGAGCGAGAGCCCCTTCCGCTGCCGCTTCTGCCAGAGGAGCTGCGCGTAGCGGTCGCGATGCGTGGAGGCGGCCGGCTCGATGAGGGTGATCCCGTCCAGTGGGATGCCCAGCTCCTCCGCCGTCTGTCGGACGCGCTCGAGCCGACCGAGGAGGATCGGGTGGGCGATGGCCTCGTCGACGAGCCGCTGGGCGGCGCGGAGGATCTTTGGGTCCTCGCCTTCCGGGAAGACGACGCGCTTGGGGTCGTGCTGCGCGCGCGAGATGAGTCCGCGCATGATGCCGCGCGCGCGCCCGAGCCGTGCCTCGAGTCGGTCCCGGTATTCATCGAGGTCGATGAACTCGCGCGCGACCCCGCTCGCGACGGCCGCCCAGGCGACCGCCGGGGCCACGCGGAGGAGCGCGCGCGGGTCGAAGGGGAAGGGGATCAGGTAGTCGGGCCCGAACTTCACGTTCGTGAGACCGTAGAGGGCGGCGACGCTCTCGGGGACGTCCTCCTTCGCGAGGGCGGCGAGCGCGTGCGTCGCCGCCATCTTCATCTCTTCGTTGATCGTCGTCGCGCGCGCATCGAGGGCGCCACGGAAGATGAACGGGAAGCCGAGGACGTTGTTGACCTGGTTCGGATAGTCGGAGCGCCCGGTCGCGATGATGGCGTCGTCGCGGACGGCGCGCACCTCGTGCGGGAGGATCTCCGGGACCGGGTTCGCAAGGGCGAAGATGATGGGCGACCGTGCCATCCGCGCCACCATCTCTCCGGTCACGGCGCCGGCGACCGAGAGCCCGACGAAGACATCCGCGCCGTCCAGCGCCTCCGCGATGGTGCGCTTGGGCGTCTCCGCCTGGAAGCGCGCCTTGTACGGGTCCATCTCGTCCGTGCGGCCGGTGAAGATCACACCCTTCCGGTCGCACATCAGGATGTGCTCGCGTCGGACACCGAGGCGCACATAGTGCTCGGCCGTCGAGATCGCCGCCGCCCCCGCCCCGGAGAAGACCACGCGGATCTCCTCGATGGGTTTGCCGGTCACCTCGAGTGCGTTGAGGAGCGCGGCGCCGGAGATGATCGCGGTCCCGTGCTGGTCGTCGTGGAAGACCGGGATGTTCAGGGTCTTCCGGAGGGTCTCCTCGATGTAGAAGCAATCCGGCGCCTTGATGTCCTCGAGGTTGATCCCGCCCACCGTGGGCTCGAGGAGCTGGCAGAACCGGATGACGTCGTCGGGGTCGCGGGACCCCACCTCGAGATCGAAGACGTCGAGGTCGGCGAACTGCTTGAAGAGATTCCCCTTGCCCTCCATCACCGGCTTCCCGGCGAGGGCGCCGATGTCACCGAGGCCGAGGACCGCGGTCCCGTTCGTCACGACCGCAACCAGGTTGCCCTTGGCGGTGTATCGGTACGCGTCGTCCGGGTTCGCCTTGATCTCCAGGCAGGGCTCCGCCACGCCGGGGGAGTAGGCGAGGGCCAGGTCCCGCTGGTTGGCGAGCGGCTTGGTCGGGACGACCGCGATCTTGCCGGGCCGGCCGCGGGAATGGTAGTCGAGGGCATCCTCGCGCTTCATCCCCCAAATCTAGCCCGGCTAACGAGATAGGAAGAGCCGCGCCCCCCTTCCGTCCTCTTCCCCCGTCGACTACTTCTTCCTCCCGATGTTCCCCGTCCCGTCCACCCTCCACTCGTTCGTCCCCCGCCGTCGGCGGCTGGACACGGCGGCACGCGTCCTCGCGGCCCTCCTCCTGCTGCTGCAGGCGGTGGGGGTGGTGCTCCCGGTGCTGGACGCCACCGGGCCCCACGGGGGCGCGGTCGTGGCGCACTGGGACGGTGAGTCCGAGCGACACTGCCCACCGCAGCACGCCGAGGGCGACTGCCTCGTCGTGAAGTCGCTCACGGCGTCGGCGCTGCCGCCGTCGGTGCGTCCGCTGCTGGTCGCGGCCGCGTCGGTCGTCGACGAGGGGGGACCGACCGGTGACGGCGTGGCGCGCCGCTCGACCAATCGGCGGATCCCGCCCGCGACGGGCCCGCCGCAGGCCTGAGCCGTCCTGCGTGCCCTGACGGGGCACGCCGTCGTCGAGGCCGTCGGTCTCCGACCCCGTCCGTCCACATCCCTCCGGCAGGAGACGCCACCATGGCGTTCCGTGCGTTCGTGGGCCTCATGGCCCTCTGCGTCGCGTCCGTACCGCTCCGCGCTCAGGCTGTCGCGGTCCCGGTGCGCGGCATCGTCCGTGATTCGGCCTCGGGCACTCCCTTGGCCGCCGCGGTCGTGCGCCTCGTCGCGCTCCATCGCGAGGTGCGCACGCACGAAGATGGACACTTCGAGCTCGGGCTCGTCCCCGCGGGGACGCACGAACTCGTGGTACAGCGTATCGGGTACCGGGCGCTGCGGCGGGCGGTCCGGGTCGAGGCCATACCGCTGACCCTGACCTTCTCGCTCGTCGAGGCCCCGATGCAGATGGCGGCGA
This sequence comes from Gemmatimonadota bacterium, assembly GCA_031127075.1. Classification (GTDB taxonomy): domain Bacteria; phylum Gemmatimonadota; class Gemmatimonadetes; order Gemmatimonadales; family Gemmatimonadaceae; genus Pseudogemmatithrix. The sequence continues at coordinate 24,141 of JARIFA010000002.1, read as the reverse complement.
CGGTCGTGACCGGCCAGATCAGCGAGCGCGGGGCGGCCGATGCGCTGTCCACCACGAGCGTGCTCGCCGACGCCGCGCTCGACCGGCGGCTCGATGGGACGCTCGGCGCGACCGTCGCGGGGCTCCCGGGGGTCTCGGTGGGTCGCATGGGGCCCGCCACCGCGCGGCCGGTGGTGCGGGGGATGGGGGGCGACCGTGTGCTCATCCTTGAGGACGGAATGCGCCCTGGTGACCTCTCCGCCACCTCGATGGATCACGCGGTCGCCGTCGAGGCGCTGACCGCGGAGCGCGTGGAGGTTGTGCGCGGTCCGATGTCGCTCCTCTACGGCTCCAGCGCTCTCGGCGGCGTGGTGAACCTGATTCGTGAGGAGATTCCGACGGCAGCGGTGGACCACCTGCACGGCTCGGTGCTCACCCAGCTCAGCTCGGGGAACACCGGCGCGACGGCGGGCGGGGTGTTCGAGGCGCCGCTCGGTCCGCTCGCCGTCCGCGCGGAGGGGACCTGGCGACGGGACGGGGATGTGCGGACCCCGGTCGGGGTACTCGCCAACACGGGTGCCTCCGCGGTCAACGGCGGCGTGGCGGCATCGCTCGTGCGGCCGTGGGGGTATGCCGGCGTCGCCTATCGCCTCTACGACAATGAGTACGGGCTGCCGGGTGGCTTCGTCGGTGCCCATCCCGGCGGGGTGGACATCGCGATGCGCCGTCACACGGTGCGCGCCGAGGCGGATTGGCACGGCGCGACGGGGCTCATCGAGTCCGCGCGGGCGACGATGACCTTCACCGACTACCTGCACGACGAGGTCACGGGGAGCGGCTCCGTCTCGACGCGTTTCGCGCAGCAGATGACCGTCGGCGAGGCGGTCGCTCGGCATCGGCCGGTGGCGGGTGGGGTGACCGGCGCGTGGGGCCTCCGTCTGCAGTATCGAGACGTGAATCTCTCGGGCGCGTTGCGCACGCCGTCGACCGCGGACTGGTCGGCCGGGCTCTTCGCCGTCGAGGAGCTACAGGTCGGCCGGACGCACGCGCAGGCCGGGGTGCGCTACGACCTCGGCCGCTTCATCCCGCTCGAGTCGGCGGACGTGACGGTGGGTGGCGTCGCGGTCCCGGCGGCGCCGCGGACGTTCGGCTCGCTCTCGGCGTCGGTCGGCCTCCTTCGCGAGCTCGGGGGCGGCGTCCGGATCGGATCGAATGTGAGCCGCTCCTTCCGGACGCCGGACTTCAACGAGCTCTACTCCGACGGCCCGCACCTCGCCGCGTACTCCTACGATGTCGGGAATCCGCGCTTGGATCAGGAAGTCGGGCTGGGCGCCGAGGCGTTCCTCCGGCTGGAGCGTGAACGGGTCCGCGCTGAGGTGGCCGTCTTCAGCAACGGGATGCGAGGCTACATCTTCGCGCGGAACGTCGGTGAGCTCGGTCGGCAGGGCGAGCGCTGGAAGTTCCAGTACGTCAACGAGGACGCGCGGCTCTCCGGCGCCGAAGCGGACCTCTCGTGGACCCTGCGCGAGCATCTGGTCGTCGAGGCGACGGCGTCGATGGTGCGCGGGACGATTTCCGGGGACCGCGACACGATCCCTGGCGTCGGGGCAGAGCCGGAGCGGATCGAGTCGCGAGATCTCCCGTTCATCCCGCCCCTGAATGGTCGCGTCGGCCTCCGGCATGAGACCGCGGCGTGGTCAGCGGGTGGCGCGGTGCGCTGGGCCGCGGCTCAGGACCGCCTCGGCGATTTCGAGACGCGGACCGCCGGGTTCGCCGCGCTCGACCTCTCGTTCGGCCGCCGGTTCCTCGTCGGCGGGCGGCTCCACGCGCTCACGCTGCGGATCGACAACGCGCTCGATGCGGAGATCCGGGATCACCTCTCCCGCACCAAGCTGATCATCCCTGATATGGGCCGGAACGTGGCCCTGTTGTACCGCGTGCAGTTCTGACCGGTCGGTCCGCACGGCATGCGATGCGTATCCACTCACCCTTTCCTCTTCCTTCTTTCCTTCGGAGATACGGATGTTTGCTCGCCTTCGCCGTACGTCCTCTCTCATCGTTGCGCTCGCCCTCGTCGGAGCGGCCGGTGCCTGCACGGATTCCACCGGCCTTGATGAGGTCGAGCCCGAGGTTGAGTCAATCCGCCTGACATTCTCCAGTGGATCGGTCGTCACCTCGGTCGTCACCATCTCGTCGACCGGCGCCGTCACGGGTACCGTCAGCCTCCCGGCTGGCGGGTCACGCACCGTCGCCGCGGAGTTCCTCAACGCCGAGGGGCAGCCGGACGACCACGTGACCGCCGATGTGTTCCAGCTCGCGGTAACGCCGGCGACCGGCGTGACCTTCTCGCGTACAGCCCCGTTCACCGGGACGCTGACCGCCGGCGGGACCACGGGCAGCGTCGCGGTGCAGTTCGGTCTCCTGCACATCGAGGAGAATCACGTCGACTTCGGCCCGTTCACGGTCAACGTGTCGGTGACCGGCGGCGCGAACTGAGTCGCGGTCCGACCGTTGGCGCCTCTCGGGATACGGGCGCTGCGGTGGGTGGGGGCGGCGGTGGCTTCGGCCATCGCCGCCCCCATCGCGTTCACGCGGCGGCGAACCCTCGGAGCTTCGCCAGCATCCGGCGGTCGTTCGTCACCATATCGTCACCCTTCGGCGTCTCGAGGATCTTCGGGACATCGCGGAGTCGCGGGTCGGTCATGATGCGCTGGAACGGGGCATCGCCGATGTGTCCCTCGCCGATCAAGGCGTGGCGGTCCTTGCGCGAGTGGAACGGCACGGCGGAGTCGTTGAGGTGCAGTACGCCCAGCCGCTCGAGCCCGATGACGTCGGCGAAGCGCATCCAGACGCCGTCGTACTCCGCGATCAGGTCGTAGCCTGCGGCGAAGACGTGCGCGGTGTCGAGGCAGACGCCGAGTCGGTGCTGCAGGCGTGCCGGGACGCGCGCGAGGAGCGCGGCCATCTCCTCGAAGGTCGAGCCGAGGACGGTGCCCTGGCCGGCGGTCAGCTCCATGCAGAGCCGCGTCGGGCCGGGCGCGGCCTCGAGCGCCTCGGTGATGGCGTCGGCGTTCCGGGCGAGCCCGCTCGCGCGGTCATCGATGAAATTGCCCGGATGCGACACCAACGCGTCGAGGCCGAGCGCGTGGCAGCGGTGCAGCTCGCGGATGAAGCTGTCGAGCGACCGGGCGCGCAGCGTGGCGTCGGGGGAGGCGAGGTTGATCAGGTAGGAGTCGTGTGACGTCGTGAAGCGTACGCCACTCGCGGCGAGCGCCGTACGGAACGCAGCGGCCGTCTCAGTGTCGATCTCGGGCTCGCGCCACTGGTTCGGCGTCTTGGTGAAGAGCTGGATGGCGGTGGCGCCGATCTCGTCGCCGCGCCCCGGGGTGAGTGCCGGGCCGCCTGCGCTGGAGACGTGGGCGCCGAGCAGGCCGCCGACCTCCGCCTTCGGGTTCGCCGCCGACGTGGGCCTCGCGGTCGGCTGCCTCGTCGCCTGCGTGACGACTGCGGTGGCGACCTTCGGCGCAACCTTCTTCGTGCCCTTCTTCGTGCCCTTCTTCGTGCCCTTCTTCGTGCCCTTCTGCGTGCCCTTCTTCGTGCCCTTCTTCGTGCCCTTCTGCGTGCCCTTCTGCGTGCCCTTCTTCGCGCCCTTCTTCGCGCCCGCACGCTCGCTCATCGGCGGCCTCTCAGCCACTCCAGCGGGTCGACCGCGACGCCGTCACGCGGTCGCATCTCGAAATGGAGTCGCGGTGGGAGGTCGGGGTCGGCCTGCCCAACGGTGCCGACGACGTCACCCTTCGCGATCTTCGCGCCGCGCCGCACGCGCGCGTTCTGGAGCGAGGCATAGAGCGAGTACGCGCCGCCGCCGTGCTGGATCAGGACGGTGAGCCCGTAGGTGCCCGAGGGCTCGGCGAAGACCACCTCGCCCGCCTCCACCGCCTTCACCGGCGTCCCGACCGCGGCACCGATGCCGATGCCGTTCCAGCGGATCGACGTGTTGTCCGGGTTCACCTGCCGTCCGAAGCGGTACACGATCGTGCCGTCCACCGGCCAGTCGAGGCGACCGAGGTCGGCGGTCGTCAGGGAGCTGGTGACCGGCGCGGCGTTCGGTCGCGCCTCGGCGCGACGCCGTGTGGCCTCGAGGGCGGCGATCACGCTCGAGAGCCGCTGCTCGTCACGCTGAATCTGCCGCACGCGCGTCTGCGCCCGCTGCGTCTCGGCCTCGATCTGCGCGAGCGCCCGGGTCCGCTGACCCTGCAACCGTCGCAGGCGCTGTTCCTCCTCCTCCTTGTCGCGCCGGTTCCCCTCGATCTGCGAGCGCAGGCGCTCGAGCACGGTGCGTTGCGAGGCGATCTGGTCGGAGAGGACGGTGACGCGCCCCACGAGGGCGCGGTCGCGGCGCGCGGCGAGGTGCAGATACTTGTACCGCGCGACGAGGGCGCCGAACGACTCGGCGGAGAGCAGCGCCTCGACCTCGTGCAGCGCCCCACGCTTGTAGATCTCCTGCACGCGGTAGCGGAGCGCGGCCTGCTTGATGCGGAGCTCATCCTGCGTCCGCGCGAGCGAGGAGTTCACGTTCAGCACCTCGTCCTGCAGCGTCCCGAGCTGCCGCTCGAGGGAGCGCACGAGGCGCGCCGTGGCCATCGCCTGTCGCTCGAGATTGAGCCGCTCGGCGGTCACGTCGCGCGCGCTGCTCCGCAGGCGTTGCATCCGCTCCTCGAGATCGGCGCGTTCTTGGCGGAGCCGGTCGAGCTGCGCCTGCTCCTCTCGCAGTCGCTCGACCCCCTGCTGCGCCGACGGCGGCAGGGTCGAGGGGCGCACTTGCGCGGCGAGCCCGGTCGCCGCGCCGACCGCGAGCGTCGCGGCCAGCACCGCCCGTCGGATCATCGGACCTCGCGCAGGTGGCGGCCCACCGCGATGGCGCTCGCGAGCACGCCGAGGGCCCCGCCGGCGAGGATGCCCGCGATGGCCAGCAGCGGGCCGAAGAAGGCCGCCTGCACGACGAAGCGGCCGATAGCGAGATAGGTGGCACCGGTGAGCGCGAGGGCGACCACGCCGCCCAGCAGGCCCTTCACCCCCCCCTCGATCAGGAAGGGGGCGCGGATGAAGCCGTCGGTCGCCCCGACGAGCCGCATGATCTGGATCTCCTTCGCGCGGGCGAGCACCGCCATCCGGATCGTCGATCCGATGATGATCATCGAGACGAGCGCGAAGGTGAGCCCGAGCGCCAGACCGACGGCGGTGGCGATGGTGCGGAGGCGGTAGAGCTTCGCGACCCATTCTTCGCCATACCGGATATCGTCGATGAAGTCGTAGGCCGCGAGGCGCGTGGCGACCGCGCGTACCGCGGCCGGGGAGCGCGCTCCTTCGCCGAGTCGCACCTCGATCGAGGCGGGCAGGAGCCCCGGCTCGAACACGTCCTCGAACTCCCCGAGTTCGCGTCGGGCCCGCTCGAGCGCTTGCGCCTGCGTCACGAGGGTGACCCCCGCGACCTCCGGGAACTGCTGGATGTCCTCGACGGCGACGCTCATCGCCTCCGGGGCGGTGCCGTCGGCGATGAAGCCGCGGATCTCGACGCGGTCCCCCACCTGGTCGAGCGCCTGCCGCAGGTTCAGTGCGACGAGGCCGAAGAGTCCGAACGCGAAGAGGGAGAACGCGATGGTGGTGACGCTGAGCGCGCTGAGCGTGGGCGCGCGGCGGAACGAGAGGAGGCCTTCCCGCACGGCGAGGTTCATGCGAGCTCCTCGGTCCCGGCGGCCGGCGTGCCCGCGCGGCCCGCCCCCGAGTCGAAGACGAGTCGCCCGCGTTGCATCTCGAGCGTGCGGAGCCCCGACGCGCGCACGAGCTGCAGGTCGTGCGTCGCCATCAGGACGGTCGTCCCGCCGGCGTTGATCTGCTGCAGCAGGTCGAAGACGCCGCGGGTCGAGCGCTCGTCGAGGTTGCCGGTGGGTTCGTCCGCGAGGATGAGGAGCGGGTCGTTGACCAGCGCGCGCGCGATCGCGACGCGCTGCTGCTCGCCGCCCGAGAGCTCGTGCGGGCGGGAGTCGGCCTTCGCCTTCAATCCGACCTTGTCGAGCACGCGGAGGACCTTCGGCCCGATCGTCGCCGCGGATGCCCCGGTGACCTCGAGCGCGAACGCGACGTTCTCCGCCGCGGTCCGGTCGGGGAGGAGGCGGAAGTCCTGGAAGACGATGCCGAGCCGACGGCGCAGCGTGGGGATCTTCCGCGCCGTGAGCAGCACGCTGCTCTGCCCGAGGAGGCGGACCTCGCCGCCGCTCGGCCGCTCTTCGACGTAGCAGAGCTTGAGCACGGTGCTCTTGCCGGCGCCCGAGGGCCCGGTGAGGAAGGCGAACTCGCCGCGGGTGAGGTGGAAGGAGACGTCCTCGATGGCGGGGAGGCCGCTGGCGTAGGTCTTGGCGACGCGGGTGAAGCGGATCATGCGGGACCGATGGCCTGGGCGAGGTCGGCGAGGAGGTCGTCGATGGCCTCGACGCCGATGCTGAAACGGAGGAAGCCGTCGGGGATGCCGAGGCGGGCGCGCTCGCGTGACGTCATCTTGGCGTGCGAGGTGAAGCGCGGCTCGCAGACGAGGGACTCGACCCCGCCGAGGCTCGTGGCGTGCGTGATCACCTCGAAGCGCCGCAGGGCGCGCGTCGCGGCCCGGGCGCCGCCGGCGAGTTCCAGCGCGAGCATCCCGCCGAAGCCGTCCAGCGTCCGGCGCGCGACGCGGTGGTCCGGGTGGGAGCGGAGCCCGGGGTAGTGCACGCGTCGCACGGCGCGCTGCCGTTCGGCCCACCGCGCGATCGCCAGGGCGTTCTGGTTCGCACGCTCCACGCGGATGCCGAGGGTCTTGAGTCCGCGCTCGAGGAGCCAGACGGCGAAGGGGTCCGGGGTCTGTCCCCAGAGCATCTCCTTCTGGAGCACGCGCTCGATGTACGCCGCCGACCCCGCCACCATCCCCATGAGCACGTCGTGGTGCCCGTTGAGGAACTTCGTCGCCGACTCGATGACGACGTCGGCGCCGTGCTCGAGGGCGCGGAAGTTGATCGGGCTCGCGAAGGTCGAATCCACGACGAGCGTGATCCCGCGGCGGCGCGTGAGGCGCGCGATCGGGGCGAGGTCGAGCACGCGCGTCGTCGGGTTCACCGGCGATTCGACGAAGACGGCGCGGGTCTCGGGGCGCAGGGCGGCCGCGAGCGCGCCCGGGACGAAGGGATCGAAGGTGGTGATCGTCACCCCCATCGCCGGGAGCTCCTCGAAGAAGAGCCGGTGCGTCCCGCCGTAGATGTAGCAGGAGGTGAGCAGATGGTCGCCGGGGCCGACGAGGGCCGTGAGCGCGCAGGCGGTCGCGCCCATCCCGCTCGAGAGGAGCAGCGCGCGCTCGGCACCCTCGAGGAGCGCGAGGCGCCGTTGCACGCGCTCCGCGGTCGGGGTGTTGCCATACCGCGTGTAGAGGAGCCCCTCGGTGGTGCCGACGGGCTGCCGATGCATCACGGACTGGACGAGCGGTTCGACGACCGGGTCGCCGGCACGATGGGCGCCGCGCGCGCCGTGCAGGGCGAGGGTGGCGCTGGCGAGGGGACGACGGGGGGCGCGCGCAGGCATCGCGTGTCAGGTGAGGCGGGAGGTGAGGACCGGGCGCTGCGCCGCATCGCGCGTCACGAGCCGGACGATCTCCGAGATGGCGATCCCCGCGATATCGCGCAGCACCACGCCGCCGCGCGGGAGCGTCTCGTCGAGGACGACCGGCGCGAGCTCGTGGCGTCGCGGCCCGTAGATCCAGACGAGGTCGCCCTCGGCGATGAGGCGCGCGGCGGCGTCGTCGGGGCGGATCCGGATGAGCGGGCCGCGGTCGGCGTCGCCGCGGCGGGTGCCGACGAAGCCGACGACGAGGAGCGGGGCGAAGTCGCGGGCCATCAGGCGGCGTGTGCCCCGAGTGGCGCGACCCCGCCGCCCGCGCGCCGGAGCAGGCGGCGGCTCACGAGCGCCTCGAGCTGCGCGTGGACCTCCTCGGCCGCCAAGCCGACGGCGGCGGCGAGCTCCTCGATGGCCGCGGCGCCTACCATCACCTGCTCCCAGAGCCGCCGTTCCGTCGCGCTGACGGCGCCGACGAGACGCGTCGCGCCATCGGGGAGCTGGACCACGAGGGCGAGGCCATGGGTCTCGAGCACCGCCTCGATCGCGTCGAGGTGCCCGTCGTGCAGCCCCCGCAGCATCACGTAGCCCTCGCGCGTGGGCGCCGGTCCCTCGCGCGGGAGCATCAGCTTCGCGACGAACTCGTCGGCGCACGAGCGGTCGAGGACGCCGATCCCGGAGAAGTCGAGCACCGCGACGGTCCCCGCGGCGAGCGCATCGAGCTGGCGCTCGACGAGCACCCGGATCGCCGCGCCGACGGGGCGCGTCACGAGATGGGGCTGCGGCGCGCCGGCGGAGGCGGCGAGGGCGGAGGCGAGATCGACGGTCGTCACGGCGCGGCGAGCCGGCGCGGGATCACGAGGTTCATCTGCGCACCGGGGAAGGGGGTAAGCCCCGATCGGAGGGCGCGGTCGTCGTCCCACGGCGGGATGATCGGCGCGATGCGCGCGGTGCCGCTGCGCACGGTGAGCTTGCCGTCGACCTTGCTCGCGTAGCCGCGGATCCCCTTGAACCCTTGGCCGCGGCCCGGGTCGCCGAAGCGGCTGATCCCCTGCACGACGCCGGTCTCGAGGGCGACCGCATCGTCCCAGCGGTCGGCGACGGCGCGCGCGCGGCTCCCTTCGAGCGAGCGCCGGAAGCCCATCCCCGCATCCGCGACGGAGATCTGCACCACCTCACGCCCGACGCGCCGCTTCGACCAGTCGTAGCGCTGCACCATCACCCACCCGCCGCCGCCCGCGTGCTCGATCACGTTCGACGCCGCCTCGGAGAGGGTCATCGAGAAGAGCATCGTCGCGCGCGGTTCGAGGTCGAGCGTGCGCGTGAGGATGTGCGCCGCCTGCTCCTGGATGCGCGCCACCACCGTCTGCACATCCGCGGAGTCGCGGACCGGCGTCACCTCGAGCAGCACGTCGGAGTTGCCGCCCTGCCGCCGCGGGACGTTGCCCAGCAGGGTGTAGAGCCCGTCGGCGTGCGTGAAGAACTGCGAGCGCGCCCAGTAGCTGCGGACGTCGTCATCGTCGGGCGGGACGAAATCGGGGCGCGCCGCGCGCGCCTGCGCCAGGCAGAGGAGCCCGGTCAGCCCGTACGGGGTCGCGAAGCGGCAGTGCCGCGCATCGACGAGGAGCTTCGCGTCGGCCGGCACGGCGGCGAGCTGGTCGATGACCTGCTCGAACTGCGGTTCGTCGAGGGACGCGGGGACGGTGATGACGGCGGTCACGGCGCGTGCAGTTCTCCCCGCAGGTGGTGGGCCAGCCCGGTGGCGCCCCGGTGTTCGACGTTCCGCGCGGCGGCGTCGCAGGCCCGTCGCAGCGCCTCGGGCAAGATATCACCCGCGAGGAGGCGCGAGAAATAGGTCGCGCCCCAGACATCGCCGCAGCCGGTCGGGTCCCCGGGGCCGGACCCGCGGAGCGGCGTCGCCGGCACGAGCGCGGTCCGGAGCGGGCCGGCCCCCGGGCGTGCCGGCGCCGCGAGGTCGGCGAGCCGCGTGAAGCCGGGATCGGCGAAGTACACCACGCCGCGTTTCCCGAGCGTCACCACGAGGTTCCGCACGCCGGCCGCCATCGCGGTGGCGGCCAGTGCGAGCCCGTCGGGCGCGAGCATCGCGAGCTCATCCTCGTTGACCTGCAGGATGTCGACGCAGGCGCACCACGCCGCCACCTCCGGCAACGGCCGATACGTCAGCCCGCCGTCCGCTGCCCGCGCGAGCACCAGCGAGTGCAGGTCGCAGTAGATCGGCCCCGCGAAGTGCTGGCGGACGAGCTGCGCCGTCGGAAGGTCGAGCTCGGTGCCGCTGATCAGGTTGATGTGCAGCGCGTCGAGGTCGCGCAGCAACGGCTGCAGCCCGGCCCACGTCCACGGGGGGACGCCCCCCGTCACCCGCTCGGTGCGGCGCTCATCGGAGTAATAGATGAGCTCGACGCGGTTGTTCGGCGCGTCGACCGCGATCGGCGCGGCGTCCGCGGCGATGTGCCGGAGGCCCCCGAGGAATCGCCGCGCCTCGGCCGCGAGGTCACGGCCCACCTTCGCGAGCGGGACGATTTCCCAGTCGTCGGGGAGCGCCGCGTCGAGCGCGCTCAAGGCGTAGGTGATGCCCCCCCACTCCGAGATGGGCGCGGTGCGCACGTCCCGGCCCTGGATCACATCCCAGACGAAGTTGCCGATGACGCCCAACCGCTTCGGGCGTCGCGCCCCGCCCGTCACGCGAGCCCGTGCTGCTGGGCGAAGGTCGCGATCGCGCCGATCACGCCGGCGTTACCGTCGAGGATGCCGGGCACGATGCGGCAGGCCTCGACCGCCGGGGCGAAGGCGCGCCGACGCACCTCCGCACGGAGCGGCTCGAAGAGCGCGTCCCCGGCCTGCGTCACCCCGCCGGCGAGCACGACGACCTCGGGGTTGAAGATGTTCAGGAAGTTGGCGACGCCGATGCCAAGGAACTTCGCCGTGTCACGCACCACGTGCCCCGCCACCTCGTCGCCACGGTGCGCGGCGTCGTAGACGGTGGCGGCGGTAATCCGCGACAGGTCGCCCGCGACGAGCTCGGGGAGGATCGAGGGCTCCCCGCCCGCGAGCGCCTCACGGGCGCGCTCCGCGATGGCGGGGCCGGAGGCGTACGCCTCGAGACAGCCATAGTTGCCGCACCCGCAGCGCCGGCCGGTCGAATCGATGGTGATGTGGCCCAGCTCGCCGGCGACGTCGCTCGCGCCATGGAACAACGTCCCGTCGAGGATGATGCCCCCGCCGATCCCGGTGCCGATGGTCAGCCCTATCACGTGCCGCGCGCCCTTGGCGGCGCCGATCCACCACTCGCCGAAGGTCGCGCAGTTGGCGTCGTTGTCGAGTGTGGCGGGGAGCCCGACCGCGGCGCTCACCCGGTCGCGGAGGGGGAAGTCACGCCAGCCGAGGTTGGGCGTGAAGATCACGAGGCCCGTCTTTCGGTCGAGCGGGCCCGGCGACCCGATGCCGACGCCGAGGAAGTCGGCGCGGGTGGCCCCGGTGGCGGCACAGGTCTCGGCGATGCTGCGCTCGAGCGCCTCGGCGATACGCGCCACGACCGCGTCGGCGCCGAGCTCGGCGCGCGTCGGCACCGAGTGCATCGCGTGCTGTGTGGCCCCGTCGGCGCGCATCGCGCCCACGACGATGTTCGTCCCCCCGAGGTCTACGCCGAGGATGTATCGCGCTCGCTCGCCCACCGGTGCCTCCGCCGTCGCCGTGTCGCCGGCCTCCATCGCCGGCTATCCTTGGGTACGTCCGCAGTCGTCACGGACCCTGAAAGGTAACGCGCCCTGATGCACCTGTCCGTCATCATCACGACGTATAACAGCCCCGACTGGCTCGAGAAGGTGCTCTGGGGCTACGCGGCCCAGACCCATCGGGCGTTCGAGGTCCTCGTGGCCGACGACGGCTCCGACGAGCGGACGCGCGAGCGCCTCGACGCGCTCCGCCCGCAGCTGGCGTTCCCGCTGCAGCACGTCTGGCACCCGAAGCAGGGGTTCCGGAAGTGCACGATTCTGAATGCGGCCATCGCGAGGGCCGCGCATCCCTACTGCGTCTTCACCGACGGCGATTGCATCCCCCGCGCCGACCTGCTCGCGGTCCATGTGGCCGAGGCGCGGCCCGGCCGGTTCCTGTCGGGGGGGTACCTGAAGCTCCCGATGGCGACGAGCCAGGCGATCACGCCCGAGGACATCCGTGCCGGCCACGCGACCGACCCCGCCTGGCTCCGCGCGCACGGGACGCCCTGGTCGCGCCGTCTCCAGCGGCTCGCCTGGGGCCCGCGCGTCTCGGCATGGCTCGATCGCCTCACCCCGACGGGCGCGACGTTCAACGGGCACAACAGCTCGGCGTGGCGGGACGACCTGATTCGCGTGAACGGATTCGACGAGCGCCTCGAGTGGGGTGGCCTCGACCGGGAACTCGGTGAGCGGCTCGCACACGCGGGCGTGCGGGGCCATCAGGTCCGTCACCGGGCGCTGGTGGTGCATCTCGACCACGGCCGCGGCTACAAGCGCCCTGAGGCGATCGCGCGGAACCGCGCCATCCGGGACGAGGTCGCCGCCAAGCGCCTCGCCCGGACGCCGACGGGGCTGGACCGTCATCTCGTCACCGCGGGCGCCAGCGCACCGCCGGAGTGAACCTCGTGTCGCACGTCGTCTCCCGTCCGTTCCTTCCGACGCTCCTGCAGCAGGTGGTGCGTCGGAACCGCACCCGGCTCGTCCGCCGGCTGCGCACCTATCGCGACACGCCCTGGATGCGGCCGGCGGAGGAGGACCTGCTCCGCGATCTCCTGACGGCGCTGCAGCCGCGGCGGTGTCTGGAGTGGGGCGGCGGGTTGAGCACGGTACAGTTCCCCGCGTTGCTGCCGGCCGATGCGACCTGGACGGCGATCGAACACGATGCCGGGTGGGCGCGCACCCTCGCCGGGATGGTCACGCGTCCCGGGACCACGGTGCGTCAGGTCCCACCGGACGACCGGACGTTCGACGGGGACGGGGACGCGGTCTCGTTCGCGCGGTACCTCGAGGCGGCCGACGCGGGCGCGCCCTACGACTTCATCTTCATCGATGGCCGCGCGCGCGCGGCCGCCCTCACGCGGGCGCTCGGGCTCCTCGCCCCGGGCGGCGTGGTGGTCCTGCACGACGCTAATCGGGACGCGTACCTCGGCCCCACCGCGCGGTACCCGCAGCAACTGCTCTTCCGCGACCGACGCGCTGCGCGACGCAAACCGGCGGGTGGGGTATGGATCGGCAGCGTCGACCGCGACCCGGCGACGCTCATCGACGCGGCAGGCCACCGTCGTCTGTGGACGTTCTACTCGGGCCTCGGGGGGATGTTCGCATGAGACCGCTGCAGGGAGGGGGCCTCGCTCGCCATCGCGCCGCGTGGGTGGGACTCGGCCTGTTGCTCGCCGCGGGGCCCGCGGTCGGCGCACAGGAATCGGCGCGGACCATCGCCGTCGGCGCGACGGTCGAGGGCCGGCTCGGTCGTACCGACCCGGTCGTGATGGGGCGCGGCGCCTTCCACGCCTACCGCTTCGAGGCCGTCGCGGGCGGGCGCTATCGCGTCACGATGCGGTCCGCGGACGTCGACGCCTACGTCTGGGTCGCCGAACACGTCGGCGGGCTCACCGACCAGGTGGCGAGCGACGATGACGGCGGTGGCGACACCGATGCCCAACTCCTCTTCCGTCCGTCGCGTGCCGGGACCTACCTGATCGTCGCGCAGTCGCTCGACGCCGACGAGACGGGGGCGTATACGCTGGTGGTCGAATCGGTCCCGCCGCCCGCCCCGGTCTCCGGCACGCCGCTCGTGGTGGGCCAGCCGCGCGAGGGCGCGCTCCTCACCGAGGGGCCGGAGATGGACGACGGGGAGGAGACGGTCGTGTACGCGGCGTACACGCTGACCGGCCGTGGGGAGCGCGTGCGCGTCACGGTGCGGAGCGGCGCGTTCGACGCGATGGTGCGGGTGCTCCGCGTGGGACCGCGCGGCGAGACGCTCGTCACCTCAGACGATGACGCCGGCGGTGGGACCGACGCCGAGGCCACGTTCGTCGCGGATGGGACCTTCCGGATCTATGTCCGGGCGGTGGACCCGCGCGACCACGGGGGGTTCATCATCGCGGTGGCATCGGCGCCCGAGACGGAACGGCCGCGCGACTGACGACGCATCGGAGGCGGCGCACGACGGGGGGGTGAGGACCGCGTGGTCCTCACCCCCCCCGTTCGGCTATTCGACCTGCAGCACCGCCAGGAAGGCTTCCTGCGGAATCTCCACCGAGCCGACCTGCTTCATGCGCTTCTTCCCCTCCTTCTGCTTCTCGAGGAGCTTGCGCTTGCGGCTGATGTCGCCGCCGTAGCACTTGGCGAGCACGTCCTTGCGGAGCGCCTTCACCGTCGAGCGGGCGATCACCTTCTGGCCGATCGCCGCCTGGATCGCGACCTCGAAGAGTTGCCGCGGGATGAGGTCCTTGAGCTTGTCGGAGACCTTCCGGCCCCACTCATAGGCCTTCGACTCGTGCACGATCACGCTGAAGGCGTCGATCGGGTCGCCGTTGATCAGCATGTCGAGTCGTTGCAGATCGCTCTTGCGATACCCGAGCATCTCGTAGTCGAGCGAGGCGTAGCCGCGGCTGATCGACTTGAGCTTGTCGAAGAAGTCGAGGATGATCTCGCCGAGGGGGAACTCCCAGTCGATCTCCACCCGCGTGGTGTCGAGGTAGTTCATCCCCTTGTACTCGCCGCGGCGCTCGGTGCCGAGCGTCATGATGGGCCCGATGTAGTCGGTCGGGACCATGATACGGGCCTTCACGTACGGCTCCTCGATGTACTCGATCACCCCGGCCGGTGGCATCAGCGCCGGGTTCTCGACGAGGAGCTCCTCGCCGTCGGTCTTCATCACGTGGTACTCCACGCTCGGGACCGTCGTGACGAGGTCGAGGTCGAACTCGCGCTCGAGGCGCTCCTTCACGATCTCCATATGCAGGAGGCCGAGGAAGCCGCAGCGGAAGCCGAACCCGAGGGCGGTGGACGTCTCGGGCGTGTAGTTCAGCGAGGCGTCATTGAGCTGGAGCCGCTCGAGGGCGTCGCGGAGATCCTCGTACTGCTGCGTGTCGGTCGGGAAGATGCCGGCGAAGACGAAGGAGCGGACGGCCTGATAGCCTGGGAGCGGCTCGCTGGCCTTGTGCTCGGCGTCGAAGATCGTGTCGCCGGCGCGTGTCTCCTTCACCGACTTCACGCTGGCCACGACGTAGCCGACCTCGCCGGCCGTCAGCTGCTTCGCAGGGACCTGGCGCAGCTGGTTGTAGCCGACGTCGAGGACCTCGTACACGCTCTCGGACGCGCCGAAGGTGATCTTCATCCCCTTCGTGAGCGTGCCGTCGACGACACGCACGCTCGGCACCGCCCCGCGGTACTTGTCGTAGTACGAGTCGTAGATGAGCGCGCGCAGCGGCCCGGTCGGATCGCCGCGCGGCGGCGGCACCTTCTTCACGACCTCCTCGAGCAGCGCCGGGATGCCGAGGCCTTCCTTGGCGCTGACCAGGAGGATGTCCTCCGGTGCGCAGCCGATGAGATCCACGACCTCTTGGCGCCGCTTCTCCGGCTCGGCGCCCGGCAGGTCGATCTTGTTGAGGATCGGGATGATCTCGAGCCCGGCGTCCATCGCGAGGAAGAGGTTCGAGAGCGTCTGCGCTTGGATGCCCTGCGACGCGTCGACCACGAGGATCGCCCCTTCGCACGCGGCGAGTGAGCGTGAGACCTCGTACGTGAAGTCGACGTGCCCGGGGGTGTCGATGAGGTTGAGTTCGTACGTCTGCCCGTCCGGGGCGTCATAGCTCATCCGGACGGCGTTCAGCTTGATTGTGATCCCGCGCTCGCGCTCAAGGTCCAACGTGTCGAGCACCTGGGCCTTCATCTCCCGCTTCTGGAGCATCCCCGTGGCCTCGATGAGGCGGTCGGCCAACGTCGACTTCCCGTGGTCGATGTGGGCGACGATGCAGAAGTTGCGGATGCGGGACGGCTCGGTCACGGGCGCGGGTGCGGGGGCGATGGGAAACCGGAAAGCTAGCCGGGCGTGGGGGCCGCTCCAACGGGCGCCCCCTTGGTCACTCTCCCCGGCGCCGGTAGGTTCCCGGTCGCATGTCCGCGTCAGCGCCCGCCGTCCGGGCCGACCTCATGGATCCCGCTACCCTCGCGGCGCTCGGTCGCCTCGAGGTCGTGTCGCGTTGGCTGGTGGATGGACTCCTCGCGGGGCTCCACCGCTCCCCAAAGAAGGGATTCAGCGTCGAGTTCGCCGAGCACCGGCAGTACCAGCCGGGCGACGACCTCCGGTTCATGGACTGGAAGGTCGTCGCGCGCGCGGACCGGTGGCTCATCAAGCAGTTCGAGGAGGAGACGAACGTCCGCGCGACGATCGTCCTCGACGTGAGCCGCTCGATGGCATGGCGCGGGGCGCCGGGCCGGCTCACGAAGCTCGACTATGCGGAGCGGCTCGCCGCGGCGCTCGCGCTGCTCCTGCTCCGCCAGCGCGATGCGGTGGGGCTCATCCGATTCGACGATGGCATCCGCTCCGTCGTCCCGCCGCGGTCGGGGCAGTCGCAGTTCGGGAAGATGCTCGCGGCGTTCGATGATGCCGGTGCCGGTCAGGGCTCCGACCTCGCCGGGGCGCTCGCCCAGGCTGGGAAGCTGATCGCGCGACGCGGGATGGTGATCCTGATCTCCGACCTGCTCCTCGAACCCGAGGAGATCCGCGACACCGTGCAGGGGCTGCGCGGTCAGGGGCACGATGTCACCTGTCTGCACGTCCTCGATCCCGCGGAGCGTCGCTTCGAGGTCGCCTCGGGTGAGGCGACCTTCGTCGACCCCGAGCGCGGGACGGAATCGATCGCGACCCCCGCCGACGTCCGCGACCTGTACGCCTCCACCGTCGGCGACGCGCTCGCCGAATGGCGCGACCACTTCGCCTCGGCGGGCGCCTTCTACGAGCCGATCCTCACCGACCAGCCGTTCGGCGTGCCGTTGCGGCGCGCCTTCGCCCGCCGCCAGCGCCTCGGATGACCTTCCTCGCGCCGTGGGGATGGGGTCTCGCCGCTGCCATCGCCGTCCCGCTCGTTCTGCATCTCTGGCGTCGTCGCGCGCAGGCGCGCGTCGAATTCCCCGCCGTGCGGTATCTGCTGCGGATGGAGCGCGAGCACGCGCGTGAGGTGCAGGTGCAGAACCTGCTGCTGATGCTCCTCCGGTGCGCGATCATCGTCGTCCTCGCCGCGGCGATCGCACGCCCGGTGGCGCGGGCGCCCGGCATCGGCCACGCGCCGACCGCGGTCGCGATCGTGCTCGACAACTCGCTCTCCGCGCAGGCGGCGGGTCCCGAGGGGCCGGTCCTCGCGCGCCTCGCGGCGGCGGCTCGTGGCGTCGTCGGCGCCGCCACCGCGGCGGATCGGCTCTGGGTGGTGACGATGGATGGCGTCGTCGTCGGGGGCGACCGGCCGACGCTCGACGCCGCGCTCGCGGCGGTGCGCCCGCTCGACGGGGCGGGCGATGCCGGTGACGCGGTGCGTCGCGCCGCCGCGCTCGTCCGCGGTAGCGGCCTCCCCTCCGGCCGTGTCGTCGTCCTCACCGACGCCCAGGCCACGAGTTGGGGGGCAATCGATCCCTCGGCGCTCGGGGGCGCGGCCGCCGACCTGGCCGTCGTCACTCCGGGTGCGATCGTGAACCGCGCGGTCACCGCCGTCGCCGCCGAGCCGCTCCATTGGGATCCGCGCGGCGCGGTCCGGGCGACGGTCGTCGCCCCCGACTCCGCGAGCTGGCGCGTGGTGGTCGACGGCCGCACCCTCGCGCGCGGGACGGCGCTCCCCGGTGCGACGATCCTCGCGCGCGCGCAGCTCACGGGCACCGGCTGGCAGGCCGGCGTCGTCGAGCTCGCGCCTGACGAGTTGCGGGGCGATGACCGGCGCCACTTCGCCGTCCACGTGGGGGAGCCCCCTGCGGTGCAGGTCGCCTCGGGCGCCGGCCCCTTCCTCGCCGGTGCGGTCGGCGCACTCGTGGCCGGGGGGCGAGCACGCGTCGGCGGCGGGATCACGGTCGCGACGATGGACCAGGCGCGTCGGCCCGGACTGCTCTTCGCGCCGTCCGACCCGATCCGCGTCGCCGATGCCAACCGCGCGCTCGAGCGGGCGGGGATTCCGTGGCGACTCGGCGCGCGGCGCACGGGCGCCGCCCCCCTGACCGGGGAGGGCGTCGCGGGGGCGATGGCGCGTGAGTGGTATGCGCTCGAGTCGGCCACCGCGGCCGGGGACGCGGCTGCACGCCGAGACACCGTGGCGACGGTCGGGGGCGCCCCCTGGGCGGTCGCCGGCGACGGCTACGTCCTGGTCGCCTCCCCGGCGACCGACGAGGCCACCGACCTCCCGGTGCGGGCGGCATTCGTGCCGTGGATCGATCGCCTCGTCTCGCAGCGGCTCGTCGATGGCAGCACGGGGGTGTCAACCGCGGTACCGGGTGCGATGGTCCGGGTGCCCGCAGGCGTCGATGGGCTCGAACTCGCCTCGGGACCGGTGCGACCCGTCGCCGCCGAGGAGGCGATCTCGGCGCCGTGGGCCGCGGGGGTCGCCTTCTGGCGTCGCGGCGCGACACGCGTCGGCGCGCTCGTGGTGAACGCCGAACCGTCGGAGTCGGACACGGGACGGGTCACCGTCGACACGCTCGCCACGCGTCTCGGGGCGCGCACGGTCGACGCGGCGCCCGACGGCCTCGGCCGCGCCGTCTTCGCCGCGGGCGGTGCACGGTCGTGGAGCCGCGCGCTGCTCATCCTCGCGCTGCTCCTGCTCGCGTCGGAGTGGCTCGTCGCCGGTCGCGGTTTCGGGCGCCGCACTCCGGTGGAGCGCTGATGGCGCTCCCGCAGTTGATCGAGCGCCTCGCCGCGCTCCCCGCCTTCCGCAGTCTCACCGGCGCGCTCCCCTCGGTGAACGGCCGGCTGGAGGTGAGCGGCCTCGCGGGATCGTCGGACGCGGTCCTCCTCGCGGCGCTCGCCGCCCGGGAGCCGAACCGGCTCTTCGTCGTCGTCGCGGACCAGGTGGCGGAGGCGGAACGATGGCTCGCGGACCTCCAATCGGTCCTCGGGGGCGATGGGGTCGCGCTCTACCCGCCCCGTGAGGGCCTCGGTGAGGTGGAGCCGCACGCGGAGGTGGCGGGCGAGCGGGTGGAGACGCTCGAGGCGCTCGCGCGGGGCGGGGTGCGCGTGCTGCTCACGACGGTCCGGGCGTTGCAGGAGCGCACGCGCCTCCCGGGCGCCCTCGCGGAGGCGCGCCTCGCGCTCCGGCGCGGCGACAACTGGCGCCTGGAGGACCTCACCGCGCACCTCGATCGCGTCGGCTTCACGCGCGTCCCCGTCGTCGAGGATGTCGCGGAGTACAGCGTCCGCGGCGGCATCATCGATATCTACGGCTTCGGCATGCGTGAACCGGTCCGCCTCGAGTTCTGGGGCGATCAGCTCGAGGCGCTCCGCGGGTTCGATGTAGCGACGCAACGGATGACGGCGCCCCTCGAGCAGGCGGTGATCCTCCCCGTCGAGGTCCGCGGTGACGACGACGAGGTGCCGTACGCCCGCGTCGCGCTCGGCGAGCTCTTCCCGGCCGGGACGCTGTTGCTGCTCCCCTCCGGGGTGAGTCTCAAGCCGGAGTGGCAGCGCACCTGGGAGGAGGCGGCCCATCACCTCGACGTCGCACGTCGCCGCGGCGAGGAGGTCCCGGCGCGGGACGCGCTCCTCCTCCCGCCCGATGCGGTGGCCCGCCAGCTCGGCGCCTTCCCCTCGCTCGCGCTCGTCGCCGTGGAGGCGGGTGACGCGCGCACCGTGACCTTCCCGATCCGCCCCCCCGAGAAGGTGGAGCGCGACCTCGGGCGCCTCGGCGCACTCGTGCGGGACGGCACGCCGACGGTGATCCTCTGCGACAACGCGGGGCAGGCCGAGCGGTTGGAGGAGCTGCTCGAAGCGCGCGGCAGGGATCGCGCGCCGGTCGCGCTCGCCCTCGGCGTTCTCGCGGGCGGGTTCCTCCTCCCGCCGCGCGGCGGTCCGGATGGGCTCCGCGTGCTCACCGACCACGAGATCTTCCGCCGCGAGCGGCGGATCCGCCGGGCGCGGCGGTATGTCACCGGCGCGGCGCTCGAGCAGGTCACCGCCCTCAAGCCGGGCGACTACGTCGTGCACCTCGAGCACGGCATCGGCATCTATCGCGGGATGACGACCGTCTTCCACGGCGAGTCGACCATCGAAGTCGCGGTGGTGGAGTACGAGGGCGGCGATCGGCTGAACGTGCCCCTCTATCGGCTCGATCAGGTGGAGCGCTACCGCGCCGCCGGCGAGATCGACGACGACACGCCGCCGCCGCGGCTGCACAAGCTCGGTGGGCGCCGCTGGGCGGCGCAGCGCGACAAGACGCGGGCGGCCATCCAGGAGATGACGGCGGAGCTGCTCGACCTCTACGCGCGGCGCCGCGTCACCGCCCGCCCGCCACACCACCCCGACGGCGCGTGGCAGAAGCAGCTCGAGAGCGCCTTCCTCTTCGAGGACACGCCCGATCAGCGCAAGGCGACGTCGGAGGTGAAGCAGGATATGGAGGGCGAACGGCCGATGGACCGTCTCCTCGTCGGCGACGTCGGCTACGGCAAGACGGAGATCGCGGTGCGTGCCGCCTTCAAGGCGGTGCAGGGGGGGCGGCAGGTGGCGGTCCTCGTCCCGACGACGATCCTGGCCGAGCAGCACGCGCGCACCTTCGGTGACCGCTTCGCGGATTTCCCGGTGCGCGTCGCGGTGCTGAGCCGCTTCCAGACGCCGAAGGCGCAGGCCGCGGCGCTCGCCGAGGTCGCGGCGGGGGCGGTCGACATCGTCATCGGGACGCATCGGCTCTTGAGCCCGGACGTCACCTTCAAGCAACTCGGCCTCGTCGTCGTCGACGAGGAGCACCGGTTCGGGGTGAAGCACAAGGAGCGGCTCAAGCAGCTCCGCCTCGAGACCGACGTGCTCACCCTCACGGCGACGCCGATCCCGCGGACGCTCCATCAATCGCTCGCCGGGCTCCGCGACCTCACGTTGATGCAGACGCCGCCGCGCGATCGCTCGCCGGTGCTCACCTCGCTCGAGCCCTGGGATGACGGCCTCCTCGAGGAGGGGATCGCTCGCGAGCTCGATCGGGGCGGGCAGGTCTACTTCGTGCACAACCGCGTCGAGACGATCCTCGCCGTGGCCGATCATCTGCAGCGGCTCGTGCCGCGGGCGCGCATCGCGGTCGGGCACGGGCAGATGCCCGAGCGCGAGCTCGAGGCGGTGATGCGGCGCTTCGTGGCCGGGGAGGTCGACGTCCTCGTCTCGACGCTCATCGTCGAGAGTGGGCTCGACGTGCCGAACGCGAATACGATGTTCATCGACCGCGCCGACCGACTCGGGTTGGCGCAGCTCTACCAGCTCCGCGGCCGCGTGGGCCGATCGCATCGTCGCGCCTACTGTTTTCTCATCGTGCCGGAGCACTGCGACGAGGACGCCGAGCGGCGCCTCCGCGTGCTCGAGCACCACACCGAGCTCGGGTCGGGGTACCGAGTCGCGCTGCGGGATATGGAGCTCCGCGGGGCGGGGAACCTCCTCGGGCCCGAGCAGTCGGGGTTCGTGCACGCCGTCGGGTTCGACCTCTACCTCCGCCTGCTCGAGGAGACCGTCACGCGGCTCCAGCGCGGGGACGAGGCGCCGCCCCCGCCGCCGACGGAGGTCACGCTCGATCTGCCGGCCTATCTCCCGGACGAGTACATCGCCTCGGCCGAGGTGAAGCTCGACCTCTACCGGCGCCTCGGCGCCGCGCGGGATGCCGAGCAGGTAGACGCGATCCGGGACGAACTGCGCGACCGGTTCGGTCCCCTGCCGGAACCGGCCGTCGCCTACCTGGGCATCGCGCGGCTGCGCCGGCTCGGCGCCCCCCTCGGCGTCGAGGGGATCCTCGTGCATGGCGCGGAGGCCCGTGTTAGCTTCCGAGCCGACGCGGTTCCGCGTCTCAAGCCGCTCGCGGCGGCCTTCCGGGACGTCCAGTTCCAAGTGGACGTCCGCCGGGTCCACCCCCTGTCGCTCAAACTCACGCGGCTCGGCGGGGCGACCCTGCTGGAAGGGCTCGCTCGCGCGCTGCGCACCATCGCTCCATCTGACGCGGCCTGAGCCGTTCCCTCTCTCCTCCCTCCCATGACTCGCCTTCGTCTCGCCCTGGTCTCTCTCGTCGCCCTGCTGGGCCTTTCCTCGTGTGCGGCCCTGAAGGACGCGATGACCGCGCACGTCGACGTCGTCGCGCGCGCCGGCTCCCAGGAGCTCCACGTCGACTCCGTCGCCGCGCTCCTCGGCGCCACCGACGTCCCGCTGCGCCCGGATGCGATCCGCGCCGTCGCCCAGCTCTGGGTGAACTACCAGCTCCTGGCCGCCGCCGCCGCCGAAGGCGATACGCTCGGCACGACGAAGGACGCCGACGAGGGGATGTGGGCCGCGATCGCGCAGCTCCGCTTCCGGAAGGTGTTCGACGTCATCAGCAAGGACTGGAGCCAGGTCGATTCCAGCACTTTCGAGCAGGCGTACACCGACGGCGCGCTCCTCGGTGCGGCGCACATCCTCCTCTCCAAGAAGACCGAGCCGGGCTCCGAGGCCGCCAACGCCGCCATCAAGGCGGAGGCCGAGCGGATCGCGGCGACGGTGACCAGCGCGACTTTCGCCGACGTGGCGAAGCGTCGCTCCGATGATCCGGGCTCGAAGGAGCGCGGCGGCGACTACGGCGTCTTCCCGGCCGGCCAGATGGTGCCGGAGTTCGATGCGGGAATCCGCTCCGTCCCGCCGGGCGGCATCACCGGCGTCGTCGAGACGCAGTTCGGCTATCACATCATCCGCCGGCACACCTACGCGGAGATCAAGGACGAGTTCGCCGACGCGTATCGCGGCGTCGCGGCCCAGCGCGCGGAGAGCCTCTACTTCGCGGCGATGGACAGCACGGCCCAGGTGCAGGTCAAGGAGAGCGCGCCGAAGCTCGTGAAGGCGATCGCCGAGGATCCGGACGCCTACCGCGACAGCCGTGAGGCCGTCGCGACGTCGCGTCTCGCCGACCTCTCTGCCGGCAAGCTCGCGCGGTGGATGGCGGCCTTCCCGCCGCAGTCCCGCGTGCGCGCCCAGGTGCTGCAGGCGCCCGATTCGCAGATCCCGATCTTCGTGCAGAACGTCATCCGCAACGAGTTCCTCCTCCGTGTCGCCGACTCGCTCAAGGTGGAACCGGATTCGGCCGAGCTCGCACAGATCCGCACCGCCTTCTTCGGGGGCGTCACCGGCGTGATGGAGGCGATCGGTGTGACGCCGAAGGCGCTCGCGGACAGCGCGCCGGATGCGAAGGGTCGTGCCGCGGTCGCGGCGCGCCGCGCCAACGCGTTCTTCGCGCAGGTGGTCCGGAACGAGGTGCAGTACGTCGAGGTCCCGGACCAGGTGGCCAGCGTGCTCCGGGCCCGCTACGACAACCGGGTGACCCCGGCCGGGCTCGACCGCGCCCTCGCCGCGGCGACGAAGCTCCGCGCCGCGGCCGACTCGGCCCGCGCCGCGACGCAGCCGCCTTCGGCCGTGCCGCTCCCGGGCGCGCCGATCCCGCCGCAGCAGTGACCCGCCTCGCGCTCCGCGCGTCGCGAGTCGTCGGCGCCCTCGTCGTCCTCGCCTTCGGGCGGACGGCGGGGGCGCAGGCGCGTCCCCTCAAGGACATCGAGGTCGATCGGATCGTCGCCGTCGTTGGGACGCACCCGGTTCTCTTCAGCGAGGTCCTCGAGGCGATCAACTTCGCGCGGTCGCGCGGCCTGCAGGTCCCCGCGGACAGCGCGGGGCAGCTCGCCCTCGCCCGGGACTTCCTGGGACAGATCGTCGATAAGGAAGTCCTGATCGCGATCGCCAAAGAGTATAAGATCGAGGTGGGCGAGACCGACGTCGCCGCGCAGGTGGAGCAACAGCTCGATGGCGTCCGCTCGAACTTCCAGACCGACCAGCAGTTCCGGGAGGCGCTCAGCCGCGAGGGGTTCGGCACGCCTGAGGAGTACCGGAAGAAGGCCGTCGAATCCGCCATCCGTGACGAGCTGCAGCGGAAGGCGATCGATTCGCTCAAGGCGAAGGGGCGCCTCGCGCCGGCCAACGTGACCGAGCGCGAGGTCGCCGAGGCCTTCGACCGACTCAAGCGGGAGCTCCCGCCGCGGCCGGCGACCGTCGCCTTCCGGCAGGTCGTCGTCGCCCCGAAGGCGCGGGCGGCGAGCGTCGACTCCGCCCGCGCGCTCGCGGATTCCCTCCGCGGTCTGCTCGAGGGGGGCGCCGACTTCGATTCCCTCGCGCGGCGCTACTCGACGGACCGCGGCTCGGCGGAGCGCGGGGGGGATCTCGACTGGCAGCGGCGCGGCGTCATGGTGCCCGAGTTCGAACGGATGATGTTCGCGCTCCCGGTGAACCGCATCAGCCCGCTCGTCGAGACGGTGTACGGGTTCCACATCATTCGCG
>JARIFA010000030.1 GCA_031127075.1 Gemmatimonadota bacterium | reverse complement strand
GCGCTGCCGCGCCGGGATCACGGCCACGACCTGCGCGGGTTGGGCCGCGCAGACGCTCGCCCACGCCGTGGCGGTCGGGACGCCGAGCAGCACCACGAGCGCGGCGTGGCCCGGCACCGCGTCCTCCACCACCTGGACGAGCGCGCTCTCGCCGTAGCCCGCGGCCGCGGCGAAGGTGCGGGCGGCGGCCGCGACGGCGGGCTCGGTCGCGAGCACGACGGCCGAGGGCGCGTCCAGTTCGTCGAGGATCCCCTGGAGGGCGCGGCCGTCGGTGGCCGGGGCGATGAGGACCTTCACCGGCACCGCGAGCGCCGTCCCCTCGGCGGGGACGACGTCGTCGGTGATGCGGCGGGCCTTGTGCAGATGCCGCTCGAGGAGCGCCTCGACACCTGGGGTCGCCTCGAGGGCGGTGAGCCACCGCGCGGCGCCCTTCGGCACCTCGGCGAGGACGCTCGCGAGCGCGGCCTCGTCGGCGTCGAGCTCATCTGCGCTGACGAAACCGAGCTGCACAACGGTGCCGAGCTTGAGGGCGTTCGCGGCAACGGCCGGCGCAAGGACCGCGGGGGTGCCGATGACGACGTCGGCGGTGCCGGGCGCCAAGAGTCGCGCGGCGCGGGCCGCGCTCGTCGCCGCGACGATCCGACGGCCGGCGGCGGCGGGGAGCGCGGCGAGGGCCTGCGCGAGTTCGAGCGTCGCGTCCGCGTCCGGGGTGACCAGGAGGAGCTGCACCCCGGCGCCGGGTGTGAGGCGCTCGAGGGCGGGCACGGCGAGCCGGGCGACCCGGGCCCAGTCGGGCGGGAGGAAGTAGGCGGCGGCGGCGCTGCGGACGGCGCCCGTGGGCTCGCGATCGGCGGAGGTCAACTCGGACTCGGTTGTCAATGGCGCCTGATCCGGCGCGCGTGGTATCGTTCGGGAGTCGGAAATATAGCGGTCCCCCTCCACCGCGTCCCGTATCGTCCCCACCCGCGCGCCCGAGCCCCGCATGGCCGAGTCGTTCGTCTTCCGCCCCTCCGAGAACATCGCCGCCCTCAAGGAGAGCGCGACCATCGCGGTCTCGCAGCGTGCGAAGGCGCTCAAGGCGCAGGGGCGCGAGATCATCGACCTCGGCGCCGGAGAGCCCGACTTCGATACGCCGGCGCCGATCCGCGCGGCGGCCGCCGCGGCGGTGGAGCAGGGGGCGACGCGCTACACGGCGGTGGAGGGGATCCTCCCGCTGCGTGAGGCGATCGCCGCCGACGCGAACCGCGCGTACCGTGGCGCCGACCGCGTGACGGCGGCGGAGGTCGTCGTCTCCAACGGCTCGAAGCAGTCGCTGTACAACGCCTGCGTGGCGCTCTTCGGCCCCGGGGACGAAGTCCTGGTGCCGACGCCGAGTTGGACGTCGTACTACGAGATGGTGGGACTCGCGCGGGCGACGGCGGTCGAGGTGCACGGCGATCCCGCCCGGGGATTCAAGGTGGACCCGGCGCGGCTCGCGGCGCACGCGACGCCGCGCACGCGCGGACTGATGCTGAACTCGCCGAGCAATCCGACGGGCAGCGTTTATTCGCCGGAGGAGCTCCGCGCGATCCTCGACCTCGCGGC
The DNA here is from genome assembly GCA_031127075.1 of Gemmatimonadota bacterium. Taxonomy (GTDB): domain Bacteria; phylum Gemmatimonadota; class Gemmatimonadetes; order Gemmatimonadales; family Gemmatimonadaceae; genus Pseudogemmatithrix. The sequence continues at coordinate 21,023 of JARIFA010000030.1, read as the reverse complement.
CGACCGCGGGTGGTGGGTGATCAGCGACGAGATCTACGTGCGGATCGCGTACGACGCGCCGGCGCCGGGGGCGCTCGAGGTCGCCACGCGACGCGACAACCTCGTGATCGTGAACGGCGTCGCCAAGGCGTACGCGATGACGGGGTGGCGGATCGGCTGGACGATCTCGCCCGCGCCGCTCGCGAAGGCGATGAATGCCTTCCAGTCGCACACGACGTCGAATGCGGCGGCGGTGTCGCAGCACGCGGCGCTGGCCGCGTTGACGCTCGGTGCGCCCGTGGAACAGGCGGTGGACGCGATGGTCGCGGAGTTCCGGAAGCGGCGCGACGCCGCCCTCCCGATCCTGCGCGCCGCGGGGCTGACCGTCCTCGAGCCGGCGGGAGCGTTCTACTTCTACATCAAGGCGCCGGGCACCGGCGCCGACGCCGGGGCCGAGTTCTGCACCGCGCTCCTCGAGCGCGAAGGGGTCGCGATCGTCCCCGGCTCCGCCTTCCGCACCCCCGACTGGGTGCGCGTCTCGTATGCCGCCGCGGAGTCGCAGGTGGTGGAGGCGTGCCGACGCATCGCCCGGGTCGCCGCTGACATGCGCGTCGGGTGACTCCCCGATGCGTCCGGCGGCCACCGGACGCAGCCTTCCGCTCCCGGGGCGATGGCACGCGACTCGTAGCGTCGCCGCCCCCGACGCCAGGAGGCGCGCGTGTCGTTGCTGGTGCGGATGGAGACGCTGGACGCAGGGCAGCTCCCGCCGGTCGAGTACCGCTGGGATATCGACACGGAGATCCTGACGGCGGCGCTGCGGCCGTCCGTGATGCCCGACGGGCTCTCGGGCTCGATGGACATCGAGGGGACCGACGGGGCGTGGCTGATGCTCGAGCTCCGGGCGGGGCGGCTCGCCTCGGTCGAGGTCGCGGTCTGGCCCGACGTGCACCTGGTGGAGGAGCTGGCACCGCCGCAGGCGGATGGGATCGCGCGGCTCGCGGTGCCGCTGGCGGATGGCGGGGCGATCGTGACGGCGCTCGAGGTCGATACGCCGCTCGCGGCCGTGGCCGACGAGGCGGAGCGCACGATACACTTCCGGATCGGTCCGCCACGGGCCGCGCGACCGGTGTGGGTGGGCCGCGACCTGCTGGTCGAGGTCGACGCCCGCTCCGAGATCGCGGGGCTCTGGCTCCTGAACGTCCCTCCCTCCCCGATGACGCTCTGATCCTCCCGCTCGTGCTCTCCGGGGCGCGCTGAATGCGCGCCGCGATTCGTGCGCTTCGCGCCGCGGGGGTCGGCGTCGGTGCGGCCGGCGCCCCGCTGGAGCTGCGCCCCGCGTTCGACGACGCCGCGCCGCGTGTCGAGCCGGTCACCCCGCTTGAGGGGGACCGGCTGGCGGTGCGCGTGGTGCCGGGCGCGCCCGAGCCCGGGATCCGCGCCTTCCTCGACGGGATCCAGCGGTCGCAGGTGGTGACCCACATCGGTGCGGTTCCCCTCGTACACGGCGCCGTGGCCGCCGCGGTGCGCCGCCGCGAGGCGCGGCAGCTGCGCACCTGGGGTGAGGCGCGCCGCCGCGAGGCGCTCGTCCTCCCGGTCGCCGCGCTCGAGCCCACGCTCGTCGGGGCGCTCGGCGCGGTGATCCCCCTCGTCGACACCACCGCGGGGGAGCCCACCCCGCCCTCGGGACATCCGCAGGACCTCGCCGCCCGTGCGCTCACGGCGGTGCAGCGGATGCGCGAGGCGGAGGAACTCGCCCTCCTCGCCGCCTGGGTGGCCGAGGGGGACGGGCCGCTCTTGGTGGACGGCGGGATCAGCGGGTCTCCCGAGGGCGCACGTGCCGACGCGGTGATCGGCGTGGTGAAGTCGCACCGCACGCTCTACGCCGCGCCGGCCGAGCTGCCGCTCGTGCTCGGCCTCCGCGAGGGGGAACGCACCACCGCGGTCACGCTGCACTCGCCGCGTCGGAACCCCGTCGCCTCCTGGTACCTCCGGCTCCGCGACCCCGGCGCGCGCTCGCCGCTCTTCGGGCTCGTGCGCGTGGAGGTGGCACCGACGGGGGACCTCACCGCGCGCGCCGACGCCGTCTCGCGCTGGGTGCTCGCCGAACGCGCGCCCAGCGCCCTGCCGGACCCACGGTGGGACGTGATGGTCTACGGCATCCGCGAGTGCGAAGAGTACCTTACGGCCATCCTTCCCCGCTGAGCCTGCCGTGACCGCGTCCGTCCTCGGTCGCGTCGTCGCCACCGAGCGCCGACCGAACACCCCGCACGAGTTCCACTTCTGGACCGCGCTCGACGCGCCGGTCGGCGTGGGGACGATCGTGCGCGTCGAGTCGACGCGCCCGGTGAACGGCGTCCTCCCCAGCGTCTATGGCGTGGTCACCGAAGGGTTCGGGTACACCGATCTGCAGACGCCGCTCCACGACGTGCTCGGCGCCGACGGCGTGCCCGGCTCGAGCGCGAGTGCGCCGACCGAGCGGACGGAGATTCGCCTCTACACCGCGGCCGTGCTCCGGCAGGTCCCCGAGGAGCCACTGCAGCCTGTCCCGATCGGCACCGTCCATCTGGCCACCGAGGCCGACGTGCAGGCCGCGCTCCGGATGGACACGTACGTGCAGGGGAGCGATGCGCGCGGCATCCCCGTCGGCGCGTACCGCTCGGGCGGCACCGATGCCGCGGTCCACCTCGACGCCGACTTCCTCCTCGGTCCGGAGGCGGCGCACCTCGCGATCTCCGGCGTCTCGGGGCTCGCGACCAAGACGAGCGCGGTCCAGTGGCTCCTCGCGAGCATCTTCACGCATCTCCCCGCGCGGAAGGGAAAGGTCGCGGCGGTCTGCTTCAACGTGAAGGGCCCCGACCTCTGCTTCATCGACCGCCCTGCGACGCGGCTCGACCCCGCCGATCGCGCGCTCTATGACGCCCTCGGCGTCCCCGCCGAGCCCTTCGCACAGGTCCGCTACTTCGCGCCCTGGCACGCCCGCGGGACGCACCTCGCCACGCTCCGCACGCACGACGCGTTGGCCGACAGCGTCACCCCACTGACGTGGGGGCTCCGCGAGACGCTGCAGTACGCCGAGGTCCTGCTGAGTCGTGAGGACATCGACGCGAAGGCCGACGCGCTGATCGATTTCATCAAGGAGCGCGTCGTCGACCAGCGGTTCGAGGACAAGCTGCTCGAGGGCGCGCACGAGGTGCGCGCCTTCGCCGATCTCGAGCGCTGGTTCCGCGAGCTCCTGCAGGGGATGGAGGCCGCGAACCAGGAACAGTGGCGGACGCATCACATCGCGACGATCCGCAAAGTCCGGAACCGCCTCGGGAATATCTCGACCCGCTGCAAGGGGCTCGTCACCGATGATGGCACGGTGAGCGACCTGCCCTTCGGGGCGTTCGAGGATCGTGCGGTGTACGTGGTCGACGTCGCGCAGCTCGAGGAGGATGCGCAGGATCTCGTCTTCGCGCGGATCATCTCGCAGCTCCGTGAGCATCTCGAGAAGCGCGCGCTGGGCGTGGAGCAGGTCGTCGTGTTCGTCGACGAGCTCAACAAGTACGCCCCCTCCGACGGCGCCGACACGTACGTGCGGCAGATGCTCCTCGACATCGCCGAGCGAGGGCGGTATCTCGGGCTCGTCCTCTTCGGCGCGCAGCAGTTCCGCTCGCAGGTGCATCGGCGCGTGGTCGGGAACAGCGGGACGCAGCTCTTCGGGCGGATGGACGCCGACGAGCTCGCGACGCCCGGCTACCAGACGCTCGCGCCGGCGACGAAAGCGCGGCTCGCGACGTTGGAGAAGGGGCAGCTGATGGTGCGGCACCCGCACTTCGGCCAGCCGATCTTCGTGCGCTTCCCGCGGCCCGCGGTGCTCACCGGGCGCGAGGGGGTCGAGCAGTTCCCGCCGGCCGAGGTCCCGACGCTCGAGATGGCGGTGACGAAGACGCTGCGGCGACTGGACGCCTCGATCACGGTGGGGCAGGTCCAGGACATCCTCGCCCTGGCGGGGGACGACGAGGAGGCGATCCTCCGGGCACGGAACGTCACCCTGCTGAAGCGCCCGGACAATGTGCTCGCCTTCTTCTCGAAGCAGCTGCGGAAGCGTGTCGCTCCCGAGGTGGTGGGCGGGCGAGGGCCGGCCCCGTTGCGTGCGCCGGCCACGGACGACGAGTACGGCTGACCGCCGGCGTCGCCCGGCCCCGCTCGACGGGTGGCGGGCCGCGGCAGCGGGCCGGGTGACGGTGGGCCCGGGTAGATTTCGCGGTCCGTGCGCCTTCTCCATCTCTCCGACCTGCACCTCGGCTTCCGCCAGTACCAGCGGCAGACGCCCTTGGGGATCAACCAGCGCGAAGCCGACGTCGCGCAGGCGTTCGCGCGCGCGGTGGACCGCATCCTGGAGCTGGCCCCGGACCTGATCGTCATCGGCGGCGACGTCTTTCATACCGTCCGCCCTACGAATACGGCGATCCTCCACGCCTTTCGGCAGTTCGGCCGCCTCGTGCACGGACTGCCGGAGACGCCGATCGTGATCGCGGCGGGGAATCACGATATGCCGCGTTCGACGGAGTCGGCGTGCATCCTGCGACTCTTCGAGCAGGGGTTCGCCCCGCGCGCGGATGGGGCCTCGCCGATCCTCGTCGCCGACCGCGCCCCTCGTCGGCTGCAGTTCCCGCGGCTCGGCGTCTCGGTCCTCGCCGTGCCGGACCTCCCACCGGGGAGCGTGGAGCTCACCCCCGATCCCGAAGCGCGGTACAACGTGCTCGTGCTGCACGGCGAGGTGCAGGGGGTGCTCCCGGCGGCTGGGGGAGACGATCGGGCCGCGGCCCAGATCCCCGTCGCCGAGGTCACGCGTGCGGGCTGGGACTATGTGGCGCTCGGGCACTACCACGTCACGACGCGCGTGGCGGACCACGTCTGGTACGCCGGCTCGCTCGACTACACGAGCACGAATCCCTGGGGGGAGCTCCGCGAGGAGCGGGTCGCGGGCCGCGCCGGGAAGGGGATGATCGAGCGGGACCTCCGCACCGGTGTGCAGGTTGTGCATCCCCTCGCGCCGACGCGCCCGCTCCTCGACCTGCCGGCGGTCGACGGCTCGGGTCGGACGGCGGGGGAGCTCGACGCGGCGATCGCGTCGGCGGTCGCCGCGGTGCCGGGTGGGATCGACGGGGCGATACTGCGGCTCGTGCTGCGCGACGTCCCGCGCCACGTGGCGCGGGAGCTCGACCACGCCGCGCTGCGCGAGGTGCAGCGGCGCGCGTTGCACTTCCATCTCGACGTGCGCCGTCCCGAGTCGGTACGCCGCGAGGCCACGGGGGGCGCGCCCGGGCGTCGGCCCACGCTGACCGACGCGCTCCGCGAGGCGCTCGCCGCGCGCGCGCTCCCCGCCGACGTGCCGCGCGAGGCGTTGGTCGCGCTCGGGCTCCGGTACCTCGAGGACGCCGAGCGCGACGAGGGTGACCGACTGGTCCCCGGAGGCGAGGGATGAGACTCGTCCGACTGCGGCTCCAGAACTTCCGGCAGCACCTCGACACCACGCTCGAGTTCGAGCGGGGCCTCACGGGGATCATCGGCCCGAACGGCGCCGGGAAGTCGACGATTCTCGAGGCGATCATTTGGGCGCTCTTCGGAGCGCACGCCGCGCGCGGGGGCTCCGACACGATCCGTGCCCTCCGCGCCCCGGCACGGGCGCCGGTGCGCGTCGAGCTCGAGTTCGAGCTCGCGGGGCATCGCTACCGCGTGCTCCGCGGACTGACCACGGCCGAGCTCTACCTCGACGGCGCGGACGCGCCGGTGGCGAACTCGGTGCGCGCGGTGACGGAGATGGTGGGCCGCCGTCTGGGGATGACGCGCGACGAATTCGCGCACACCTACTTCACGGGGCAGAAAGAGCTTGCGCTCATGCAAAACCTGAGCGCCCCCGACCGTGGCAAGTTCCTGTCGCGCGTCCTCGGCTATGAGCGGCTCCGGTTGGCGCAACACGCGGCGGAAGAACGGCGGAAGGCGCTGACGGCGGAGCTGGTCGGCGTGCGCAGCGCGCTGCCCGATGCCGACGCCCTGACCCGCGAGCTCGCTGAGGCGCGGGCGGCACGCGACCGGGCGGCGGCCGAGGTCACCGCGGCCGAGGCGGCGGTGACCGCCGCGACGACGGCGCACGAAGCGATCGCGCCGCGCTGGGCGGCGGTGCAGGCGGCGCGGGAGACGCGGGAGCGGATCGCTCGGGCGATTGCAGGGGTGGAGGGTGAGCTCGTCGGGCAGGCCGCCGCATCGGCGCGTCTCGCGACGGAGCAGGCCGCCGCGGTCGAGGCGGTCGGGGCGCTCGCCCCGCTCCGGCCCCGGCTCGACGCGCTCCCCGACGTCCGGGCGCGGACCGAGGCGCAGCGCACCCTCCGCGACGGGGCGACGCGTCGGCGCGCGATCGACGAGCAGCGGGCGCTGCTCGAGGCCGACGCCACGGCCCTGCGCGCGGAACAGGCGCGCCTCGCGGCGGCGGCCGCCGCCGAGGTGGCGCTCACACCACAGCTCGAGGCGGCGCGCGAGGCGCTGGCCGAGGTGGAGCGCGAGGTGGAGCGGCTCCGCACCGGATGGGTGCGTGACCGGCAGGACGTCGACGCGCAGCTGCGCGCGCTGCGGGCGCAGTATCTCGAGGTCCGTGACCAGCGCGACCGGATCGTCGCGCTCGGCGATGCGAGTCCGTGCCCGACCTGCACGCGGCCGCTCGGTTCGCATCTCGCCGACGTGGTACAGGTGCTCGAGTCGCAGATGGCGGCGCTCGAATCCAATGGGACCTACTTCCGTCAGCGGGCGGCCGAGCTCGAGCCGATGCCGGCGGCGCTCGCGACGCAGGAGGCCGCGCGGCGCTCGCAGGGCGAGGGGCTCGCCGCGCTCGAGCGCGCGCGTGTCGAGGCGCAGGGCGCGGCACGCCAGCATCGCGGCGTCGCGCAGGAGCTCGCGACGAAGACGGCGCTCCTCGCTACGCTCGAGGGAGAACGGCGGTTGCTGCCCGAGGGGTACGACGCGGCCGGGCACGAGCTGCTCGAAGCGGAGTTGGCGGCGCTGCTGCAGCTCGAGCGGGACGCGGCACGCCTCGTCGCCCGAGCCGAGCGGCTCCCCGCGCTCGAGCGCGAGGCGGAGGGGCTCGAGGCGGGGCGGCGCGAGCTCGAGGCGCGGCGGGAGGCGTGGCGCGCGGAGGCGACGGCGCTGCAGCTCCCGGCCGATGGGGATGCGACGCTGCAGGCGGCGTACGAGGCGGCTCGGCTCGAGGTGCTCGAGGCGCAGCAGCGCGCGGCGGCCGCGCGCCTCGCGCGGGAGACCGCCGCCGCCGAGGTGGACCGTGCGACGGCCGCGTTGGAGGCCAGCGAGGTGCAGCGGGCGCACGCCGCGCGGCTCGAGGCCGAGCGACGGCTGCACGAGGAGCTGGTGCGCGTCTACGGTGACCTGCGCACCGACCTCAACGCCGCGATGCGTCCCGAACTCTCGGAGATCGCCTCGGGGCTGATCAGCGACCTCACCGACGCGCGCTACACGGAGCTCGACCTCGACGACAAGTACCGGATCCAGCTGCTCGAGGAGGGGGTGCCGAAGCCGGTGATCTCCGGCGGGGAGGAGGATCTCGCGTTCCTCGTGCTGCGGCTCGCCGTCTCGCAGATGATCGCCGATCGCGCGGGGCAGCGCTTCTCGCTCCTCGTGCTCGATGAGGTGTTCGGCTCCCTCGACGACGTGCGGCGGCAGGCGGTGGTCTCGCTGCTCCGGTCGATGGAGGATCGGTTCGAGCAGGTCATCGTCATCACGCACATCGACGGGGTGAAGGACGGACTCGATCGCGTCATCACGGTGGGGGTCGATCCGCGGACCGGCGCGGCGCGGGTCGCGACGTCCACGCGCGGCACGGCCGACGCGGAGGCGTTCGACGGGCTCGCCGCGCTCGCGGCGGTGCCGTCGTGACCGCGGTCGCGCCCCGGCGCGTGGCGGGTCCGGTCGCGCTGGCGACGGTGCCGCTCGCGGAACTGAATGCGCTCTTCAGCGATGCCTTCAGCGAGCGATATCGCCGGGATGGGATGGTCGGCGTGCGCGTGCCGCCGCTGCATCCGCGCATCTGGGGATTCGCCTTCGAGGCGGCGGGGGACGGCGCGATGGCGTGGCGCGACGAGACCGGGTCGCTGGCGGCGTTCAACCTCGCGCACGTCTCCGGGCGCGAGGGGTGGATGGGCCCGCTGGCGGTGCGCGAGGACCTGCAGGGGCAGGGGGTCGGCGGGCGGATCGTCGAGGCCGCGGTGCGGCACCTGCGGGCGGCGGGGTGCACGATCATCGGGCTCGAGACGATGCCGCGCACGATGGACAACATCGGCTTCTACGCGCGCCGCGGATTCCTCCCGGGTCGTGTCACCGTGACGGTCACGCTGGCCGCCGCGATCGGGGCGGGCCCGGCCCCGCGGCTCGGCCTGCTGCCGGCGGCGGAGCGCACCGCCGCGCTCGCCGCCTGCACCGCGCTCGTCGATCGGCTGCGTCCAGGCGCGGACTACGCGCGCGAGATCGCCGCGACGATCGCACACGGCATCGGGGACTGCCTCCTCCTCGAGGATCGCACGGGGCGATTGGAAGGGTTCGCGCTCTACCACGATGTGCCGCTCGTCGAGGGGCGTGCGCTCGAGGAGATCCGCGTGCTGAAGGTCGCGCTCGCCGACCGTCGTCAGGTGCCGCGCCTCGCCGCGGCCGTGGCGTCACAGGCGCGCGCGAGCGGGGCGCTGCGCGGGGCGTTGCGGGTGCAGGGGGAATACGGCGAGACGTTCGCGACGCTCGTCGGCGCGGGGGCGCGGGTCCGCTGGACCGACCTCCGGATGCATCTCGCCGGCTGCGAGGAGCCCACGGCGGGCGCGGGGCTCGTGCTGTCGAACTGGGAGATTTGATGGCGCGGCGGGGCGTCTCGAGCCCGACGCGCGGATCGCTCGCGAGCGCGTGGGCCGCGCGATGATCAGCGCTGCGGCGGCTTCGCGCGGCGGATGGCGCCGAGGACCAGGAGGAAGACGCCGAGCGTGAGGAGGCCGTGGATGACGCCGGGCGCCTCGAAGGCGAAGGTGCCGGCGGCCCAGAGCACGAGGGCGGCGAGACCGGCGATGGTCAGGAGATCCATGACGGGGCAGGGCGGAAGGGTCGGATTGACGGTGTCGCGGACGCGGTCTACCTTCCCGAAAGATACGTCTCGGGACGGGGCGATTCACTTTTTGAGCCGATAAGTCCTCCGAAGCGGATCCAACATCTCTGCCGACGCCATGCCCGGACGCCGGGAAGGCGGACGTAGGGTGAGGGCCTCATGCATTCGACAGGGCTTCAAAAACCTCGCTTCGTTCCACCCCTTGCCGAAGCCCCGTCCCCCGCGGACGGGGCTTCGGTGCTCCCGCCCCATCCGACCGCCCTCGCCGATGGGTGTGGGCGTCCGCACCCGTCCGTCGGAACCGTGCCCGCGCCGGCGGGGTTCATCTAATCCGCCACCGATCCGCCACCGACCCCATCGCATGTCCGTCGTCCAGATCACCCGCATCGTCCGTTTCAACTGCGCGCATCGCGTCTGGAACCCCGCGCTGAGCGAGGCGGACAACGCGCGGCTCTTCGGGAAGTGCAACAACCCGAACTGGCACGGCCACAACTACACGCTCGAGGTCACCGTCGACGGTCCCGTCGACCCGACCACGGGCTTCGTGGTGAACCTCCGCGACGTGAAGGCGGTCGTGGAGCGCGAGATCGTCGACGTGGTGGACCACAAGAATCTGAATCTCGACGTCCCGTTCATGGCCGGGACCATCCCGAGCACGGAGAACTTCGTGCTCGCCATCTGGCGCGTCCTCGCGCCGGCCGTCGCCCCCGCGCGGCTCGCCCGCCTGAAGCTCTGGGAGACGGAGAACCAATATGTCGAATACGACGGTCGCTGAGATGATCGCGCACCCCACCAAGCCCATCACCGGCTCCGACCAGTTCGAGGCCGCCCCGCCCATCCGTGCCGAGAAGATGGTCGAGTTCGAAGGCCTCATCCGCCGTGAGCTCGAGCTCATCGGCGAGGATCCGGGCCGCGAAGGGCTCCTCAAGACGCCGGAGCGCGTCGCGAAGGCGATGGCGTGGCTCACGCGCGGCTATGCGATGGACGTCGCCGACGTCGTCGGGGACGCCGTCTTCGAGGAGGCGCACCACTCGATGGTGATGGTGCGCGACATCGAGTTCTACTCGATGTGCGAGCACCACATGCTCCCCTTCTTCGGGAAGGTGCACATCGCGTACATCCCGAACGGACGCATCGTCGGCCTCTCGAAGCTCCCGCGCATCGTCGAGGTCTTCGCGCGGCGCCTGCAGGTGCAGGAGCGCCTCACGGAGCAGGTGGCGCAGGCGATCGAGGAGGTGCTGCAGCCCGAGGGGGTCGGCGTCGTGATCGAGGCGGAGCATCTCTGCATGATGATGCGCGGGGTCGAGAAGCAGGCGTCGAGCACCATCACCTCGGCGCTGCGCGGCGGGTTCCAGCACGATGCGAAGACGCGGGACGAGTTCCTGCGGCTCGCCTACGGGCACACGACCCGGCGGTGAGTCGACCGCTCGCGGGGCGGACCGCCCTCGTCACCGGCGCCTCGCGGGGGATCGGCGAGGCGACGGCGCGCGCGCTGGCGGCACAGGGCGCACGCGTCCTGCTCGTCGCTCGGGGCGCGGCGCCACTCGCCGCACTCGCCGCCGCGCTCGGCCCATCGGCCTCCGCCCATCCCGCCGATCTCAGCGACGCCTCGACGGTCGCGCGGCTCGCCGAGGAGGTCACCCGCACCCTCGGCGCCGCACCGGACATCCTCGTGCACGCCGCGGGGAGCTTCCCCCTCGGCGCCGTCGACGCGACCTCGGATGACGCGATCGACGACGCGCTCGCCCTGAACGTCGCGGCGCCCCTCCGCCTCACACGCGCCTTCCTGCACGCGATGCGGGTGCGCGGGAGCGGCGACGTCGTGACGATCGGGTCGGTGGCGGACCGTCTGGTCTTCCCGGGGAACGCGCTCTACGGGGCGTCCAAGCATGCCGTGCGTGCGGTGCATGAGACGCTGCGCGCCGAGACGCGCGGCACCGGCGTCCGCGCGACGCTCATCTCACCCGCCGCGACCGACACCGCTCTCTGGGATGCGCACGCGCCGGAGCGGAATCCCGCCCTGCCATCCCGCGCGGAGATGCTGCAGGCGAGCGACGTCGCTGACGCCGTCGCGTGGGTCGTCACGCGGCCGGCGCACGTCGATATCGAGGAGCTCCGGCTGGCCCGGAGCTGAGCGGTCCGCCGTCTCGATGCGCCTCGAGCTCGCCGAACGACTCCGCTGTCCCGGAGCGCATACGCCCACCCCGCTCATCGTCGTCGCGCAGGAGACACGTGCGCGGGTGTTGCACCGGGCGATCGTCGGCTGCGCGGTATGCGGGCTCGAGGCGCGGATCGCGGCGGGGGCGCTCACCTTCCCGACGGGGCTCCGGCTGACGGGTGCCGGGGCCGAGGGTGCGGCGGACGCGGCCACGCTCGACCGGCTCGCCGCGTTGCTGCACCTCGATGCGCCGGGCGGTGCGATCCTCCTGACCGGCGGCTACGCGCGGTACGCGGCCGCGCTCGAGGCGGCGCACGACGTCCACGTGGTGGTGCTCGATCCGTCGCGGGACGATGGCCGCGAGGCGCGGTCGATCCCGTTCACCGATGCGTCGTTCCGGGCGGCGGCGGTGGACGCGTGGCCGGCGTGGCTCCTCGACGATCTCACCCGGGTCGTCACGCCCGGCGGGCGTATCGTCGCGCCGGCCGGTACCGAGCCGCCCGTCGGCGCGCGCCTGCTCGCACGCGACGACCAGGAGTGGGTGGCGGCGAGCGAGGGAGGGAGCGGGGGAATGGTGGAACTAAAGAGGCTGAAAGGTGGACGCTGAACGCTGAACGCTGAACGCTGGAAGCTAGAAGCTGAATGCTGGAAGCTGGAAGCTGCACCCTAGACGTCGCGCGACGCGGCCCTTTGTTCCGCCATTCAGCTGCAAGCGTCTCGCTTTTGCTTTGAGCTTCTTGCTTTTCGCCTCTAGCCTCTAGCCTCGAGCCTCGAGCCTTCAGCCTTCAGCCTTCAGCCTTCAGCATACAGCGCTTCGATCAGCGCCCCGTACGCCTGGTCGATCACCCGGCGCCGCACGCTCAGCTTCGGCGTCAGCTCGCCCCGCTCGACCGAGAACTCGTGCTCCAGAAGCCCGATCCGCTTCGGCATCTCGAAGGAGGCGAGGCCGGTGAGCGTGTGCTGCACCTCCTGCGCCATCTTCTCCACCACCAGCGGCGTCGCGAGCAACTCCGCCCGGGCGGTCCAGGCGAGGCGTTGCTGTGCGGCCCACGATTCGAGCTGCGTCCAGTCCGGTACCACGAGCACGATCGGGAACCGACGCCCATCGCCGAGCATCACGGAATGCGAGATGAAGGGATTTAGTGTGAGGCGATTCTCGATCGGTTGCGGGGCGATGTTCTTCCCCCCGGCGGTGACGATGAGATCCTTCTTCCGGTCGGTGATCCGGAGGAACCCGCCCTCGACCACGCCGATGTCGCCCGTGTGAAGCCAGCCGTCGGCGTCGATCATCGCCGCGGTCTCGTCCGGGCGGTTGACATAGCCCGGCATGACGTGCGGGCCGCGCGTGAGGATCTCGCCGTCGTCCGCGATCGCCACCTCGACGCCCGGGATCGGTCGCCCGACCGAGCCGATGCGCAGGGCGTCGAGCGTGTTCATCGTGATCACCGGTGAGGACTCGGTGAGGCCGTAGCCCTCGAGGATCGGGAGGCCCGCTGACGCGAAGAAGGTGTTGATCGCCGGCGCGAGCGGCGCCCCTCCCGAGATCAGGAACCGGAGTCGTCCGCCGAGTCGCGCGCGGATCTTCGAGAACACCAACAGCTCCGCGAGGCGAGACTGGACCGCGAGGAGCCCACCGGGCGTGCCGCCGCGCCGTCGGATGTCGGTGCAGCGCTCGGCGACGGCGCGGGCCCAGCGGAAGAGGCGCGCCCGCATCCCGCCGGCGCCGAGCGCGCGCTCGACGATCCGCGCGTACAGCTTCTCGAAGAGCCGCGGCACGCACATCGCGACCTGCGGGCGGAGCTCCGCCATGTTCGCGGTGATCGTGTCGACGCTCTCCGCGTAGGCGATGCTCACGCCGGCGGCGAAGAGCACGTAGTCCCCCGTCCGCTCGAAGACATGGGAGAGCGGGAGGAAGCTGAGCGCCACATCGCCGCTCCGGAGATCGAGTTGCCGGCGGAGCGCGGCACAGTTGGACGCGAGGTTGCCGTGCGAGAGCATCACGCCCTTCGGCCGACCGGTGGTCCCCGAGGTGTAGATCAGCGTCGCGAGCTCGTCGGGCGCGATTGCCAGGGCGGCCGCCTTCCACGCGTCGGCGCGCTCGGGCGTGTCGAGGAGCGCCCCGGCCGCCTCGAGCTCGGCGAGCGCGTAGTCTGCCCCCGGTGGCGCCGGATCGACGAACGAGATGATCGTCCGCACCGTCCCGAGCTGCGCGCGGACGGCACCGGCTTTCGCCGCCTGCTCCGCCGTCGACACGAAGAGCACGACGGCGCCGGCATCGTTGAGCGGATGGATGATCTGCTCACCGGGCAACGTCGGGTAGATCGGGACGTCGGTGAAGCCGGCGCAGAGGCATCCCCAGTCCACGATGGCCCACTCCGGTCGGTTCTCGGACATCAGCCCCACGCGGTCGCCGCGGACGACACCGAGGGCCTCGAGCCCGAGGGCGATGCGCCGGGCGCGCGCCACGACCTCGGCGTGCGCGGTCGGCTGCCAGACCCCGTCGCGCTTGGCCTGGTACGCGTTCGGCAGGTGGTGGTGCTCGACCGCCTCGAAGAAGAGCGCTGTCAGCGTCGAGTACGGGACGGCGGGGCCGCCGGAGAGCGTCGTCATCCTGGGCTCCAGGGAGGGGGATGCCGCGGAAGCTACGGCGCAGGCGGCGTCGCGCGCACCAGGAACCGGATCGGGCTCCCCGGCACGGCGACCCCACCGCGTCGCACCTCGGCGAGCACGGTGAACGAGTCGAGCGGGGTCGTGAGCCGATTGGCGAAGATGCGCAGCTTCCGCGTGGAGGTGCCGGCGCTCGTCGTCGTGTCGAGGCCTGCCCGCCGGCCACTCGTCGATTGGAGCGCGGCCAAGGTCGTATCCCCGAGCGCGATCGTGTCGCCGCGATGCACCGCGCGCCACCGCACGAGCCATCCCGTGACGTTCGGGGCATCGGTATCCGTCCGGCTCCGCACGGCCACCGTCAGCTCTGGCGAGGCGTTGCCGACGACGTCGGGAATCGCGTACGCGAGCGTCACCGTCGTCGCCGTCGTCGCGAGGACCGTGTCGGGCGCCGCCGTGACGAGGAGGGTGCGCGGGGCGCTCTGCAGCCCGTCGACGAGCGCATAGACCCGGAGGAGCCCCGGGCGACGCGTGGTGCGCAGCCGACCGAGCGTGTCGATCGTCACCCCGGTGTCCGGGGAGAGGAAGCGGACCGGCGCGCCCGCGATCGCGAGACCATCGACGTCATAGGCGGTGGCCTGGAGCGGCGCGACCCGGCCCGCCTCGTCGCGGAGCGAGTCGCCGGTGATGACCGCCGGATAGGGGAACGCGGTGAAGTCGAGCGCCTGCACGGCCCTCGGCTCGGTGCCGACGGTCCCACATCCCACCAGCGTCGCCGCCAGCACCACCGCGGTGGCGAGGGCGGGTCGGACCCGGTGGGCGGCGCGCATCACCGGCCGAACCGGGCGGCGAGCCGCGTCGCGAGGTTCACGTACGCCTGCGACGCCAGATCCGCAGGCGCACGTACCACCGCAGGCTGGCCGGCGGCGAACGCCTCGGCGAGCGCCGGACTCCGCGGGATCACGAGGTCGAGGAGCAGGTGCGCCGGCACCTTCTGGCGCAGGTACGTCGCGGTCGTCTCGCAGGCCGGGTTCCCCGCCTCGAACATCGTGAGGAGGATTCCGTCGAAGACGAGCCGCGGATGACTGGCGACGATGTCCTGCACCCCACGAAGGATCTGTGGTGTGGTCTGCAACGCGAGCGGCTCCGCCTGCAGCGGCACGAGCACCCGGTCCGCCGCCTGCAGTGCGGCGCGGGTCACCGGCCCGAGCCCCGGCGGTGTGTCGAGCACCACGACGTCGCAGCGGTCACTCGCTTCCGCGACGAGACGTGCGAGGAGATCGGTCTCGCCGAAGCGCACCAGATAGTCGGAATGGTCGAGCGCCTCGGAGACGCTCCCCGCGAGGATCACGCGCAGCCAGGGGAGCGCGGTCGGCAGCAGGATGTCGCGCAGCGCGCGGGTCCCAGCGAGGTAATCGGCGAAGCCGTGGAGCGGATGCCCGGGCCGGAGCCCGGCGCCATAGCGCACCGACCCCTGCGGGTCGACGTCGATGAGCAGGGTCTTCAGGCCGCGCCGCGCGAAGGCGGCGGCGAGATTCACCGCCGTGGTGGTCTTCCCGACGCCCCCCTTCTGGCTGACGACGGCGATCGAGGCGCCAGGGGTCATCCCGCCGCCGGGGCGGTGGCGTCCCCGCCGCGGAGCTGGTCGAGCGTCGCCTGTGCATGCCCCACGAACCGCGCGGCGTCGTCGCCGCCCGGCGGATGCGCGAGGAAGGCTTCGAGATGCTTCATCGCGCCGGCCGCGTCGCCACGCTTCACGAGCAGAAAGGCGAGGCCATAGTGCGCGCCGCTCGCCGTCGGATCGATGTCGACCGCCTTCTTGTACGACCGGATCGCCTCCTCGACGCGGCCGACCTTGCTCAGCGCGATCGCCATGTTCTGCAGGATCTTCAGGTCCTCCGGGCGCTCCCGCAGCGCGAGCCGATAGCTGGTGACCGCCGCGTCGTAGTCCCCCTGACGCTCGAGCACCAACGCCTCGTTCAGATAGTCGAGGCGCTGCCGGCTGGGTGCGGAGTCGGAACGGCCGCCGAAGAGGCGGTCCCAGAAGGCCATTTCGGACGGGGCGGTGGAGGGGGCGTCGCTCGAGGGAAGCTATCGGTCGCCCGGAGGGGCAGCAACGCCGCTCACCCCACCGCGCGCACCGCGGCCTCGTGGCCGCTCCCTTCGAGGATCCGCTCGTGCACCGCGGTCAGCACCTCCGGACTGCCCAGGAGGAACCGGCAGGCGGGATCCCCGGCGGCGCGGCAGGTCACCTCGAGGCAGGCCATCGGGCCATCCGCCACCCGGCCGAAGAGGTCGGCGAGCATCCCGGCCGTGTAGACGCAGCTCGGATGCGGCAGCCTGGGCGCGTCCTCGGACTCCGCCCAGTCGGCGGCCTCGAGGGCGACCACCGCGTCGCCGAGCGGGACGAATCGCACGTGCCCCCATCCGATCTCCGCGAGGAAGTCGGTGAGCGCGCCGCGGAAACGCGACATCGCGAGCGCCTCCGGATGTCCGAGCCCGCGCCGGCTGCACCATCCATCGAGGGCGTCCATCATCGCGCCGCCGCCGGCGGTCCCCGCCTCCTGGAGCACCGCAGCGAACCCGTCGCCGAGGTCGCGGATGAGTGCCTCCCGCATCGCGCGCATCGTCGCGGGCACGTGCGGGGACAGTGACGAGTCGAGGGAGGTCATCGCGGGGAGGGGATGGAGGTCGGTGGGGTCACGCGTCGAGCCGGCGGAGCAGCTCGGCTTCGTCGATCACAGGGATGCCGAGCTGCTGCGCCTTCTCGAGTTTGCTTCCCGCCTCGTCGCCGGCCACGACGAGGTCGGTGGCCTTCGAGACGGCGCTGGTCACCTTCCCGCCGGCGGCTTCGACCCGTGCGGTGGCGTCGTGGCGAGAGAGCGTCGGGAACGTGCCCGTGAGCACCAGTTTGAGGCCGGCGAGGGGGCCCTCGCCGCGCGCCCCCTGTGGCTCGTCCATCCGGACGCCGCCGGCACGAAGGCGCGCGATCAATTGGATGATCGCCGGGGTACGGGCCCAGGCGTGGACCGCCGCGGCCATCGTCCCGCCGACGCCGTGCAGCGCCTCGAGCGTCTCGACCGTAGCCTCGCTGAGCGCCTCCATCGTCCCGAAGTGGCGCGCGAGGAGCTTGGCCGATTCGGCGCCGACGTGCCGGATGCCGAGTGCGTTCAGCAGTCGCGAGAGGGGCTGCGCCCGAGACGCATCGATTGCCGCGACGAGCTGCGCCGCGCTGCGCGCGCCGAGCCGGTCGAGCCCGGCGATCGCCTCGGCGGTGAGCGTGTAGAGGTCGGCGGCGTCGGTGACGAGGCCCGCGGCGACGAGCTGCTCGAGGCGCTGGTAGCTGAGGCCCCGGATATCCATCGCGTCGCGGCTGGTGAAGTGCGCGAGCGACTCCAGCCGACGGCCGGGGCAGGCGATGTCGGGGCAGTAGAGCGCCACCTCCGCCTCGTCGCGCGCGACGGGGGTGTCGCAGGCGGGGCATCGCGTCGGCGCCGTGATCACGCGCTCCGCGCCCGTCCGACGCTCGGGGACCGGGCCGAGCACCTGCGGAATCACCTCCCCGGCGCGCTTCACCTGCACGGTGTCACCGATGCGGAGGTCCTTCTCGGCGATGAGGTCGAAGTTGTGCAACGTCGCGTAGGTGATCGTCGCCCCGCCGACCTCGACGGGGGCGAGCACCGCGCGTGGGGTGAGGGCCCCGGTCCGCCCGACCTGCACCTCGACCTCGAGGAGCGTCGTCTCGGCGAGGTCGGGAGCGAATTTCCGAGCGATGGCCCAGCGCGGCACGCGGCCACCGACCACGCCGAGCTCCCCTTGGAGCGTGAGGGTGTTGACCTTCACGACGCCGCCGTCGATCGCGAAGGGGAGCGCCGGGCGCACCGTCGTCTCGAGTTCACGCGCCCACGCGTGCACGTCGTCGAGGGTCGCACACCGCCGACGATGTGGGGCGGTGGGAATCCCCCAGCCGCCGAGCGTCTCGAGGAGCGCCCACTGCGTGCGGAACGGCAGGTCGGGAGCGCCGGGCACGGCGAAGGCGTAGCCGAAGAAGCGGAGCGGGCGCCGCGCCGTCTCCTGCGGGTCCTTCTGCCGGAGCGCGCCGGCGGCGGAATTCCGCGGGTTGGCGAAGACCGGTTCCCCCGCGGTCACGCGCTCGGCGTTCATCCGTTCGAACCCGTCGAAGGTCATATAGACCTCGCCGCGGATCTCGATGAGCGCCGGCCACCCGGCGCCGTCGAGGTGGCGCGGGACGTCGGGGATGGTGCGGAGGTTCGCCGTCACATCCTCGCCGACGCTCCCGTTCCCGCGCGTCGCGCCGGTCACCAGCACACCGTCGCGGTAGGTGAGCGAGATGGCGGCGCCGTCGATCTTGAGCTCGCAGCAGTAGCCATCGACATCGACGGCGTCGCCGGTGAGCTTCCGCACCCGCGCCTCCCACTCGCTGAGCTCCGTCTCGTCGAAGGCGTTGTCGAGCGAGCCCATGGGGACGAGGTGTGCATGCTTCGTGAGGTGGCTCTCGGTCACCACCGCCCCGACGCGGTTCGTGGGGGAATCGGCGTCGCGGAGCTCGGGGTGGTCGCGCTCGAGCGCCTGAAGTTCGCGGAAGAGCCCGTCGTACGCCGCGTCGCTCAGCGTCGGGCGGTCGAGCACGTAGTATGCGTGCGCCGCCTGTTCCAGCTCCCGGCGGAGGATGCGGGCGCGCGCGGCGGGCGTGGTCACCGGCGCGCGCGCTCGGCAGCGAGCCGCTTGTACGCGGCGTCGTTGAACTCACGCGCGGGCGCGCGGGCGATCCACGCGTACTGCGCCGCCGCGCCCGCGGCGTCCCCGCGGTCCGCGAGCACGCCCGCGAGGTCGAGCCGGTGCGTGATCCGGTCGGGCTCGAGCTGCACCGCGCGCTCCAAGGCACGCTGGGCCTCGCCCCAGTCGGCCTCGGCGAACGCGGCGCCACCGAGGAGCGTCTTTGCGGCGAGCCGCGCGACCGGATTCAGTCGCAGGATTTCCGCGTGCCACATCCCGAGCACGTGCAATGCCGGCGCGTTGTTCGGGTCGAGGGCGAGCGCGGCCCGTACCTCGCGACGCACGTCGGTGCCGTACGCGGTCCGCTCCTTCGCGCCGAGCGCCTGCGCGGTGCGCCCGAGGGCAATGGCCCGGACCGCGTGGGCGGTGGCGTTCCGCGGGGCGACGCGCACGGCGGAGTCGGCGAGACGTTGCCCCGTGGCGTAGAGGCGCGTCCTCCGATCGACGGGGGCGAACTGGCCCGAGTCGATTGCGGCGATGGCGGCCTGCAGCAGCGGCGCGACGTCCGTGCCCGCCTGTGCCCGCGCGGTGCCGCCCCAGCCGACCAGCCCACCCAGCATGCCCATCGCCAGCAGCCGTCGCATCGCCCGTTCGCTCCCTGTCCCCGGGGTTGCCCCCTCGGTGATCGCCTGCCCCGCGCTTGTCGCGGAATCTGATCGGATTCTAGCCACCGTCCCCGGAGCGAGCCAATGCGCGTCACGGACCTGATCGAGCGGAAGCGCGATGGCGGGGCCCTCACACGCGACGAGTGGACAGCGCTGATGCGCTATTACGCCGCCGGCGACATCCCCGACTACCAGATGGCCGCGATGGCGATGGCCGTCTACTTCCGCGGGATGGAGGACGCCGAGATCGAGGGGCTCACGGCCGCGATGCTCGAGAGCGGGGAGCGGCTCTCGCTGGGGCACCTCGGACGCCCTCGCGTCGACAAGCATTCCACCGGCGGGGTGGGGGACAAGGTCTCCCTCGTCCTCGCGCCACTCGTCGCTGCCTGCGGCGTCGCCGTGCCGATGATGTCCGGCCGCGCGCTCGGGCATACGGGTGGCACCCTCGACAAGCTCGAGGCGATCCCGGGGTTCCGCACCGACCTCTCCCTCGATCGTGCCGTCGCCCAGCTCGAGCGGCTCGGCTGCGTGCTGATCGGGCAGACCGACGCGATCGCCCCGGCCGACCGGCGTCTCTACGCGTTGCGCGGTGCCACGGCGACCGTCCCCGCCATCCCCCTCATCGCCGCGAGCATCATGAGCAAGAAGCTCGCGGAGGACCTCACGGGCCTCGTCCTCGACGTGACGACCGGGGCCGGGGCCTTCATGACCCGTCTCGAGGACTCCCTCGCCCTCGCGCGGACGATGATTGCCCTCGGCGAGCGCCGCGGCTGCCGCACCGTCGCCCTGCTGACCGACATGGACGCCCCGCTCGGCGTCGCGTGCGGGAACGCGGTCGAAGTCGAGGAATCCATCGCGCTCCTCCGCGGCGGCGGCCCGGACGACGTGCGCGAGGTGACGCTCGCCCTGGCCACGGAGATGCTCCTCGTCGCCGGGGTCGCGGCTGATGCCGCCGCCGCTCGGGCCCGGGCCGTGCGCGCCCTGACCTCGGGTGACGCGCTCGAGATGTTCGGCCGGATCGTCGTCGCGCAGGGGGGACCGGTCGGGCTCGTCGATGCGCCAGCGGCGCATCTCGCCGCGGCGCCGGTGCGTCGCGTCATCGCCGCCGATCGTGACGGGTTCATCCAGCGCGTGGAGCCGAGGGTGGTGGGGTCGGCGATCATCACGCTGGGCGGCGGGCGTTCGCGCACCACGGATGCCGTGGATCCCGCCGTCGGCGTGCTCGTGCACGTGCGCCCGGGGGCCCGCGTCGCGGCCGGCGACCCGCTGCTCACCATCCTCGCGCGCAGCGAGGCCGGGGCGGCCGCCGCGGCCTCGGAGCTCGCCGTGGCGGTGTCGCTCGCCGAGGCGCCCCCGCCCGCCCGGGCCCTGATCTCCCACCGGGTGACCGCCGCGGGGGTGGAGGAACTCCCTGGGACTGTGACACATTGATTCGCTATGACCCCTGACCAATTCGAGAAGTACGCCGCCCTCGGGGCGAAGGGAGTCGGCGCCGGGGCCCTCGTGGCCTGGCTCGGCTTCGTGTTCGTGACGCGCCCGGTCTCCACCGGGGGGATCGATCCCACGCTCCACCTGACGCTGAGCGCCGCATCGTTCGTGCCCTTCGCGATGATCTCGGCGACGCATTTCTGGTTCGGGCAGCAGCTCACGACCGGCCGCGACGTCGTTCGGGGCTGACGAACCACGCCGGCGCGGGGCGGCCGGCTGGAAGTCGACGGGGGGCGCCCCCCGCAGCGGGGCGCCCCCC
>JARIFA010000029.1 GCA_031127075.1 Gemmatimonadota bacterium | reverse complement strand
GGCGTCGACGAGCATCGGCGCCACCGGGGCCGCGGCGTGCGCGAGCCCGATCTCGAGCACCTCGATCGCCCCCGCCTCATCGCGTCGCAGCAGCAGGCCCCACGAGAGGGCTCCGAATGCGAACGTGTGATCCGCTCGGACGACCGGCGCCCCCGCCCCGGTCGCGGCATCGATGCCACTCGGCAGGTCGAGTGCGATGACGAGAGCACCGCGCGCCGCCGTGTCGTGGATCACCGCGATGGCCTCGGCCACCTCCGACCGCACGGGACCGGACGCCCCGATGCCGAGCAACCCGTCAACGACCACGGCGGGGACCCCGGGTGGAGGCGTCGCGCCGGCGAGCTGCTCGCGCGCCCGCGCGGCGGCCCGCTGGGCGACTGGCGTGGCCGGGTCCCCGAGGGCGACGACCTGCACGGGGCACCCCGCCTCGGCGAGCGCCCCCGCGACGACCCAGGCGTCACCGCCATTGTTCCCGCGCCCCGCGTGGACGACAGCGCCGGCGGTGCGGACCGTCGGGACGATGGCGAGGATGCGACGCGCGGCGTGCTCGCCCGCGCGTCGCATCAGCGCGTCGGCCTCGACGCCCGGCGCGACGGAACCAGCCTCCCAGGTCCGCATCGCCTCCGGCCGGAGCACCCGCGCGCGCATCACCGCTTCCCCCTCGTGTGCTAGACGGATGGAACGACGCGCCAGGGATAATTCCGGTCGAACGCCTCGTGGAAGTCGAAGACGTCGAGGAAGTCAGCCACGCTGTCCGTGGGCTGCGCCGAGAGGAGCCCGACGTCGACGAGGGCGAAGACGATCTCGCCGATCGACGCAGAATTCGTCAGCCCCCAATGCTCGAGCACGCTCCGCGCGAGCACCCCATAGCGCTCGAGGGCCAGGTCGCGGCAGCCGAGGGCGAGCTCGCGGCCACTGAGGTGCCGGCGCTCCGGCAGCCGCTGCTGGCAGAACTCGATCGCCGCGAGCACGAAGAGGAACGCCTTCTCATCGAAGCGCGATTCCCGCACGCGGATCCGGTCCATCACCCCGTCACGGAAGGCGAGCTCAGGCATCGGAGCGGCGGGTCGGCGCGAACACGGCGGTCAGCGCGCGGTCAGAGATAGAGCGGGAAGTCGCGCGTGAGCGCGTGCACATCGGCCTGCACGGCGGCGAGGACCCCCGCGTCGGTCGGCGCGGCGAGCACCCGATCGATCAGCTCGGCGATGCGGACCATCTCCGGCGCCCCCATCCCGCGCGTCGTGACCGCCGGCGTGCCGATGCGGATGCCGCTCGTCACGAAGGGGGACTGCGTCTCCTTCGGCACGGTGTTCTTGTTGACCGTGATCCCCGCGCGGTCGAGGGCCTGCTCGGCGACCTTGCCGGTGAGCGCTGCGTCCCGGGTGCGGAGGTCACAGAGCATCAGATGGTTGTCCGTCCCGCCGGACACGACGTGCACGCCTCGGGCGACGAGCGCGGCGGCCATCGTCCGCGCGTTCTCTACGACGCGATGGCAGTAGTCGGTGAAGGCGGGCTGGAGCGCCTCGTGGAACGCGACCGCCTTCGCGGCGATCACGTGTTCGAGCGGTCCACCCTGCGTCCCCGGGAACATCGCCTTGTCGATCGCCTTGGCGTGCGCCGCCTTGCAGAGGATGAGGCCACCACGTGGCCCGCGGAGGGTCTTGTGCGTGGTGGTGGTGACGACATCGGCGAAGGGCACCGGATTCGGATAGACCCCCGTCGCCGCGAGCCCCGCGAAGTGCGCCATATCGACCAGGAAGATCGCGCCGACCTCGGCGGCCGCCTCCGCGAACTGGGCGTAGTCGAGGACGCGCGAGTACGCGCTGTAGCCGGCGATGATGAGCTTCGGCCGCTCACGGCGCGCGAGCTCACGCATCTGCGCGTAGTCGATGAGCCCGGCCTCGGTCACGCCGTAATGGACGGCGCGATAGTTCATCCCGGAGAAGTTGACCGGCGAGCCGTGCGTGAGGTGCCCGCCCTGCGAGAGGTCGAGCCCGAGGATCGTATCACCGGGCTTGAGGAAGGCGAGGAAGACCGCGGCATTCGCGGTCGCCCCCGAGTGCGGCTGCACGTTCGCGTGGTCGGCGCCGAAGAGCCGCTTGGCGCGGTCGATCGCCAGCTGCTCCACGCGGTCGACGACCTCACAGCCGCCGTAATAGCGCTTCCCCGGGAGGCCCTCAGCGTACTTGTTGGTGAGCTGCGAGCCGAGGGCCTCGAGCACGGCCGGCGAGACAAAGTTTTCGCTCGCGATCAGCTCGATCCCCTCCGACTGCCGGCGGACCTCCTCGCCGATGAGCGCGGCGATGTCGGGGTCGACCCCCTGCAGCGCCGCGCCCGGTAGTCGCCGCTCCCACCGATTCCAGTCCAAGCCGCTCATCACGCCTCCCGTTCGATCTTCTGGACCCGCGCCTGGTGCCGTCCGCCCTCGAAGGGCGTCTCGAGCCACGTCTTGAGGATCGCGACGGCGTCCCCCTCGGAGAGGAAACGCGCGGGGAGCACCAAAACGTTCGCATCGTTGTGGGACCGCGCGAAGCCCGCCACCTCCGGGCTCCAGACGACGGCGGCGCGGACGCCCCTGTGCCGGTTGGCCGCATACGACATCCCGAGCCCCGTCCCGCAGAGGAGGACGCCGCGCTTCGCGCGCCCCGTCTCCACCTGCTCGGCGACCGGGTGCGCGTAGTCCGGGTAGTCCGTCGACGCGGCGGAATGCGTGCCCAGGTCCTCGGGCTCGTAGCCAAGCGAGCGGAGCGCCTCGACGAGCCGCTCCTTGAGCTCGAAGCCCGCGTGATCGGAGGCGATCGGGATGCGTTCGGTCATCGTCAGTCCTTCCGCGGATGCTGCGGCCAGGTGCGCATCATCCCGTGCACCGCGGCGATGCGGCGCTCGGCGAGCGTGTCGGCCGCGAGATAGGTGAAGATCCCCTGCTCCTTCGCGATGGCGTAGACGCCGAGGACGGTGTCGTAGATCTCGTCGGCCTTGCGCAGCGCGCGCTCGCGCGTCCAGCCGGCGAGCTCGCCGTAAACGTTGATCACGCCGCCGGCATTGGCGACGAAATCGGGCGCGTACGCGATGCCGCGCTTCTCGAGCTCGGCGCCGTGCTTCTCCGGCTCGAGGAGCTGATTGTTGGCCCCGCCGCAGACGATCTCGACCTGGAGCGCCGGGATGGTCCGATCGTTGAGGATGGCCCCGAGCGCACAGGGCGCGAAGACATCGGCTTTCGCGGCATAGATCGCGTCGCCCTCGACCGCCGTGGCGCCGTAGGTGTCGACCACGTGCTGCACCCGCTCGGGGCGGATATCGCTGACGATGAGCTTCGCACCGACGGCGTGGAGCTCCTTGCAGAGATAGGTCCCGACGTTCCCCATCCCCTGCACGGTGACGGTCTTCCCGGCGAGGTCGGCGGAGCCCCAGCGATGCATCGCCGAGGCTTGGATGCCGCGAAAGACGCCGCGCGCGGTCACCGGCGACGGGTCGCCCGACTTGGTGGCGAGGCCAGCCACATAGTCGGTCTCCATATGGACATAATCCATATCCGACGTGGAGGTCCCGACGTCCTCGGCGGTGACATACCGCCCGCCGAGCGACTCGACGAAGCGCCCGTGCGCCCGGAAGATCATCTCACGGTTCGCGGTACGGTTGTCGCCGATGATGACCGACTTGCCCCCGCCGAGGTTGAGCCCGGCGACGGCGTTCTTGTACGTCATCCCGCGGGCGAGCCGAAGCGCGTCGGTGATCGCCTCCTCGTCGGAGGCGTAGTGCCAGAAGCGCGTCCCCCCGAGGGCCGGGCCGAGCGTGGTGTCGTGGATGGCGATGATGCCGCGGTAGCCGGCGGACTCGTCCGCGCAGAGCACCAGCTGCTCGTGGCCGAGCTTGGCGATGGTATCGAAGATCTTCATGGTGCGACACTTCTCCCGATGACGAGGCGTTGGATCTCGGACGTGCCTTCATAGATCTCCGTGACCTTGGCGTCACGGAAATACCGTTCGACCGGATACTCCTTCACGTAGCCGTACCCGCCGAACAACTGCACCGCCTGGGTGGTCACCCACATCGCGGTCTCGCTCGCGAAGAGCTTGGCCATCGAGGCCTGCGGCCCGACGTCGACGCCGCGGTCCTTCGCGGCGGCCGCCGCGTGAACGAGGGCCCGGGCGGCGGTGATGCGGGTGGCCATATCCGCCAGCTTGAACTGCACCGCCTGGAACTCGCCGATCGCCTTCCCGAACTGTTTCCGCTCCTGCACGTAGGCCGCTGCGGCCTCCACGGCGGCGCGCGCGATCCCGATTGCCTGCGCGGCGATGCCGAGCCGTCCGTGCTCGAGTGACTGCATCGCGTAGGTGAAGCCCTGCCCCTCCGCCCCGAGGAGCCGGTCGCCGGGGACGCGCATCCCGTCGAAGACGAGCTGCACGGTGGGCGAGGCGCGGAGGCCGAGCTTGTCCTCCTTCTTGCTGACGGAGAAGCCCGGGAGGTCCGGGGTCACGATGAACGCCGAGATCCCCTTCGCACCACGACGCGCGTCGGCGGTGTCGGTACGCGCCATCGCGAGGATGACGCCGGCATGCGACCCGCTCGTGACCCAGCTCTTGGCGCCGTCGAGGATCCAGTCGTCACCGTCGCGGCGCGCCTGACACCGGAGCGACGCGGCATCGGAGCCGGCCTCGGGCTCGGAGAGCGCGAAGGCGCCCAGCAACTCCCCCCGCGCCATCGGCGCGAGGAAGCGCGCCTGCTGTGCCGCCGAGCCGAAGCGGAGGAGCATCTGCGTCGGCAAGGAGTTGTGCACCGACATGAGCACGGCGGTCGAGGCATCGGCGACGGCGATCTCCTCGAGCGCGAGGAGGTAACTGCGCGTGTCGAGCCCGAGCCCGTCGTGCTCGGGGGGGAGGAGCATCCCGAGGAAGCCGAGGGCGCCGAGGGCCGGCACGAGGCTCGCCTCGAAGTGCGCGTCCTGGTCCCACGCGGCGGCGAAGGGCCGCAGCCGCTCATCGGCGAAGGCGCGCGCGGTCTCGACGATCGCCCGCTGCTCCTCGGTCAGGTCGAGCAGGGGATCCATCACGCGGGCACCCGGGGGGAGGTGGTGAGCATCGGAGGAAGAGTCAGCTCGCAGGGTATTCGTAGAACCCGCGCCCCGACTTCCGACCGAGCCACCCGGCCGCCACATACTTCTTGAGGAGCGGGCAGGGGCGGTACTTCGGGTCGCCGAGCCCCTCGTGCAGCACCTCAAGGATCGCGACGCAGGTGTCGAGTCCGATGAAATCGGCGAGCGTCAGCGGGCCCATCGGGTGGTTCATCCCGAGCTTCATCACCTCGTCGATCGCGGCCGGCGTGCCCACGCCCTCCATCACGGCGAAGCAGGCCTCGTTGATCATCGGCATCAGGATCCGGTTTGCGATGAAGCCAGGGAAATCGTTCGCCTCGACCGGGGTCTTGCCGAGCGCCGTCGCCAGCGCGACCGTGCGCGCGTTGACGGCGTCGCTGGTGGCGAGGCCGCGGATCACCTCGACGAGCTGCATCACCGGCACCGGATTCATGAAGTGCATCCCAATCACGGCCTCGGGTCGCGTCGTGACGGCGGCGATCTCGGTGATCGAGATGGAGCTGGTGTTGGTCGCGAGGATCGCGCCGGCGTCGGCGAGACGGTCGAGATCGCGGAAGATCTCGAGCTTGAGCGCCTTCCGCTCCGTCGCCGCCTCGACCACGACGGTTGCCCCGGCGACGGCGTCGAGCGTGGTCGCCGTCCGGATGCGCCCGAGCGCCGCGGCCTTGGCGGCGGCATCAAGCGCGCCCTTCTTCACCTGGCGGTCGAGATTCTTCTCGATGGTCGCCACCGCCTTGGCGAGCGCGTCAGCGGAGACGTCGATGAGGGTGACATCGAAGCCGCTGGCCGCGCACACGTGGGCGATGCCGTTGCCCATCTGGCCGGCGCCGATGACGGCGAAGCGATCGGAGGAGGGAGTCGTGGTCATGACGTCAGCGAGGGTGGGAGCCGGGTCGGGTCAGACGCGCTCCACGCTCAGCGCGACGGCGTTCCCGCCGCCGAGGCAGAGCGTGGCGAGCCCGGTGCGCTTCTCGTGCTGCCGGAGCGCGTGGAGGAGGGTGATGAGCACGCGGGCGCCGCTGGCGCCGATCGGATGCCCGAGCGCGATGGCGCCGCCGTGGACGTTCACGCGCGCCCAGTCCCAGCCGAGCGCGTCGCCGTCGGCGAGCGCCTGCGCGGCGAACGCCTCGTTGGCCTCGATCAGGTCGTAGTCGCCGATGCTGGCGCCGGTCTTCGCCATCAGGTTCCGCACGGCGACGATCGGCGCGAAGAAGAGATCCTCCGGTGCCCCGCCGCCCGACGCATAGCCGGTGATGCGCGCGAGGATCGGCAGGCCGTGGGCCCGCGCGTACGCCTCGGACGCCACCACGAGCGCGGCCCCGCCGTCATTCATGCCCGGCGCGTTGCCGGCGGTGACGGTGAGCTCCTCGGGCCGCATCTCCTTCGGCGCATCCTTGCCGAAGGCGGGGCGCAGCTTCGCGAGTGCCTCGAGCGAGGTGTCGGCGCGCGGCCCCTCGTCGGTGTCGACGAGGGTCGGCCCCTTCTTCCCCGGCACCTCCACCGCGACGATCTCGTCACGGAACCGCCCCTCGGCGATCGCCGCGACGGCCCGCTGATGCGAGGCGAGCGCGAGCTCGTCCTGCCGGGCGCGGGTGATCCCCGCCTTCTTCGCGGTGTACTCGGCGTGCCCACCCATGTGCCGCGCGTGGAAGGCGCACCAGAGGCCATCGGCGATGAGGCCGTCGTCCATCGTCTGCGCGCCGAACTTCACGCCCGATCGCATCCCGCGCACGTAGTGCGGCGCGTTCGACATCGACTCCTGCCCGCCCGCGACGAGGAGCGCCTCGTCCCCGGCGCGGATCGCCTGCGCTGCCTGCATCACCGCCTGCAGCCCGGAGCCACAGACCTTGTTGATCGTCACGGCGGGGACGGCGCCCGGGATCCCGGCCTTGATCGCCGCCTGCCGCGCCGGCGCCTGCCCGACACCGGCCTGCAGCACGTTCCCCATGATCACCTCACCGATCGCGGCCGCGTCGATGCCGGCGCGCGCGACGGCGGCCCGGATCGCGATGGCGCCGAGCTCCGGCGCGGGCAGCGTGGAGAGGCCGCCGAGGAAGCGACCGATCGGAGTGCGGGCGGCGGAGACGATAACCGGCGTCCGCTCGGGGGGGAGGGAGTGGCTCATTGGGCGGAGGAAGGCGCGGCGATGCGCCGGGTGGAGTTGAAGCCGATGGTGGCCCCGATGGCGGGGAGGAGCGCGAGGGCGCTGATCGTCGCCCAGCGCGCGGCGGGGGGCATCCCCTCGGGCGGGGTGCCATCGGCACCGAACAGGAGACGCGCCACGGACGCCGATAGAACGAAGCCGACGCCGGAGCCGAGCCAGGTCGCATCGAAGTCGCCGGCGGTCTCACCGAGCC
The DNA here is from genome assembly GCA_031127075.1 of Gemmatimonadota bacterium. GTDB lineage: Bacteria > Gemmatimonadota > Gemmatimonadetes > Gemmatimonadales > Gemmatimonadaceae > Pseudogemmatithrix. Next base: position 15,542 of record JARIFA010000029.1, on the reverse strand, counting down.
CGCCGATGCCGTAGACCACACCGGCCGTTGCGAGCCCGCCGCCGAGAATACCTCCGGCCCAGCCGAGGCGTCGCAGGGTGGGCTCCTCGACGGCACCGAGCCCCTCGGCGAGCCTCACCGCAGCGGTGCGGCCCACGAGGAACCCTCCGATGCCCGCGTAGGTGCCGGCGACCACCTCACCGGTGACGCGGCCCGCGTCGAGCCGCGGCTTCTCGAGCGCCTGCGCGCCGAGCGCGGCGGGAGCCGCGAGCCCGACGCAGAGCGCGGCGGCGAGCACGAGGCCGGTCGCCGCCCGATGCGTCACGCCTCGGCCCCGGCGGAGGAGGGGGTGAGCGCGCGGGACCGGATCTCCTCCGTCACCCGCGCGACGAAGGCGTCGAGCGCGACGACCTCCTGCTTCTTCCCGGCGCCGCGCACGCGGACCGCCACCTGCCCCGCCTCCGCCTCACGCTTGCCGAGCACGAGCATATACGGCGTCTTCTGCAACTCGCCGTCGCGGATGCGGTAGTTGAGCGTGTCGCCGCGATCGTCGAGGACCGCGCGGACCCCCGCCGCCTTGAGCGATGCCGTCACCTGCGCCGCGTACGGGGCGACCTCGTCGGAGATGGGGAGCACCCGCACCTGCTCGGGCGCGAGCCAGACCGGAAAGGCGCCCGCGAAGTGCTCGATGAGGATCGCGAGGAAGCGCTCGAACGAGCCGCTGACGGCGCGATGGATCACCACCGGCCGATGCGCCGCGTTGTCCTCGCCCGTGTAGCTGAGGTCGAAGCGCTCCGGCGCGTTGTAATCGAGCTGGATCGTCCCGAGCTGCCAGGCGCGACCGATCGAGTCGAGGACGTCGAAGTCGATCTTGGGACCGTAGAACGCGCCGTCGCCGGCCTTGAGCTCATACGGCCGTCCGGTGGCCTCGAGCGCGGCCCGCAGCGCCCCCTCGGCGCGGTCCCAGAGCTCATCGGAGCCGATCCGCTGCTCGGGCCGCGTCGCGAACTTGAGCCGCGCCTCGAGCCCGAAGGTGTCGTAGTACGAGAGGATGAAGTCGGTGAGGAATCGCACCTCGTCCGCGATCTGGTCCTCGCGCAGATAGACGTGGCAGTCGTCCTGCGAGAACTGCCGCACGCGCGTGAGCCCCGAGAGCGCGCCCGACACCTCGTTGCGATGCAACGCGTCAAAGGTCACGAAGCGCTTGGGCAGCTCACGATAGGAGTGCTTGTCCGACGCGTAGTACAGATGGTGCGACGGGCAGTTCATCGGCTTGAGCGAGAAGTCGTGTTCCCCCGTCTCATTGTCGAGGACGAGGAACATGTTCTCCTTGTACTTGCCCCAGTGCCCCGACTGCTCCCAGAGCCGCTTGTGGTACATCAGCGGCGTCTTGATCTCGAGGAAGGCGTCCTGCTGCCGCTCGCGGACGAAACCCTCGAGCGTGTTCCAGAGCTGCGTCCCCTTCGGCGTCCAGAAGGCCGCCCCGGGCGCGTGCGGGAAGAAGTGAAAGAGGTCGAGCTGCTTGCCGAGGACGCGGTGGTCGCGCTTCCGCGCCTCCTCCATTCGGTGCAGGTGCTGCTCGAGCTCCTCCTTCTTGAAGAAGGCGGTCGCGTAGATGCGCTGCAGCATCTGCCGCTTTTCGTCGCCGCGCCAATAGGCGCCCGCGGCGGAGAGGAGCTTGAAGTGCTTCAGGTACGACGTGTCGGGGACGTGCGGACCGCGGCAGAGGTCCGTGAACGGTCCATCCGTATACGTCGAGATGACTTCATCCGACCCCTCGAAGTCCTCGAGGCGCTCGAGCTTGAGCGGATCGTCGGCGAAGACCTGCTTCGCCTCCGCCTGCGTCACCTCGGCGCGCACGAAGGCGAACTTCTCCGCCACGACCTTCCGCATCTCGGCCTCGAAGGCCTCGAGGTCCTCGGGGGTGAAGGGCTTGGCGACCTCGAAGTCGTAGTAGAAGCCGTCGTCGATGGCGGGGCCGAACCCGATCTTGGCGTCGGGGCGGAGGCGCCGGACGGCGGTCGCGAGGATGTGCGCCCCCGAGTGCCGCAGGACCGAGAGGGCGCGGGGGTCCTTCTCCGTGATCACCTGGAACGCCCCGCCGCGGCGGATCGGCGTCATCAGGTCCTGGACCTCCCCCTCCACCGAGACCGCGATCGCGGCCAGGAGCAGGCGGGGACCGATGGTCGCGACCACGTCGCGAGCGAGGGTCCCGGGGGCCACCTCACGGGTGGCGCCGTCGGGGAGGGTGAGGACGAAGGGCGCGGCGTCGACCATGCAGCAAAGGTAGCGGGCGGGCTACTTTACAGGAATGAGCGAGCCGACGTCCCCGACCCCGGAATTCCCCACCCATTTCGACTTCGCCACCGCCGAGCCGGCGCTGACCGCGGCGTGGGAGGCAGCCCACCTCTTCCGGGCCGATGCCGCCCGCACGACCCGCCTCGGCGGCGACCGCGACCCGTTCACGGTCCTGATCCCGCCGCCGAACGTCACCGCGGTCCTCCACGTGGGCCACGGCCTCAACAACACGGTGCAGGACGTGATCGTCCGCTGGCGCCGGATGTCCGGGGACGAAGCCCTCTGGGTCCCGGGGACCGACCACGCCGGCATCGCCACGCAGAACGTCGTCGAGAAGCTCCTCGCCAAGGAGGGGAAGACGCGCTTCGACCTCGGTCGCGAGGCCTTCGTGCAGCGCACCGAGGCCTTCGTCGAGGAGACCGGCGGGACGATCCTCCGCCAGCTCAGCGCCATCGGGTGCTCGGCGGATTGGTCGCGCACCGCCTACACCTTCTCCCCCGCCCTCTCCCGCGCCGTGCGCGAGGCCTTCGTCCGCCTGCACGAGCAGGGGCTCGTCTACCGCGGCCATCGCGTCATCCATTGGTGCACCCGCTGCCTGACCTCCCTCTCGGACGAGGAGGCGGAGTTCCACGACAGCGAGGGGAAGCTCTACCACATCCGGTATCCGCTCGCCGATGATCCCGCGCAGGGGATCACCATCGCGACGACGCGGCCCGAGACGATGCTCGCCGACGTCGCGGTCGCCGTGCACCCCGAGGATGAGCGCTACGCCGCCCTCGTGGGGCGCGCGCTGACGCTCCCGCTCGTCGGCCTCCGCATCCCGGTGATCGCCGACGGGTACGTGGAGAAGGACTTCGGCACGGGCGCCCTCAAGATCACCCCCGCGCACGACGCGAACGACTTCGAGGTGGGCAAGCGCCACGGCCTCGGGATGCCGGTCGTGATCGACGCCGAGGGGCGCATCGCCGCCGTCGCCGACGCCGACGGGCGCATCCCCGCCGCGCTCGCGGGCCTCGACCGCTTCGAGGCGCGGAAGAAGGCGGCCGAACTGCTCGAGGCCGCCGGCGCGCTCGTGAAGGTGGCCGCGCATCCGAACAGCGTGCGCCGCTGCTACCGCTGCGATACCGTCGTGGAGCCGCGCCTCTCGCCGCAGTGGTTCGTGCAGATGGCCCCGCTCGCCGCGCCCGCCCTCGCCGCGGTGAAGGACGGCACCATCCGGCTCCTCCCCGAGAAGTGGGAGAAGGTCTACATCAATTGGCTCGAAGGGATCCGCGACTGGAACATCTCGCGGCAGCTCTGGTGGGGGCATCGCATCCCGGTCTGGACCTGCGGCGACTGCGGCCACGTGGCGGCGCTCCGCGAGGACCCGACCGCCTGCCCCGCCTGCGGTTCCGCCAAGCTCGAGCAGGACCCCGATGTCTTCGACACCTGGTTCTCGTCGGGCCTCTGGCCCGTGAGCACCCTCGGCTGGCCCGACGCCGACGCCAAGGACCTCAAGGCGTTCTATCCGACGGATGTGCTCGTCACCGCCCCGGAGATCCTCTTCTTCTGGGTGGCCCGGATGATCATGACCGGGTACGCCTTCGGCGGCGGCGCGCCCTTCCACACGGTGTACCTGCACGGGACCGTGCGCGACATGCAGCACCGCAAGATGTCGAAGTCGCTCGGCAACGGGATCGATCCGCTCGACGTGGTGCAGCGCTACGGTGCCGACGCGCTCCGCTGGACGCTCATCCAAGGGATGGGGCTCGGCGTCGACGTGATGCTCGACCCGAACGACCTCGACAAGTCGTTCGCGCCGGGGCGCAACTTCGCGACGAAGCTCTGGAACATCGGACGATTCATCCTCCTGCAGGTGGGCGAGGCGCCGGTGACGCCGCTCGCGCAGGTCGATCCCTCAGCGCTCACGCTGGCCGACCGCTGGATCCTCGGGCGTCTGCGCGCGACGATTACCGAGTGCGACGCGATGCTCGGGCCGGCGCGACCGGCGGCGGGCACCTGGCCCGAGGCGGAACGGCAGCTCGGGCTGCGCCTCGACGCCTACGCGGAGGCGGCACGCCGTTTCTGTTGGAATGAGCTCGCCGACTGGTACGTCGAAGCCGTGAAGGGCCGCCTCGCGCAGCCGGGCCCCGACCGTGAGGTCGCGCGCGCCGTGCTGGTGCACGTGGTCGACCACGGCCTTCGGCTGCTGCATCCGATCATGCCGTTCGTGACGGAGGCACTCTGGCAGCGGCTGCCCGGCGCGGCGCCGGGCGCCTTCCTCGCCACGGCCGGGTGGCCGCGCCTCGCGGATGCCCCGACGGTCGACGGCGAAGCGTTCGAGGTGGTGCGTCAGGCGATCGACGCGATCCGCACGCTCCGCGCGGAGTACGGTGTGCAGCCGGGGACCGCGATCCGCGCCTTCGTGGGCAGCGGCCCCGAACGGGCGACGCTGCTCGCCGACGCCGGCCTCGTGCAGCGGCTCGCGCGCTGCGAGTTGGTCGACGCGCCACTGCCGCCGGGGGCCGCCGCGCACGCGATGCTGCCGAACGGCCTCGCGCTTGACCTCCCGCTCGCCGGCATGGTGGACGTCGCGAAGGAGCGCGCGCGACTCACGGCCGAGGCCGATGGGCTCGCGACGCAGCTCGAGGCGCTGCGCGGGCGGCTGGGGAACGAGAAGTTCACCGCCAAGGCGCCCGCGGCCGTCGTGGACGCCGAGCGCGCGAAGGAGCGGGAGTGGACGGCGCGGGTCGAGCAGCTCCGCGCGAAGGTCGCTGAGCTCGGCGGGTGACCGTGGTGGCCGGCGCCGTCCGCGTTCCCGTCGCCCGGCTCGCGCGCGTCCGCGCGGGCCGCGTCACGATCGCGCCGACGTCGCTCGCGGTGTGGCTCGCCGCCTGTGCCGTCGCGTGTGCCTCGCCGGGGACGCCGCCGGGTGGACCGCCGGATCGGGATCCGCCCAAAATCGTCGCGATCACCCCGGACACGCAGGCCGTGGGGGTCCGAGCGACCAGCGTGGTCTTCCGTTTCGACGAGGTCGTGAACGAGCGGTCCACGCCGAAACTCGGCGGCGCGGGGAGCGCAGCTGGGATGGCTGGTGGTGGCGGATCCGGCGGCAGTGGGTTCAGCGGTGCGGCGATGGGCGGTGGGGAGGCCTCCCTCGGCGTGATGTTCGCCATCTCGCCGAGCGATGGACGGGAACGGGTGCGATGGCGCCGAGAGGCGATCGAGATCGAACCGCGCGGCGGCTTCCGTCCGAACACGACGTATCGGATCGCCCTGCTCCCGGGTTTGAGCGACCTGCGCGGCAACGTCCAGCAGGAGGGCGCGACCCTGCTCTTCTCCACCGGCCCCGCGCTGGCGACGGCTACCATCGACGGCGTCGTCTTCGACTGGGTCGCCGGCAAGGCGGCGGTCGCGGCGCGCGTCGAGGCGTTCGCCCCGACGGACACGACCTTCCGCTGGCGCACGCGCGCCGACTCGTCCGGACGCTTCGTCCTGCCGAGCCTGGCGCCCGGCCGCTATCTGCTGCGCGGCTGGATCGACCAGAACCAGAATGGGACGATCGACGGCCGCGAGGCGTTCGACTCCGTGACGGTGCCGCTGAGCGAGACGACGACGCGGGCGCTCTATGCGTTCGAGCACGACACCATCGGCCCGCGCGTCGAGAGCGTGGACCTCGTCGACTCCACCGGCCTGCGGCTGAAGTTCGACCGCGCCCCCGCCACCGATTGGATGCCCGTGGCGACGACAGTGACGCTGCAGCGCGCGGATTCGTCGTCGGTCCCGCTCGGACTCGCGATGCCCGCGGCGCGATTCGACTCGCTCCGCACCGCGCGGGCTGCCGCCTCGGACACGGTCGAGGCGGACACCACGGCGGTGGACTCGGTGGCGCCGGCGTCACGTGTGGCACCGGTCCCACCGCGCGCGGCGATACCGCCCGGGCGTGCCGCCGCGTCCGCAGCCGCCCCGCGCGACACCACGCCGGCGCGCCCCGCGCCGGCACTCGACCGGCCCGTCCCGATCCTCGGCTGGGTCGTCCCGCTCGAGCAGCCGCTTCCCCCGGGGACGTATCGCTTGAAGGTCCAGCAGGTGCGCGGCCTCACCGGCCGCGTGCGCGACTCCGAACGCGAGATCCGCGTGCGCCCGCCGGCACCGAAGGATTCCACCGCCGCGCGGCCACGACGGCCGTGACCGACCCGCGCCGCGCGCTCCCCGCGGTGGGGACGGTGCTCGAGGGATCGCAGGTGCAGGCCTGCGCCGCGCACTGGACCCCCGCGATGGTGACCGACGCCGTGCGTGCCCTCCTCACCGCCGCCCGCGGCGGGGCCGCCGTCCCCGTCGACGACGCCGCCTGGGCCGCCGCGGTGACGCGTCATCTCGAGGCGCGCACGCGTGCCTCGCTCCGCCCCGTGCTCAATGCCACGGGCGTCGTGTTGCACACGAACCTCGGTCGCGCCCCACTCGCCCCCGCAGCGCTCGAGGCGATGGCCGCGGTGGCGCGCGGCGGCTCGACGCTCGAGTACGATGTGGCCGCCGGCGCACGCGGCGACCGACACGGCCACGCGACCGCCCTGCTACGCGAACTGACCGGCGCCGAGGACGCCCTCGTCGTCAACAACTGCGCGGCGGGCCTCGTCCTCGCATTGCAGGCGCTCGCCGCAGGCCGCGAGACGCTGGTCAGCCGGGGCGAGCTCGTGGAGATCGGCGGGAGCTTCCGCGTCCCCGAGATCATGGCGGCGAGCGGCACGACCCTCGTCGAGATCGGCACCACCAACCGCACGCACGCCGCCGACTACGCGCGCGCCCTCGGCCCACGGACCGCGGCGATCGTGAAGGTGCACCGCAGCAACTTCGCGCTCGAAGGGTTCGTCGCCGAGGCGACGATCCCCGAGCTCGCGCCGATCGCGGCGGGCGCGGGGCTCCCGCTCATCCACGACTTCGGGAGCGGACTCCTCCTCGACCTCTCGCCGTGGGGCCTCACGGGCGAACCCACCGCCGGCGATGCTGTCCGTGACGGTGCGACGCTCGTCATCATGAGCGGGGACAAGCTCCTCGGTGGCCCGCAGGCGGGGATCGTGCTCGGGACGCGCGCCGCGATCGAGACGCTGCGACGCCACCCGATGGCGCGCGCCCTCCGGGTCGACAAGCTCACCTTCGCGGCCCTCGAGGCGACGCTCGCGCTCTACCGCGACCCGACCCGCGCGCGCGCGGAGATCCCCGCGCTCGCGATGCTGACCGCCACGACCGACGCCATCCGCCAGCGCGCGACGGCGGTCGCCGCCGCGCTCGGGCCGGCCGCGTCGGTCGTGGCGAGCGAGGCCTCCGTCGGTGGCGGCGCCTTTCCCACCGCGCGGATCCCCTCAGCGGCGGTCATCCTGGGCGGGGAGGCGATGGCCATCGAACGACGATTGCGCGGCGGCCGCCTCCCGGTGATCGCGCGGATCGCCGACGACCGCGTGCGTCTCGACCTGCGGAGCCTCCCTCCCGAGGACGACGCGACGCTTGTCGCGCTCGTTCGGGAGGCCCTCGCGTGAGGCCCGCCCTCTTCTGCGACCGTGACGGCACGTTGATCCACGACGCGCACTATCTGCGCGACCCGGCGGATGTGCGCCTCCTCGACGGCACCGTGGCCATGCTGCGCGCCTTCCGCGATGCGGGGTGGGCCCTCGTCGTCGTGACGAACCAGGCGGGGATCGCGCGGGGACTCATCACCCCGGCGGAGTACGAGGCCGTGCGCGCCCGGCTCGACGCGCTCCTCGCGGCCGAGGGCGTGACGCTCGACGCGACCTACCATTGCCCGCACCATCCCGACGTCTCCGGGCCGTGCGAGTGCCGCAAGCCCGGGACGGCGCTCTACGAGGCGGCCGCCACGGCGCACGCGCTCGACCTCGCGCGCTCGGCATGGATCGGGGACCGCTGGCACGACGTGTCCCCCGCCCTCGTGCTCGGCGGGCGTGGCCTCCTCGTGCCGAGCGACGACACACCGCCGGACGAGCGGGAACGCGCCGCGCGTGCGATGTGCCTGCTCCCCGACCGCTACGCCGTCGTCGCGTCGCTCCTGACGCCGGGAACGCGCGCGTGAGCCCCCCACACGCGCGCCTTGCCGTGCTCGCCTCCGGTAGCGGCAGCAACCTGCAGGCGATCCTCGACCACTTCGCCGCGCTCGGCCCATCGGCGCCCGGCGAGGTCGTGCTCGTCGTGAGCGACCGCGCCGGGGCCGGGGCACTCGACCGCGCGCGGCACGCGGGGATCGCGACCGCGCACCTCGCCGCGCGCGAGCCGCAGCGGCTCCTCCCGGTGCTGCGCGAGGCGGGCGTCACGCACGTCGTGCTCGCCGGATACCTGCGCCTGATCCCGGCAGACGTCGTCGCCGCCTTCCATGGCCGGCTCGTGAACATCCACCCCGCGCTCCTCCCCGCCTTCGGCGGCCCCGGGATGTACGGCCATCACGTGCACGAGGCCGTGGTGCGGGCGGGCGTCACCACCACCGGCGCGACGGTCCACTTCGTCGACGAGCGGTACGACGAGGGCGCGGTGATCGCGCAGTGGGCCATCCCCGTCCATCCGACGGACGACGCCGATGCCGTCGCGGCACGCGTCCTCGCCGTCGAGCACCAGCTCTATCCCCGCTGCGTCGCCGCCCTCTGCGAGGGCTCGGTGCGTCTCGAGCACGGGCAGGTCGTCGTCGCCCCCTTGCTCCCATTCGAGCGGTTCGTCCCCGCGGACGTGCCACCTCCTCACTCCGTCTGACCCCACCGTCGATGCCCGCCGCCCTGCTCTCCGTCTCCGACAAGACCGGTCTCGTTCCCTTCGCCGATCGGTTGCACACGCTCGGCTACACGCTCCTCTCCACCGGCGGCACCGCGAAGGCGCTGCGCACCGCGGGCCTGACCGTCACGGACGTCGCCGAGGTGACGCGCTTTCCGGAGATGCTCGACGGTCGTGTGAAGACGCTGCACCCCGCGGTGCACGGTGGCCTCCTCGCCCGGCGCGACCTCGCCGCCCATATGGACGCGATCGCCGCGCACGGGATCGCGCCGATCGATCTCGTCTGTGTGAACCTCTACCCGTTCGTGCGGACCGCGGAGACGGCCGGGATCGCCCCGGATGAGGTGATCGAGCAGATCGACATCGGCGGGCCCTCGATGCTGCGCAGCGCGGCGAAGAACTTCGCCGCGGTCACGGTGGTGGTGGACCCATCGGACTATGCGCGGGTGCTCGACGCGCTCACGAATGGTGGTGACGCCACCCTCCGTCGCGACCTCGCGGAGAAGGTCTACGCGCACACGGCGGCGTACGACGCCGCGATCGCCAGCTGGTTCGCCGCGCAGCGCGGCGACCGCTTCCCGGAGCGCCTGACCCTCGCCTTCGAGCGCGCGCAGCCGCTGCGGTACGGCGAGAACCCCGATCAGGGTGCGGCCTTCTACGTCGAACGCCGCGGGAGTGGGCTCGGCGCGCTCCGGCAGCACGGGGGGAAAGCGCTCTCGTTCAACAACCTGCTGGACCTCGAGGGCGCGATGCTCGCGGTGGCGCCGTTCGCGGGGGAGATCGCCTGCGCGATCGTGAAGCACACGACCCCCTGCGGCCTTGCCGTCGGGGCGACCCCCGCTGAGGCGTACCGCAAGGCACTCGCCTGCGACCCCGTCTCCGCCTTCGGCTCGATCATCGCCTTCTCGCAGCCGGTGGACCTCGCCGCCGCCGACGCGGTGGCGCAGCTCTTTGTGGAGTGCGTCGTCGCCCCCGCGTATGCCCCTGAGGCACTCGCCGCGCTCGGCGCCAAGAAGAACCTCCGAATCCTCGAAGGGTCGGCCGCCGAGGTGGTGCCCACGCTCGACGTGAAGGGGGTGCGCGGCGGCATCCTCGTCCAAGAGCGCGCGACCCCGCCGCTCGACGAGTCGGCGTGGACGGTGGTGAGCCGCCGGCAGCCGACGCCGGCCGAGCGCGCCGACCTCACCTTCGCCTGGCGCGCGGTCGCGAGCGTGAAGTCGAACGCGATCGTCCTCGCGCATGATGGCGCGACGCTCGGGATCGGCGCGGGGCAGATGTCGCGCGTCGATGCCGCCTTCCTCGCGGCACACAAAGCGCGGGCCGCGGGCCACGAGACGCGCGGGGCCGCCCTCGGCTCGGATGCCTTCTTCCCCTTCGCGGACGGCGTGGAGCAGGCCGCGGCGGCCGGGGTCACGGCGATCATCCAGCCGGGCGGCTCGGTGCGTGACGCGGAGGTCATCGCCGCCGCCGACGCGCACGACATCGCGATGATCTTCACCGGGCGGCGGACCTTCCGGCACTAGTCCGCCGCCACCGGGCGCGACGCAGCCTCTGGCCTCGCGCATCGGCCGACGCCGCGCCCGCCCGAGGGGCGCGGCTCCCGCCGCCCACCGCCCCGCCCTAGCTTTCCCCGTCTCCTCAGCCGACGCCCCGATGTCCTCGACGCTCGACTACCGCCCCTCCTACCTCGCCGCCACCATCGCGGCGGGGCTGACGCTCCTCCTCTACATCGTCACGCTCTCGCCCGACTCGGCGATGTGGGACACGAGCGAGTACATCGCCGCAGCCTACACGATGGGGCTCCCCCATCCGCCGGGGAATCCGTTCTTCGTGCTCATCGGCCGCGTCGCGGCGATCCTACCGATCGCCCCGAACGTCGCGATGCGGGTGAACCTGCTGGCCGCGCTCTCGAGTGCCGTCAGCGCGGGGATGTGGTTCCTCATCACCGAGCGCGTGCTGGTGGGGTGGTTCGCCGAGCGGTGGCAGCGCATCGTCGGTGGATCGCTCGCGGTGCTGATCGGCGCGACGGCGTTCACCGTATGGGGGAACTCGGTGGTGAACGAGAAGGTGTACACCGTCTCCCTCGCGGGCCTCGCCATCTGTGCCTGGCTCGTGGTGCGGTGGTGTGATGAGCCGGACGCCCCCAAGGCGAACCGACTCCTCATCCTCGTCGCCTATCTCTGCGGGCTCGGCTACGCGAACCACATGGCCGGCATGCTCGCGATCCCCGCGCTCGGCATCGCGATCCTCGTCCGTCGCCCCGCCGTCCTCGTCCGCTGGCGGCTCCTCCTCGCGATGGTCGCCGCCGCGGTCCTCGGCGCCACGCCGTTCGCGACGCAACCGATCCGCGCCGCGCATTTCCCCGCCATCAGCGAAGGGGAGCCCACGGGATGCTGGGAGAAGCTGGAAGCCTCGTGCACCTTCTCGCGCGAGACGTACGAGCAGTTCATGTACAACTTCAACCGCGGGCAGTATCAGAAGCCTCCGGTCTACGAGCGGATGGCCCCCTTCTCGGCGCAGGTCGGGATGTGGTGGCTGTACTTCAAGTGGCAGTGGGTCCGCGACGCCTACGCGGAGCGCCCCGGGCTGCAGGGCGCCGTCGCCGCGTTCTTCCTCCTGCTCGGGTTGTTGGGCGGATGGGTGCATTACAAGCGGGACCCCAACAGCTTCGCGTTCTTCGGGCCGCTGATGTTGACGCTCACGCTCGGCCTGATCTTCTATCTGAACTTCAAGTACGGCGCGTCGCAGGCGCCTGAGCTCGGGGGCACCGTCGCCCGCGAGGTGCGCGACCGCGACTACTTCTATCTGTGGAGCTTCTCCGCCTGGAGCGTCTGGGCCGCGCTGGGGTTGGTCTACCTCTGGGAGTCCGTCGCGGTGACGCTCGGACACCAGTCGACGCAGGTCGGGACGCAGCGCTTCGACCTCCCGACGCGTCGCAGCTGGCTCCTCAGCGCGCCGCTGCTCGCGGTCGCGTTCGTGCCGATGATCGCGAACTGGTCCTCCGCCTCGCGCGCGGGGCAGGACGACACCTCGGCCTTCGCCATCGACATGCTGAACTCGGTGGAGCCGTACGGGATCCTCGTCACCGTCGGCGACAACGACACCTTCCCGCTCTGGTACGCGCAGGAGGTGCTCGGCGTCCGCAAGGATGTCGTGATCGCGAACACGTCGCTGCTGAACACCGAGTGGTACGTGCGGCAGATCATCCGTCGACCGATCTTCGAGTACGACGCGGCGAACGGCCCCAAGGCGTACGCCGACCGCACCTGGCCGAAGCCGACGACCCCCGTGCTCGCGATGTCGCTCGCGCAGGGGACGGAGCTCGCGCGGACGCAACTCTTCCAGGACCTCCGGGAACCCATCACGGTCGTCAAGGACAGCATCCGCGCCGACGTCCAGCCGCGGATCATCCCGCTCGCTGAAGTCCTGGTCCTGCAGATGCTCCTCGACAACAACGAGCGCACGCTGCACTTCAGCCGCACCTCCGCCGACCTCGCGGAGACGCTCGGCCTCGGCCCGTACGTCGTGATGCAGGGGCACGCGCGGCGCGTGGTGAACCGACCGGTCACGGCGAGCGCGACCATCGTGCCGGTGCCGGGCGAGGGATACGTCGATGTGCTCCGGTCGAAGCAGCTCTGGGACGAGTTCAAGAGCCCCGCCTCGCTCATCCGACGCGGCGGCTGGGTGGACGCGCCCTCGCGCGGCATCCCCTTCCTCCTCGTGAGCACCGGCATCAGCACCGCAGAGGGACTCAATCAGCTCGGGCTCCGCGCGGAGGCCGAGGGGATGATTGGCACCGTGCGTGACATCGCCCGCGCGATGCGCTTCGACGACATCGCGGCGAGCCTTGAGGCCCAGATGCCGGCGCCCGCGCCCGCGCCGGCGCCGGACACCGCCGCCCGGCCGGAGTGAGTCCGGCCGCGGCGACGCGGCGGAGGCGGTTCAGTTCCGCAGGGAGAGCCCCACGCGGATGAGCGTGGGAGCGCCCGGCGAGAGGTTGTCGTCGGTGTGCGCCGTGAACCAGTAGCGCGTGCCGGTGACGTTCTCGGCGTTGACCTGGAGTCGCAGATGGTCGGTGAGGGTCACCGACACCGCGCCGTCCACCCGGGTATAGGCCGGCAGCGTCACCGCATTGGTGATCGAGGCGAACTGCGCGCCCTGATGGATGAGGCCGAGGGCGACACCGAGGCGCGGATGGAGTTCGACGCGGTTCCAGAGCGAAGCGCTGACCCGCGGCACCAGTGGCGCACGACGCCCGGCCGGCGCCGCGCGGGTCGTGCGGGTGATCCGTGCCTCTTGCACCGCGAACGCGCCGATGGTCCGCCAGCGGGGCGTGACCTCGCCCTGCACCGCGAGTTCGAGCCCCTCCGCGCGTTGCGCCCCCGTCTGCACCACGAGACCGGCCGTCGGGCTCGGGGCCAGCGTGTTGGTGCGATCGAGCCGGTAGAGCGTCGCGCTGGCGAGGAGTGTGGGGCGCGGTTCCCACCGGAGGCCGAGGTCGACGTTCTCGAAGCGCTCGGGCGCGAGCGTCACGCGTGTGGCGTCGAGGACGTTGAACTGCTCCCCCGACTGCGGGAGGGCCGCGGTCGTCCAGCTGCCGAAGAGCGCGAGCGTCGGACGCGCCGCCCAGACGAGCCCCAGGCGCGGCGACACGAAGGTGTCGGCCCGCCGGAAGTTCGTCGCGTCAGGACGGCGATCGTCGAAGCGCAGGGCGAAACGATCCCACCGCACGCCAGCGACGGCGGTGAGCCGGTCGGTCAGGGTGAACTGGTCCTGGGCGACGAGGGCCGCCGACGCGAGGTCGTTCGTGTTGTCGAGCGCCGGCGGGCGGCGGTAATCGGGGCGGACGCCGCGGCCGCGGTCGAGGAGGCTCGCGACGGTGCCCACCGCGTTGATGCGGAGATTCTCGCTCTGCTGGCGCCCACCTTCAAAAGCGAGGAGGACGGTGTGCCGACGGCCGCCCAGCGTCGGCGCCCAGACGAGATCGACCTGCGCGAGGGCGTTCGTGCGATCGGTCGCGCTGGTGTAGGCCGCGATCGGCACCGTGCGATCGGCGGCGGCAATGGGACCGCCCGGGAAGACGTTGTCGTACGACTTCGCGTAGTCGCCGATGGAGACCACCGTGCGGAGCGTGAGCGCATCGCTCCACGCGTGGTCGACCACCGTCCGGAGCGTGGCGACGTCGATCGTACTGCGCGACGCGTCAGGGTTTCCGAAGAAGGCGGACACGTCCCCGCGCCACGGCCCGCCGTCGAGCGACGGGACCCCGCGATCGACGGTGCGGTCATCGACGAAACGCTCACCCTGTATTTCGACGGCGGTGCGCGCGCCGATCGTCACCCGGGCCACCGGTGCGACGCCACGGCGGCGGATCGCCATCGACTCCCGGAAGGTGGCGCTCTGTTCGTCGACGGCGTTGAGGCGCCACGCGAGGCGCTTCCCCACCGTCCCGCCGAGATCGCCCGCGAGGCGCGCCTGGCCGAACCGATCGCGCGTGACGTCGAGCGCACGGACGCGACGGCCGTCGGCGGCCTTCATCACGCGATTGATCGCCCCCCCCCCGGTGCCGCGCCCGAAGGTGAGGGCCGCGGGGCCCTTGATGACATCGACGCGCTCCACGTTGTAGAGGTCGCGAAGGTACTGGAGATCGTCGCGGAGGCCGTCGACGAAGAAGTCGGCCGTGGAGATGTTGCCGCGGAGGACGGGGGCGTCTCGGTGCCCTTCCCCCTGCGCCATCGTGACGCCCGGGACGTAGCGGACGAGCTCGCCGAGTCCGGTGATGGCCTGATCGTCGATGACGTCGCGGGACAGGAGGATGACCGTCTGCGGGGTCTCCAACAGGGAGGTCGGGGTGCGGCTGAGCGACCGGGTGGTTCTGGCGCGGTAGCGGTCTTGGCTCCCCACGATCCGGATGGTGTCGACGGCGTGTGGCTGGGGGGCTGATGCCTGCTGCGCGGCGAGCCTGGCGGGGGTGCACCCAAGAATGACAGAGAGCGCCAACGCGTTGCAGAGCAACGAGATGGGAGCTTTTGCAATGCATGATGTACGGCGGCCGTGCAGCGAAAACGGGACCAAAACAATCCCCTTTACATCCAGAATTGAGAACGCCTCTCAAGCAACGAACGGGGATGATGCCAAATCCCGATGACTTATGTCAAGTATTCGAGCCACCTCACCACCTGCGGCGCGATCGCCATCTCGCCGACCCCGACCCGCTGACTATCTTCGAGGCGCGATGCCGGCCGCGCCGCGCATCGGGAGGGTTGGCAGAATGGCTATTGCAGCGGTCTTGAAAACCGCCGTCCGAAAGGACTTCTGGGTTCGAATCCCAGGCCCTCCGCTGCACGCTGGCACGCAGACCACCACCGACGACCCCACAGCAACCATGCTAGCAGTCAGCGCCGGTCAGTGGTGGCGATCCATCGATTGAGGAGACCCTTGTGCTTCAGGCCTTCCCGATTTGCGACCCTAAGCGGCTGGTCGAGTCGGTCGACCCTTCACAGCGGCCGTCGCTCCTG
>JARIFA010000028.1 GCA_031127075.1 Gemmatimonadota bacterium | reverse complement strand
GGCCACCCGTCGGTGCCGGCCTGCCACGGACGCATCTAGGGTCGGCGCGCCGACCCGTCCGCTCCGCTCACATCACGTGCGCTGCTGGAAGCGATGATCGCACCCACGCGCGTGGGAGCCGTCATCTTTCCATCGCACGAGACACCGACGCGCCGCGCGCCGTTCTGCTGACCATTCGGTACCCCGACCCTTTCACCGGAACCTCTGATGACCACGCCGACGCCGCTCGCTGAGCACGAGATCGCCAGCCACCTCGTCGCGCTCCCGCACTGGCGGCGCAGCGGCAATGCGATCACGCGCACCCTCACCTTCAGAGGCTTCCCGGAGGCGGTCGCCTTCGTGACGCGGCTCATCGAGCCCGCGGAGACGATGCAGCATCATCCCGATGTCGATGTGCGCTATAACCGGGTGATCATCACGCTCAGCACGCACGATGCCGGTGGGCTGACGGCGAGCGACGTCACGCTCGCGGCGCAGATCGACGCGCTGGCGGGGTGAGTCAGGCTACACCCCGAACTGCTCCAGATGGTGCGTCAGATGCTTCGCGAGCATCGTGTTCCATTGCTCGGCGGTGAGGGGCCCGAAATTCGGTGACGAGCGGCCTTCGAAGTGGGCGCGGCCGTGGGAGCAGACGGCCCGGAGGTCGGCGATGAGACCATCGCGCTCGCGGAGAAAGTCCTGCGCCGGCGAGACAAGGAAGACCGGCGCCGTGCGCAGGTTCCGGCGGTAGGGGGCCGGACCGGTGACGAACCCCTTCACCACCAGGCGCAGGACGACGCGGAGGAACAGGTTCGGGCGCGGGAAGTCATCCTGCAGCGCCATCGCGTAGGCCACCCGGCAATGCGCGAGCATCTGCCCGACATTCATCTTGCCCCAACGCGGTGTACGGTCCGGCGTGAGCGCCCGCAGACGAGCGATGGTCGCGTCGACGGCCCGCGGGTCGAAGAGGTCAGGAATGTCGGTCATCGGATGCGCCATAGAGATCCCCCACGTCCGCCGCCGCCAGCTCCACCAGATACCCCGCCACCTTCCCACAGACCGCGTCGAAGAACCGCGCCCCCTTCTCGCGCGTCGCGGCCTTCGGGTCACCGATTCCCGTATCATCGGTCACCTGCGTCCAGCGGCGCGGTGCCCACGCCCACCCCTCACGGAGCGCCGCCATCCGCCACGGCCGCGCACGTCCCGGCCCCGCCTCGTCTAACGGCCGCACAAGTTCCGGGGCGATCGCTAGCATCACGCTCGTCTCGAGCTCCCCGGCGTGATCCCCCAGATCCTCGAAGTACCCCTTGGGGTCGACCACCTGCCACCAGTTGAGCGTGCTGAGAAAAAGCGGCGTCCGAGGCTGCAGCTCACGGATCATCCACTTGAAGTCGTTCCCGCCGTGGCCGTTCACGATCACCAGCTTCCGCACCCCCTGCCCCGCGAGCGCGTCCACCAGATCGCGCAGCAGCGCGAGCTGCGTCGTCGGCATCACGTTCAATGTGCACGGGATGTCGAGCTGCGTGGTGTTCACCCCGAACGGCACCGCGGGGAGCAAAGCAACGCGAACCCCCTGCGCCTCGGCGCGGCGCGCTGCCTCCAGCGCCACCGCCTCCGCCTGGATGGTGTCGGTGCCGTACGGGAGATGCAGGTTGTGCGCCTCCGTCGCCCCCCAGGGGAGGACCGCGACTTCATATGAAGCGGCGCGGACGGCGGGGAGCGGGAGATCGGCGAGTGACATGATCGACCGGATCGAAGGTGCGGGGAGCGAACGTTCGGGAAGATGCGCCCGGGGTGCCCCACCCCGTCAACCGATGCCCCCGTCCGGTCCCGTCCCCCCCACCCGACCCGGTCCGCACTACCTTATTTGACCATCCGTTCCGCCGTCCCGTGAGACCCCACCGCCCCCTCGCCCTCTGCCTCGCTCTCGTCCTCGCCGCCGCCGGCTGCGCGGGTGACGGGTCCACGGGGCTCATCGCATCGGACGGTCCCGGCGCCCTCGACGGCGAACTCCGCGTCCGCCGCTGGTCGGACGCCCGCGCCTGGCCCACGGGCCGCGTCCCCGCCGCCGGCGATACAGTCGTCATCCCCGCCGGCACCCTGATGCGGCTCGATGTCTCGCCGCCCGCGCTGGCCGGCCTCGACATCCAGGGCGTCGTCGAGTTCGACCGCGACGAGGACCTCTCGCTCAGCACCGGCTTCATCCGCATCGAGGGCGCCCTCCGCATCGGCACCCTCCAGGCCCCATACACCAAGCGCGCCACCATCACCCTCACCGGCCCGACCACCGGCGACGCCATCCCCGGGATGGGCACACGCGTGATCGGTGTCTTCCCCGGCGGCGAGCTCACGATCATCGGCGAGACGCGCACCGCCTGGACTCGGCTCGACGCCACCACCCTCCCCGGGGCGCGCACGCTCACCACGAGCGACGACATCGATTGGCGCGTCGGGGATCGCATCGTCATCGCCCCCTCGGGCTTCGAACCGACGCAGGCCGAGCAGCGGCGCATCAGCGCCGTGAGCGGCCGCACCATCACGCTCGAGACCGGACTGCAGCATTCGCACTACGGCGACGTGCAGCAGATCGCCGGACGCCCGGTCGACGAACGCGCCGAGGTCGGGCTCCTCACGCGGAACATCCGCATCCAGGGGGCCGGCACCGGGCTCGTCGACGGCGTTCCCGTCTCCCCCGACGGGATCGGCGGGCATATCATGATCCTCGCGGGGGCCACCGCGTCCGTGCAGGGCGTCGAGCTCGCGAACATGGGGCAGCGCGGCAAACTCGGGCATTACCCCATCCATTGGCATCTCGCCGGAGCCGTCCCGCAACAGTTCATCCGGAACAGCGCCATCTGGCGCAGCAACAACCGCTGCGTCACCGTGCACGGGACGCGGCAGCTCGAGGTGCGCGACAACGTCTGCTACGACCACCTCGGCCACGGCTACTTCCTCGAGGATGGCGCCGAGACGGGGAATGCGCTCCACCACAACCTCGGCGTCCTCTCGCGACGGCCCGCCGTCGCCGACCGGCTCCTCCCGAGCGACGATCGTCCCGCGACGTTCTGGGTCACTAACCCCGACAACAGCCTGATCGGCAACGCCGCCGCCGGCTCAGACGCCTTCGGCTTCTGGTACGCGCTCCCGGACATCCCGCGCGGCTTCTCGGCGGGGCAACCCGACCGCCCAACGCGCACCCCGCTCCTCGCCTTCACGAACAACGTCGCGCACTCCAATCGGCAGACCGGGCTCCACGTCGACGACGGCCCCCTCGCCGACGGGACCACCACCGTGACGTCGTACCAGCCGCGCGCCGTCCCTGCGCAGGTTTCCGCCGTCGTCCCCGCCTACTTCAGCGGGTTCATCGCGTACAAGAACAGCGGGCGAGGCGTCTGGCTCCGCGGCCGCGATCACTACCTGACCGGGGCCGTGCTCGCCGACAACCACATCGGCGCCACCTTCGCGAGCGCGATGAGCTACCTCACGAGCTCCCTCGTCATCGGGCGCACCGCGAACGCCGTCACCTCGCGCGACCTCTACCGCGGCTTCGAGTTCTACGACGGCCCCGTCGGCGCCCGAGACGTCACCTTCGCCGGCTTCGGCGGGAGTGGTCTCATCCCGTGGAGCGCACTCGGCTTCAACCGCAACGGTGGGAGCGGTAACGCGTTCGCGTTGAGCACCCTGAACGGCGCGCAGAACCTCACCTTCGTTGAGTCGAACGCCCTCTACATCGAGACCCCGGTCCGCACGAAGGACGGCGACAAGGCGGCGGTCTTCCAAGACGTCACCGGCTCCGTCACCGGGACCGCCGGCCGTTGGGTCACCGCCAATACCCCCTTCGTGACGACCGCTGACTGCACCCTGCGCGGCGCTTGGAACGCGCAGATCTGCCCGGGACCGTATCTGCGCGCCGTCGTCGAGGGGAGCGGCACCACCACGCCCATCGTCCCCGTCGATATCGTGCGCGACGGCGGTGCGTCGGAGCGCTTCGTCGGGTCGGGGACCTCGACCAGCCTCGTGATCTTCGCGGCGATGCCGGCCCGGCGCTACGACCTCACCCTCGGGCAGGTCCCGACCACGCTCACCCTCCGGCTGCAGGAGGCGCGGGCCGCCGAGTGGCTTCTCTTCTCGGTCGGGTTACCGGAGCGTCCCGTCTCGGTGCTGAGCGGGAGCACCGCCCTCCCCGAGGTCGCGACCGCCGCGCTCGTCGCGGCGGGGAGCACGATGGCGTTCGCGTGGGACGCCGGTCAGCAGCGGTTGCATGTGAAGGTGCTCGTGACGTCGCCGAGCAGCTCCACGCAGGGGTCGGTCACCGTGCGGGTGCGGCCGTAGCACGACGTCCAGTCGATCTGACCTTCACCTCATCGGTGAGTCGACGTCCCAGTCGATCGCGCTCGATCTCGACATCGTAGTGCATCTGGAGTGTGAGCCAGAATTGGGGGGTCAGTCCGAAGTAGCGGGCGAGCCGGAGCGCCGTATCCGCGCTGACGGCCCGGATACCGTGGATGATCTCGTTCAGGCGCCGCGGCGGCACCCCGATGTCGTGCGCCACGCGGTATTGCGACAGACCCAACGGCTCGAGGAAGTCGTGCAGCAGGACTTCGCCGGGATGGATCGGAGCGAGCTTCTTCGGCATCAGGTCCTCAGTGATAATCCACGATTTCGACATCCTCCGCCGCATCGTCGACCCATCGAAAGCACACGCGCCATTGCCGGTTGATGCGAATGCTGTACTGGCCGGCGCGATCGCCGGCGAGCCGTTCCAAGCGGTTGCCGGGAGGTACCCGCAGGTGGTCGAGTCAATCGGTCGCGTGGAGCACCATCAGCTTGCGGAGCATCACGCGATGCAGGTCCGGTGGGAGCGAGGCGACCCGCTCGCGACGGAACAGCGCCGCCGTTCGCTTGTCAGCGAACGAACGAATCATATGTTAATAACGCGGCGCGTTACTATGCAAGGGTGCGGACAAGGCACCCGCGAGCCTAGCTCACCGGCGCGACAGCCTCGTCGTCATATCGGCGCGCCCATCAGCCGATGCACCCGCCTCCGCATCGATCAACGCCCGCACCTGCTGATAGAACTGCTCCCGCCGCTCCGGCTCCGGCCCCAGCGACGCGCGCGTCCAGTTGGAGTTCGTCGCGATCACGAGCCGTCTGGCCGGATCTATATAGATGCCCTGTCCATAAATCCCCTGCGCCGCCACCGCGCCATCGTCGTACGTCCACCACTGGTAGCCGTACCCTCGGCCGGGCTCGCCGATCTCCTGATGCTTCACCGTCGCCTGCGCGAACCAATCCGCCGGCACGATCTGCCGCCCACCGACATTCCCATTGGCGAGAACGAAGAGCCCCATCCGCGCATAGTCGCGCGTCGACGCCTGAATGCAGCAGCCGGCGATCTCATGCCCCGTCTTCCCCAGCAGCCAGGTCGCCTCGGCTTCCATCCCCGCCGGGTGCCAGAGCTTCTCCTCGAGGTACCGCGCGAGCGGCTTCCCCACTGCCGATGAGACCAGCACGCCGATCAGGTTCGTCTCGCCCGTGTTGTAGTGCCAGACCGTGCCCGGCTCGTGCGCGCGCGGGAGGGTCCGCATGTAGCTCACCGTCGCATCCATCCCCTTCGTGGGCTTCGCGTTGTTGAACTTCGCGACATCCGCCTCGGGGTCCTCGTAGTCCTCGTTCCACCGCACGCCGGACGTCATCATCAGGAGCTGGCGAATGCTCACGCCATCGTACGCCGACCCGCGGAGATTGGGGATATAGCGACTCACCGTGTCGTCGAGACTCCTGATGAAGCCGTCCTGGATCGCCGCGCCGACGAGCGTCGAGGTGAACGACTTCGCGACCGAGAAGCTCGTCCATCGCCCCGTGGCGCTGAAGCCGAGCCCGTAGCGCTCCACGCGGACCTTTCCGTCCTGCACGATTACCAATCCGGCGGTGTTCTGCTCCTTCATATAGATGTCGAGTCCCGGGATCTCGAGCGGCGCGCCCGCCGGGAGTGCCAAGGGCGTCGGCGACGGGGTGATTCGCGACGCCTTCGCGAGAATCGGTAGCCGGTCCAATGCACGAAACGCCGCCTCGCGCTGGGATTGGCTCCAGCTCAGGACGTCCCGGTCGGTCGGGAAGGCGCGCAGGACCCCGCGCGTCTCGGCGTCGAGGGTGCTGTACCAGAGGGCGCCGCCGGTGAGGAGGCAGCCGGCGGAGGCGAGGGCGAGGGTGCGGAGGCGCATGCGGGAAATATGCGCTGGTGTCGCGTGAGTCGGTCACGGCCGGTCGAGGAAGGTCTCCCTGAGGTAGGTCACACGATCCGCGATGACAGCGGCACGGCAGCTCGGGAAGTGCAGCACCACCCCCTCGCGCCCCATCGCCTCGGTCCAATGCATACAGGAGAGGGTCTTGAAGCGGAGCCAGGCGCGTTGTTCTGCGAGGATCGCCGCCTGATGCTTCTTGATTTCCTCTGGGAGCTCTGGGTTCCCGCTGTCGGGTTCGAAGGTGGCAAGGACGGCTCGCCAGGTCGCGGCGAGACGCGCCTCCTGCCGGCGCAATTCGGTCCCACCGCAATCCGAGAAGTCGGAGTTTGTATTCGCCCGGTTGAGGCAGGCCTGATATGGGTCCACGGCGCGCGGGACTTGTCGAGGCGCTGAGGGCTGGGCGACCGCGGTGGTGACGCCGTAGATCGTCAGGATCAACAGCGTACAGAGGTGGTGTCGGAGGCGCACTGGATATCCGTATGGGTGACAGGGTAGACGATACTACCCCCTCCTGACAGCCGCGTCGATTACGCCACGTGCATCGGCTCGATGCGCTTGAGCTCGTCTTTGAGCGTCTGCCTCGCGTCCCAGAGGTCGACCTCGCGCTGTAGGTTCAACCAGAACTCCGGCGACATCCCGAAGAGCGTCGCGAGCCGGAGCGCCATTTCCGCGCTCACCCCGCGCCGCTCGAGCACGAGCTCGTTCACCGTCTGCCGAGAGACGCCGATGGCCTCGGCGAGGGTCGCGACGGTCAACCCGACGTCGGGGAGAAACTCCTCCCGAAGCATCGCCCCGGGATGCGTCGGCCGACGAATGCGCCGCCGTTGATTAGGAATCGACATACGCCCCCACTCCTCAGTGATAGTCACAGATCTCTACGTCGTAAGCATCCCCGTCGACGAATTGGAAACAGATGCGCCACTGATCATTGACGGCGATCGCATACTGTCCCTCGCGATCGCCACGCAGCGCGTGCAGCCTGTTGCCGGCCGGCTTGAGGAGCTCGGAGAGTTGAGACGCCGAGTCGATCGCGTCCAGCTTCTTCGCTGCCCGTCGCACCAGGTCCGGCGGAATTCCCCGAGCGGAGCCGTTTTCGAAGAGGGCTTCGGTCCGCTTGTCGGCGAAGCTCCTAATCACTGAAAAGTGTAACGCGACGCGTGACAGCTGTCAAACGCGGCAGTGGAGGCGTGGGCGCACATGTCCCCAAGGTCACTACATGAACGTCCCCCGCCATCACCGCGACACGGCGAGGGTCAGCCCTTCGCCTCCGGCACCAACCGCGGCAACTCCACCTTCCGGCTCGCGTGATCGATGTCGATCCCGACCAGCCGCCCCTCCGCATCGAAGTCGAGGACGATGCCCTCCATCACCTCACAACTGTCCACGCTACGGCGGTTCACCAGATCGATGTACAGCGAATCCGTTTCGCGGTCGTAGGTGAGCTTCATGGGATGAACCGGCGGTCCGGGAAGGCGTTGTGGATGGTGATGCCATCCTCGAGGGTGACGACTCGTAGATATCGTCCCCCGAACTCCGGCACAATCCCCCAGAACCGCCACCGTCCGTCAGCCTGCTGAGCGACGCGCAGCGGAGACTGTGCGATTCGAAGGCAACGCTTCCGGAGCAATTATTGGCGAGGCGTCAGAACAATCGCGTCGACGTGCGCGGTAGACCGAGACGGTAAAGGTTAGCCGCATGACATGTGGAGCTGAATTATGGTGCCTGACAATACGCCTTCACTCAATCCGAGGCGTTTGACACACTGCACACCTCTTAGCGCTTGGGACACCGAGCCGACTTCGTTATGCGTGCCAATCAAACCACTGCCGATTATCACTCACTCCCTTCAGCCTCAACACTGCATGACTTCTACTTCTGTCGGCGTAACATTCGGCCACCGATGATACTACATCAGTAAGTGAGATCATTTATGAATCTTTGTAAGTCCAATCGTCCGCTAAATGACATCAAGCCCTAACCGGCAGAAGTATTCAAAAGTGCCATCGTAGAACTCCGGCTTTCTTGTCGGATCCGCTGCGACTCCCTCTGGGATGAAGATTGCCGTTCCTTGCCTTGCTCGCGTTAGAAGGACGCGATACGCATTTAGAAGATATCGCTGACGCTCGGGCTGTTGTACCCGATTCCACTTACTTCCACGGAACTCGTTGTACGACCAACCGTTTGGTGTCTTTCTGAGGTCAGCATCCCAAGAGACGATAGACCAATCCAGCTCGAGTCCTTGTACCTGGAACTCGGTGGCTGCGTCTTCCAGATAATATGATGACCTCGTGTCGTCTCGGTTTCCGAGAAACCAATGAACGGGATCAATATTGAACCTGATATCCACCGCGTGTGGCTTAAGTCGATGCGCTGACGATGACGCCAGAAGTCCGTATTGCTGAGTACCTCTGGCCTGCCGCCTTACCCACCTACGAGCTTCAGCGAGGTCTCGTGTGACAACGAGGGGAAACGCGCTGGCCACCTGCCCAGCAAGTTCAGATGCAATCACTTCTTCACACTCAAGCACAAGCCGCACAAACTCAGACAACCGCTCTGAACGAAATGAGCGCATGCTCGCTGCCAGGTGTAGTGACACCTCTTCCCGAACCGAGGCCACCTCTTTCGTCTCTTGAATAGCCCTCGAAGCTCTGTACTCGGTTTCGCCGAGATTAGGCGAGAGATAGACCTGCCAATGGCGGAACCGGCTTGAAATCGCGGTGAGCCAAGCGCCAATTCCAGCTTCTCCAGTGTTGATTTCCTGTCCACCTCCAACCAGACAAACAATTACCGCCCAATCGGGGTGACGATCCATATAGCTAATTAGGAATTCAGGCTCAGATTGCTTGAATCCTGGCCGCCCTTTTCGTCTCTTCATAAAGTCTGCGGTCTTCTTCAGATCCCACGCACGCTGCGCCTCATCAAAAATGACCACTCGGTCATGAGGAGCTGCCAGATCTTTTATGCCATCATCTCGAAAGTGATGGACATTCTGTATGAATTGTTTGATCGGCTGTTTGACATCGCCTTTTCTTTTTTTCTTTCCAGCCGCACGTTGCCGGTTTAGCTCGTCTCGAGCCAGGGACTCAGTTAGGACTGCTACAAGAGGGCCATTCCCTGATAGAAAGACCGCGTGAGAACTCGACGCGTCATCTCGGTTAGCTGTTGCAATGTTTAGTCCAACGAGAGTCTTTCCGGCGCCGGGTACTCCAGTGACAAATACGATGCATTTGTCTTTCTGCGCTTCGGCAGTGCGGATCACCTCCTCAACAGTTCGAGAGGTGATACTGAGATTCTCACCAGCATCGTTTCGGGTAATCGCGTCAACTGAGTGGCGAGAATAGAGCGCCTGTGCGGCTTGAATGATGGTGGGCGTTGGCTGGTATGGAGCGGCAGCCCACGTTTCCCCATCTTCAGTCTGATTATCACCCGACGCCATAGCGTCAGTCCAGATGTCACGAATCGCCTGCTTCAGACCTTCGGCATTCACGCGTCGTGGCGGCCTGACAGAGTCTGACGCCGCGATATCCCACATACGGTCGGTTGCCCTTGCGGCCGTGGCGCAAAGTATTGGCCAAAGATGGGCGTTATGACTGCCACGATGAAAATTTTTTAAGTCGAGCGCATAGTCCCATGCTTGGTCAATATCTTGGCGCGAATAATCGTCTTGGTCGACTTTAAACTCGATGGGAACGATATTACGTCCAAAGAGGACTACAACATCGATTCGGCTGCCAAGACGTGGTACATCAAACTCGAAGATAATCCAACCGTCTATCCCTTCGAGTGCCGACTTCATGATTTCAATTTCGCGTAACCAAGCGCCAACCTGAGATTGAAGGACATCTCCTCCATTTGCCGTTAGTTCACCAAGAATCCGCTGAATATCGTCCGACCGGAATTCTCTTATGGGTGACGCGTAGCCTGAACGGCGGACCGGAATCGATGCAGTCGTCATATCCGTAATCGTCGTTTCGATTCCTCGATCGGTCAATAACGAATTTCTTTCGTTCTCACTCAAAGTCTACCCGATCGCCCTCTCCAACCTCCCCACCCCCTCCGTTAACGCCTCCCCGTTAATCACCAACGGCGGCAGCAGTCGGATCGTATGCTCCCCCGCCCCGACGAGCAGCAACCCCTGCTCCAACGCCCGGCCCACCACATCCTTCGCCGGCTCCGTCACGTCCACCCCCCACATCAGCCCCCGCCCGCGCACCGCGCGGATCTTCGGGCTCCGCCGCTGCACCCCCGCCAGCAGCTCGCACATCAACGCTTCCATCTCCTTCACGTGCCCGAGGAGCGCCGGGTCGCTCACCCGGTCGAACACGTGGTTCGCCACGTGCGCCACGAAAGGCCCACCTCCGAACGTCGTCCCGTGGTCCCCGGGCTGCATCGCCTGCCCCACCGCGTCCGTGAGCAGCACCGCCCCCATCGGGAGCCCCGCCGCCATCGGCTTCGCGATCGTCAGCAGGTCCGGCGCGATCCCCAACTGCTCGTACGCGAACAGCGTCCCCGTCCGGCCGTAGCCGCACTGGATCTCGTCCAGGATCAGCAGCACGTTCCGCTCGCGCGTCAGCTCCCGCAGCCCCTGCAGGAAGCCGCGGTCGAGCACCCGCACCCCGCCCTCCCCCTGGATCGGCTCCACGATCACCGCGCACGTCTGCTCCGCCGTGATCACCTGCGCCAGCTCGTCGAGGTCGCGTTCGTGGATGTGAATCCCCCCCGCCAACGGACGGAACGGGTTCCGGTACTGCGGCCGGTCCGTTGCCGCGACGGTGCCGAAGAGCCTCCCGTGGAACGCGCCGCGCAGCGAGACGATCTCGTGCTTCGCCACGCCCCCCACCTGGCGCCCCCACTTCCGCGCCATCTTGAACGCTCCCTCATTCGCCTCGGCTCCGCTGTTGCAGAAGAAGACGCGGTCCGCGAACGACGCCCCCACCAGCTTGTCGGCGAGCTGCTCGCCGGGCCCGGTGCGGTAGAGGTTCGAGACGTGGAGCACCCCGCTCTCCGCCGCCTCCAGCAGCGCGCGCTTCACCCCGGCGTCGTTGTAGCCGAGCGCGTTCACCGCGATCCCGGAGGTGAAGTCGAGGTAGGCGCGCCCCTCGCTGTCGTAGAGGTGCACCCCCTCGCCGCGCACGAGCTCCATCGGCGCACGGCGGTAGAGCCCGAGGAGGGCGTCGGTCACAGCGGTCAGCATGGTCGTCATAGTGCGCTCCGAACGGCGGAGAGGGAGATCGTGGTGCCGGCCCCGGGGTCGGCGATACCATCCATCGTGGCGATCCGCACACGGCGGACGCCGGCCTCGAGCGTGACGAGCGCGGCCTCGAGCTTGGCGCGCATCCCGCCCTGCGCCACGCCACGCGCCACCAGGTCGGCGACGCCGGCGCGGTCGAGCTGCGGGATCGCCACCCCGTCCTCGAGCACCCCCGGCACATCCGACACGAAGAGCAGCTCGTCGGCGCCGAGCGACTCGGCGATCGCCGCGGCCGCGTCGTCGCCGTTCACATTGAGGCCGGCGCCCTCGGCGGACTCGCGGTCGCGCGCGAGCGGGGAGACGTAGGGAGTCCACCCGGCGGCGAGGAGGTCGCGCAGCAGCGCGACGTCGGCGCGCACCTCACGCCCCACGCGGCCGTAGGTCGGGTCGGTCACGCGCGCGGTGAGGAGCCCGGCGTCCTCGCCGCTCACCCCCACGGCGCGGAGCCCGGCGGTGAGCCCCTGCGCCACGAGCCGCTTGTTCACGGTCCCCGAGAGGATCATCCGCACCGCATCGATATCTTCGGCGCGCGTGACGCGGCGCCCGTGCACGAACACCGGCTCCACGCCCATCTGCCGCTGCAGCGCGGTGACTTCGTCGCCGCCGCCGTGCACCACCACGAGCGGTGCGGCCGCGGCCGCGTCGCGCAGCAGCCCCGGGAGCGCGGCGTGCCCCTGCGCGCGCCCGCCGAGCTTGATCACGCGAGTCGTGGTGCGCGCGTCGGTCGCGCGGCCGGCAGTCGACGCGGCCGAAGTCTCCGACGCGCTCACGCCGGAAGCCCCGCGGCCTCGTCGAGGCCGAGCATCAGGTTCGCGTTCTGGAGCGCCTGCCCCGCCGCGCCCTTCATCAGGTTGTCGATCGCGCTGAAGAGCTGCAGCATCGGCGTGCGCGTCCCCGCCACGGGGCGCGCGGTGAAGCGCACCACGTTGCGGTGTTGCACCTGGCGCAGCTCGGGGAGGCCGTCGACCACTTCGATGAAGCGCTCCCCCGCGTAGCGCGCGCGCAGCATCGCGATTGCGTCGTCGACGGGGCGCGCGAGCGGCACGGTGATGGTCGAGAGGATCCCGCGCGCCACGGGCAGCAGATGCGGCGTGAAGCAGAGCTCCGCGTCGGCGCCGAGCTCGCCGACCAAGGCGCGCATCTCGTTGAGGTGGCGGTGCGCGTTGCCGGTGCCGTAGGCGCGGAAGTTCTCGGTGACCTCGCCGAAGAGGAGGTCGAGGCGCGCGGTGAGCCCTGCCCCGCTCACGCCGCTCGCGCTGCTGATGTGCACGGTGCCCTGCGGCGCGACGAGCCCCTGCTCGAGGAGCGGGATCAGCGGGATGAGCGCGCTCGTGGGGTAGCAGCCGGGGTTCGCGACGACCTGCGCGTCGCGCACCTGCACGCGGCGGAGTTCGGTGAGGCCGTAGGGGATGCCGTCGCTCGCACCGTTCCCGATGCGGTGATCGTGCGAGAGGTCGACGACCTTGGCGCCCGCGGCGCGTGCGCGCGCGACCCATTCGGCGCTGGTGCCGTGCGGGAGCGCGGCGAAGATCAGCGCGGCGCTGCTGAGCTGCACATCATCGGTCGCCTGGAAGGTGACGGAGCCGCCGAGCGGGAGCGTGACCGTTTCGCCGCGCTGGGAATTCGCGGTGGCGAAGGCGAGGGAGAGCGCCGGGTGTCTATTGATGAGTGCGCAGAGCTCGCGGCCGGCGTATCCGCTGGCCCCGAGCACGCCGACTGGAATTGTATGCATTGCTGGTGCATATTAATGCTGCGCCATGCGGGGTGTCAATGCTGCAGGGGTGAGGGGTCAGGGGTCAGGGATGAGGTCGTTTCGGTGTGGCGTACGGGGTGTGGGTTCCCGTGGCTGCGGTCCGGAGGCGAGCTTTCGATCCAGCCCCTCGGCCCTGGCCCCTGACACCTGGCCCCTGATATCTGGCCCCTGACACCTGTCACCTGTCACCTGATACCTGCCCCTGTGTCCCCTTCCCGCCTTGAACGCCACCAACTCATCCTTGAGCTGATTGCCTCCCGCGAGGTGCAGAGCCAGGAGGAGCTACGGACGCTCCTCTCGAACCGTGGGATGGAGGTGACGCAGTCGACCCTCTCGCGCGACCTCCGCGACCTGCGGATCGCGCGGGTCCCCTCCCCCACCGGCTATCGGTATGTGGCGAGTGAGGCGGCGGCAGAGGAGCCGAGTCGGGCGGCGCTGGCGGCGATCCTGCCGCAGCTCTTCGTGCGCGTGGATGGGGTGGACCATCTGGTGGTGCTCAAGACGGTGCCTGGCGGTGGGCAGACCGTGGCCCACGCACTCGACCGGGAGCCCGCGACGGACATCATCGGGACGATCGCCGGGGATGACACGATCCTGATGATCTGTCGGAGCGAGCAGGCCCGGGAGCGGGTGGTGAAGCGGCTCGGGCAGTTGGCGAAGCCCTCCT
Organism: Gemmatimonadota bacterium; assembly: GCA_031127075.1. GTDB lineage: Bacteria > Gemmatimonadota > Gemmatimonadetes > Gemmatimonadales > Gemmatimonadaceae > Pseudogemmatithrix. Next base: position 9,341 of record JARIFA010000028.1, on the reverse strand, counting down.
GACGATTCCCGGCGCGCGGATTCGCGCGGTCCCCTGCCCTTCCGAGCCCATTCTCTGCATTATTCAGCATAATTATGCGCCCTGACCTGACACCTGACCCCTCATCCCCGGCCCCTGCCTCCCACAAACTCTGGGGCGGTCGATTCGCCGGGGGCCCTGCCCCGGAACTCGAGGCCGTGAACCGGTCCATCGGGACCGACATCCGCCTCTGGCCCTTCGATGTCCGGCTCTCCAAGGGCTGGGCGCGCGGACTCGGCGCCGCGGGCGTCCTCACCGCCGATGAGGTCACCGTGATCCGCGATGGGCTCGATCGTGTGGCCTCGCGCATCGGCAGCGGCGAGCAGCCGATCGGCTCCGATGAGGACGTCCACACCTTCGTCGACCGTCTCCTGCACGAGGAGGCCGGCGACCCCGCGGGTCGGCTCCACACCGGCCGCAGTCGGAACGATCAGGTCGCCACCGGTGCGCGTCTCTGGACGATGGACGCGATCGACCGTCTCCTCCCGATGCTCACCGCGCTGATGCAGGCGCTCGTCGAGCAGGCCGAGTCGCAGATCGATGCGATCCTCCCCGCGTACACGCATCTCCAGCGCGCGCAGCCCGTCTCCGCGGCGCACTGGCTCCTCGCACACGTCTGGGCCTTCCAGCGCGATCGGCAGCGCCTCGTCGCCGCGCGCACGACCGCCGCGGTCCTCCCGCTCGGCTCCGGCGCCATCGCCGGGTCGGCCTTCGCCGTGCCGCGCGACCTCCTCTGCGACGAGCTCGGTTTCGCGTCGGTCTCGCCGAACTCCATCGACGCCGTCGGCGACCGAGACTTCATCGCCGACACCCTCTACGCGCTCACGATGCTCGGCACGCACCTCTCACGGCTCGCCGAGGATCTGATCCTGTACGGGTCGAGCGAGTTCGGGTTCGTGCGCTTCGGCGATGCGTACTCCACGGGCTCGTCGATGATGCCGCAGAAGCGGAACCCCGACGCCCTCGAGCTCGCGCGCGGGTCCGCGGGCCGGATGCTCGGCGACCTCACGGCGCTGCTCGTGACCATCAAGGGGCTGCCGAGTGGCTACAACAAGGATCTGCAGGAGGACAAGCGGACTTTGTTCGCGGCGGTCGACGGGATGGCGCTCCTGTTGCCGGCCGTCGCGGGGTCGGTGGCGACGCTGACCTTCGACCGGAAACGGATGCGGGCTGCGGTGAGCGGCGGGCTGATGGCGACCGACCTGGCGGATTACCTGGTGCGGAAGCGGGTCACGTTCCGGGATGCCCACGGGGCGGTGGGGCGGTTGGTGCGGGAGGCTGAGGAGGCCGGGGTTGAGCTCTGGGACCTGCCGATGGCGAGCTTCTCGGCAGCGCATCCGGCGTTCGAGGGGGATGTGCTCGAGGAGCTGAAGCCGGAGAAGTCGTTGTCGCACAGGGAGATACCTGGCGGAACAGGGATCAATGCGGTCCGGGCGCAGTTGGCGGCGGCGAAGGGTCTGATTGCCAGTTGACTTCGCTCGATTCGCAAATAATTTCGATATTGAAATTATTTGCGTGCCGTCACCTCTGATACCGCCGCGGCTGTCCTGGGCGTTTCCCGCCGACAGCTCGACAACGCCCTGAGCCGGATCGGCTCTGCGGCGATCGATATCGGCCGCCAGGGGGTCTCACGGCGGATCCCAATCAACCGGCTGCCGGTGTTGTTCCTGGCGATCGAGCTGACGGCGCGGACCGGCCTCCCGATCCGGCGGGCCTTTCAGGTGGCGGCGGCGCTGGTGGCGGGCGATTTCGCTCCGGGGCCGTATCTACGGCTCGAGGTCGACCTCGACCGGATCCGCCGGATCATCGACGAGCGGTTGGCGGTCGCGATCGAGACGACGGTCACGCCGGTGCGGGGGAGGCCGCGGGGGAAATGAAAAGCGCCCGGAGCTCTTACGAGCTCCGGGCGCTCCCCGATTGTGCCGGCGTGTGGTTACGAAACCTTCGTCACGTTCTCGGCGGCCGGGCCCTTCTGGCCCTGCACGATTTCGAACTCAACGGTGTCGCCCTCAGCGAGCGACTTGAAGCCGGAACCCTGGATCGCGCTGTAGTGCACGAAGCAATCCTTGGTGCCGTTGTCCGGGGTGATGAACCCGAAACCCTTCGCATCGTTGAACCACTTCACCTTGCCGGTCGTACGCATTCCCTACTCCTGATTTTGTTGATTGCTGACAGGAGCGGAACGAACCGGCCCTGCTGCACAATCGAGACCGCGGGACTGTATGTGATCCCCCGCGCTGGACCGACCCCCGGACATTCCGGGGGACCCTGAAAACCTATGGGGATGGGGGGGAGAGCGCAATGGGGCAGGTAACAGGTAACAGGTAACAGGTATCAGGTAACAGGTATCAGGGGGCAGGTATCAGGGGGCAGGGTCCGAGCGCCTGCCCGCCGCCCTCGATCGCTGGTACCTGTCACCTGGCACCTCACACCTCATCCCTGGATAACGTCATACCCCACAACGAAATACGCCGTCTCACCAAAGCACCGACTCGGCACCCCACGGTGCTCCTCGTACCGCACCGCCACCCGCCCCCGGCCCATATCCGCCGTCAGCGCCTCGGCCAACGAGTCGTTCCGGATCGTGAAATCGAACATCTGCGGCGACACCCCGGGGGCGGTCGCCATCGCCATCTCCCCCTCCCAGGTCTTACAGACCCACCCCTTCTTCGAGAGCTTCTGTAGATACCCGGTCCGGGTCCCGCTCGAATAGGTGTAGCCGAGCGCAATCGCGGCCCAGAGTCCGAACACCGCCGCCGGGATCAGCACCAACCCGGTCAGGGTCAGCTTCCCCCAATGCCGGCGGACGAAGCCGGGGGTCGGGCCGGACGGCTGGGGGGCAGGGGTGGGCTCGGGCATCGCGGGTCCGGTCGAGGGGGGAGGGAAAGGCGTCCGAGATGTAAGTTGATGACGTGCCGTCGGACCGGCGAGGGGCGACCCCCCCACCAGCCAGGCGGCGGACCCGTACGACCCGACGTCGCCACCCGCATCCCGAGCCTCGCCGCCCGTGTCGCCCTTCAAGCCCCGTCGCCAGACCGTCACCGCCAACGTCGGCGGCGTCCTCGTCGGCTCCGCGCACCCGATCGTGGTGCAGTCGATGACGAACACCGACACGGCCGACCCCGCCTCCACCGCGGCGCAGGTCGCGGAACTCGCCGCCGCCGGCTCGCAGATCGTCCGCATCACGGTCAACAACGACGAGGCCGCAGCCGCCGTCCCGGAGATCGTCCAGCGCCTCGCCGACCAGGGCGTCACGGTCCCGATCGTCGGCGACTTCCACTACAACGGCCACCTCCTCCTCCGGAAATTCCCGAAGACGGCGGAGCTGCTCGCGAAGTACCGCATCAACCCCGGCAACGTCGGCACACGCCACCGCGACGACAACTTCCGCACCATCGTCCAGGTCGCCGTCGACCACCAGAAGCCGGTGCGCATCGGCGTGAACTGGGGCTCGCTCGACCAAGACCTGCTCACGCAGATGATGGATGACAACGCGAAACTCGCGGAGCCGGTCGAGGCGAAGGAGGTCTACTTCGAGGCGATGCTCACCTCCGCGCTCCGCTCCGCGGCACTCGCCGAAGAAGTCGGACTCCGCCACGACCAGATCCTCATCTCGGCGAAGATCTCGCAGGTGCAGGACCTCGTCACCGTCTACCGCCGGCTCGGCGCGCGCTGCGACTACCCCCTCCACCTCGGCCTCACCGAGGCGGGACTCGGCACCAAGGGCGTCGTCGCCACCACCGCCGCGCTCTCTATCATCTTGGCGGAAGGGATCGGCGACACGATTCGTGTCTCCCTCACGCCGCGCCCCGGCGGATCACGCACGGAGGAAGTGCTCGTCGCGCAGCAGATCCTGCAGTCGCTCGAACTGCGCTCCTTCACGCCACAGGTGACATCGTGCCCCGGCTGCGGCCGCACGACCTCGACCTTCTTCCAACAGATGGCGGAAGAGATCCAGACCTACCTCCGCGACCAGATGCCGATCTGGCGCGCCTCACACCCCGGCGTCGAGGAGATGAAGGTCGCCGTGATGGGATGCGTCGTGAACGGGCCCGGTGAGTCGAAGCACGCGAACCTCGGCATCTCGCTGCCCGGCACGTTCGAGGAGCCGAAGGCGCCGGTCTACGTGGATGGGAAGCTGAAGGTGACGCTGAAGGGCGACCGGATCGTGGGGGAGTTCTTGGAGATCCTCAACGACTATGTGGTGAGGACATATCCGAGTAGCAGGTAACAGGGATCAGGGGTCAGGTCTCAGGTAACAGCACGTAGTTCCTGATACCTCACCCCTGACACCTCCTACCTGATGTCCCCCACCTCCTCCCTCAACCCTTGTAGTTCCTCCCCGATCGCCCCGCTCCATCCGCCGGCGCCGAGCGCCGTGAGCAACTCGGCACTGAAGGCCAGCACGGCGTCCCGCCCGCCGGCCCGCGCCCATCCCGCCTCGCGGTCGATCGTGCGCCGCAGGTCCGCTGACAGCGCGCCCAGCGCGTGCACCGCGTCCGCCGCGGCGACCCAGCGCGCGGCATCGGGCGCGACAGCGATCCGGCGAAGCTGATCGGCGCGGCTCTCCTCGCGCGAGAACTCCACCCCCTCGTCGTCGTGACGGCGGCGCACCACCGCCACCGCGAGCGCGACGGCGGCGGACCCGAACTTCGTCCCGAGCCGGTCATCGAGCATCTCGGCGGTCCACCCCTCCTGCACGCAGTCCTCGACCACGTCGTGCAGGATCCCCGCGACGACAGTGTCCTCGTCGCGGCCGTAGCGCGTGAGGATCACGGCGACGTTCGCGGGCTGCGTCAGGTAGGGCGCACGCGCGCCTTTCCGCACCTGGCGGTCGTGATGCTTCGCGGCGTAGGCGAAGGCGTGGTTGAGGCGGTCGGAGTAGCCGGTCATCGCGGGGCGGGGAAGGAAGCGGCGGGTCGACGGCGACATCGCCGAGTCTAGCGCAGGATGCGCGCGGTGAGTTGCAGGTCGAGGAGGGCGAGCGCGAGCCCCTGCACGATGACCCCGAGCCCGGCACCGACGAGGGCGAGGTGACGACCGACGCGCCATCCGGTGAGCGCGAGGGTGAGCCCCACCAGCACATACCCGAGGTCGAGGCCGACGTTCAACCAGACGAAGCGGTCGAGCGCGACGGCGCTGGCGAGATCCCGCAGCGCGAGCCCCTGCCGCGCCCAGAGGACGATGGCGAGATCGATCACGCCCCATGCGATGCATTGGATCGCGAAGTGCGTGAGCAATGGCGAGGTGGCGCGCCGCGCGCGGAGCGCGGTGACGAGCGCGGTGCCCGCGACGATACTCAGCGCGGCCCACGCGGTGAGCTTTAATAGATGAAGACGCTCCGCCGTGAGGAGCACGTCGGCCCACTGCCCGTCGAATTCCATAGGACTGGAAGCTGGGAGGGACGGCGGGAAAAGCCAACGGGTGACCGCCGCAGCTGCGGCGATCACCCGTTGATCATCCGTGTGTCGCTCGAGGGATCGAGCGAGGGTCGGTCGCGGCGCGGCCGGAGCCGCGCGCGCGACGCGTCCGAACTTACTGGACGGTGACGACGCCCTTCATGCCCATCGCGAGGTGCGGCGTGCAGTTGTAGGCGTACGAACCGGCCGGGATGCCCGCGAACGAGACGGTGACCGACTCGCCGGCGTTGAGCATCATCGCCGAGGAGAGCTCGGCCATCTTCGACGAGAAGTTCGCGTCGAGCTGCTTCTTGACGTCGGCCGAGAGCGCGGCGCCGTCGAAGGCGACGTTGTGCGGGCCGCCGGAGACGAAGACGAACTTCACGGCGTCGCCGGTCTTGACGGTGATGTTGGCCGGCTCGAAGCGATAGCCCTGCGCGTCGCCGATCATCTTGACCTCGACGGTGGCGCCGGTGACGGCGGCCGGAGCGGCCGCAGCCTCGGCGGCCGGCGCGGCGACGGCGGTGGTGTCAGCGGCCGGGGCGGCCTCTTCGGTCTTGCCGCCGCAGGCGGCGAGGGCGAACACGCTGGCGATGAGCGACAGGTTCTTGAGCTGCATGGTCTGGGTGGCCTCCGGAGGCCGGGTCGAAATGGTGGATGATGCGTGGTGGCGACGCGCGTCGCGCACCACGTTGTGAAAATATTCACAAGCACCCACTCGGGTAAAGGGGAGTCGACACGACCCGCCGTCCCGCCAACGGCGGAAACGTTCCATCACACCAGAGAAAACCCGCTGATCGCTGGACACCGCTTGGTTTTGACTCGTCGGCGTCCATCGATTAACCTCGACATTCTATGACAACCCTCCGCCACCATCACGCGCTCCATCACCACGGCCCGACGGGTCGGGGGACGGCGGCGCACGCGGAGCACCGGGCCTAAACGCCCCTCCAGACGCCCAGCGGTCCTCCCCGACCCGTCCGCCACCGCGGACGGGTCTTCGTTTTTCCCCCACCCCGGGGGACCGCCCACCCTGCCGCTTCGGCCCACCGCCTCCCACCCCGACGTCACCAGATCCGCCGATGCTCCGCCTCGCCATCCCCAACAAGGGCCGTCTCCACGATGACGCCCGCTCCCTCCTCGCCGACGCCGGGCTCGAGGTCCGAGCCGCGTCGGACCGGGCCCTCGTCGCCTCCCTCGGCGGCGAGTTCGAAGGGATCTTCGTCCGCGCCCAGGACATCCCGGAGCTCGTCGCCGACGGATCCGCCGACGCGGGAATCACCGGGTGGGACCTCGTCCAGGAGGCGGACCGCGGCCTCGTCTCGCAGCTCAACCTCGGCTTCGGCCGCTGCCGACTCGTCGTCGCGGCCCGCGAAGAGAGCGGGATCCGTACCCTCGACGACCTCGCCGAGGGCACACGCATCGCGACGGTCTTCCCGCGCGTGACAGCGCGCTTCTTCGCGGAGCGGGGGAAGGCGGTGACGCTCGTCCCGGTCTCCGGCGCAGTGGAGGCGGCGCCGCACCTCGGGATCGCCGATGTGATCCTCGACCTCACCTCGAGCGGCTCGACGCTCCGGGTGAACGGGCTACGCGAGGTGGCGACGGTGCTCGAGTCGACGGCGCATCTCGTGGTGGCCGGCGACGACCGCGCGCCGACCGGCGATCGGCGGCAGGCGCTCGACGAACTCGTGGCGGCGCTCCGCTCGGTGCTCGCGGGGCGCGACCAGCGCTACGTGATGGCGAACGTGCCGCGCGCGCGCCTCGATGACGTGCACCGCATCCTCCCCGGCATCTCGGGCCCGACGGTAATCGATGTGCTCAACGGCGGCGAGAAGGTTGCGGTGCACGCGGTCTGCCCGGCCGCAGGGATCTACCGCACGCTCAACGCGCTAAAGGCGATCGGCGCCGAAGGGATCCTCGTGACGCGCATCGAGCGGCTCCTCGCATGAGCGCGCTCACCCTGGCCTACCGCGGACCGGCGGCCCCGCTCCCGGCGGCGGCGCGCGCGGCGCTCTTCGCGCGTGCCACGATGACGGACGACGCGGTCCGCACCCGCGTCGCGGAGCAGCTCGCAGCGGTGCGCGCCGAGGGCGACGACGCGCTGCGACGCTTCGCGTCGGCCTTCGATGGCGTGAATCTTCTCACGCTCGAGGTGCCGCGCGCGGAATGGATGCGCGCCCTCGAGGCGATCGACCCGGCGCTACGTGCGGTGCTCGAGCGTGCGGCGCGGAACCTGCGCGAGGTGCACGCGGCGTTCCGACCGGTGATGCGCGAGATGACGACAGCAGACGGCGTAGTGATCGGCCGTCGCCCCGACCCGCTCACGCGCGTGGGGGTGTACGCACCCGGTGGGCGCGCGGCGTACCCGAGCTCCGTTCTGATGGGCGCGGTTCCGGCGCGGGTAGCGGGAGTCGGCGAGGTGATCCTCTGCACACCACCGGGCCGCGACGGCCGCCCGAGCGATGTGGTCCTCGCCGCGGCCGCGGTCGCGGGGGTCGATCGTGTCTTCGCCGTCGGAGGCGCGGGGGCGGTGGGCGCGATGGCGTTCGGCACGACGACGATCTCCGCGGTGGACCGGATCGTCGGGCCCGGCAACGCGTATGTGGCTGAAGCGAAGGCGCAGGTGGCGGGGATGGTCGCGATCGATTCCCCCGCGGGCCCGAGCGAGCTGCTCGTCCTCGCCGATGACTCGGCCGACCCGGCGATGGTCGCTCGCGAGCTGCTCGCACAGGCGGAGCACGACCCGGTGGCGGCGGTCGTGCTCGTGACCGACTCCGATGCACTCGAGGCCGCGACGCTCACGGCGCTCGAGGCGCTGGTCGCCGACACGCCGCGAGCGACGATCGTGCGCGCGGCACTCGCGGCGCGGGGTGCGATGGTGCGCGTGGGGTCACTCGACGAAGGGGTAGCGTTCTCGAACGCGTGGGCGCCGGAGCATCTCCTCCTCGCGGTGCGCCCGGCGCGCGAGGATGCCTGCCTCGACGCGCTACGCCACGCCGGGACGATCTTCCTCGGGGCGGCACCGAGCGTGGCGTTCGGCGATTACCTGACGGGCGCGAACCACGTGCTCCCGACGGGGGGCGCGGCGCGCGCCTTCTCCGGACTCTCGACGGACGACTTCGTGCGCTGGACGACATACCAGCGGATCCCGCGTGCGGCGGCGGCGGCGCTCGCGGGGGACGTGGGGCGATTCGCGGACGCCGAGGGATTGCCGGGGCACGCGGCCGCGGCGCGCGCGTGGGCTGGGCGATGAGCGAGATGACACGCGACGCGACGCGCGAGATGGTGCGTGCGGCCGGGGCGCGTACGGCCGGGGCGCGTACGGCGATGGTCGCGCGCGCCGGCCTAGCGCAGGTGACGTCGTACGCGACGGCGCCGCTCGACGGGATCACCCTCGACCTGCGCGACAACGTGAATCTCTGGGGCGCGCCCCCCACGGCGATGGCGGTGCTGCGCGAGATCGGCGCCGACGCGCTCGCCACCTATCCCTCGGTGAACGCCACGCCCCTCACCGCCTCCGTCGCGGCGCAGCTCGGCGTGCGTCCCGATGAAGTGGTGGCGGGGAACGGAAGCGATGATCTCATCGACGCCTGCTTCCGCGCGGTCGCCGCCCCCGGCGAGCGCGTGGCGCATATGGAACCGAGCTTCTCGATGGTGCCGCGCTTCGCCCGGCTCAACGGGCTCGAGCCGGTGGGCGTCCCGCTTCGCCCCGACGGCCCGGCCGACATCGACGGGCTCCTCGCGACCGGGGCGCGTGTGATCTACCTCTGCTCGCCGAACAACCCGACGGGGACGATCACGCCGGAGTCGGAGATCCGGCGCTGCATCGCGGAGGCGCCCGGAGTGGTGCTGCTCGACGAGGCGTACGCGGAGTTTGCGGGGCTGCGTGACTGGCGCGCGGAGGCGCCCGCCCTCGGCAACGTG
>JARIFA010000098.1 GCA_031127075.1 Gemmatimonadota bacterium | reverse complement strand
GTCCGTCGGTGGTTAGCGAGACTACGATGTGGTCGTGCGATCGCGAAGTTTCAATGCAGACCTTGACGAGCGTGGCTTCTGCTCCGCCATTGCCGAGGCCGGAGATGACGTGCACGACTCGAGGTTTTCTGGGAGTCCGCGCGAGGGCTACTGCCTGGGCAGTAAGTGCCATTATCTCAGCAGAGCCGCGACGGCCGCAATGCTGGCGATCGTCTGCGCAATCAGCGCGACCGTCGCGACACGCTCTGACGAAGACGCACGTTCTTCCTTCGCCGGCACCACCACCGTCGCTCCCGCCCGCGGAGTTGGGTTGTTCACAAACACCCACAACACCCGCTCCCGAGCCTCAATCTTCCCGTTCGGCTGAATCACGTACACCTTCTTCTCGTCTCCCGTCGCCGAAGCGCCGCCTGCCGCACGCACGTAATACCGAAGCGTCCGCCCCCGATCCACCGCAATCGCCGTCGGCGCATTCACCAACCCGATAATCTCCACCGTCGTCCGCCGGAACGGCACATGTAGCGAATCGTCGTCAGTCAGCACCAGGTCGTCGTCACTCTCCGCCCGGCGAAGCGCACGCGAGAGGTCCACGCCAACACGCGTCCGCACCCGTTCGTTGACCGTCTGCGCCGCAAAAGACGTGTTAGACTGCGTCCGCGAAAAATACGCCGCATCCGCCTCCGCCTCTTTCGTCAGCCCCCCCGCGCGCGCAATCAGATCGCTGATCCGCTCGTCCTTGCTCTTGAGCGCATACCGCCCCGGAAAGCGCACTTCACCCGTCAGCGTCACCGTTCGCTGAAGCTGCCAGTCGGGCTGCTCCATGATCAGCACGTTGTCGTACGGGCTCAGCACAACTTCCGGCGACGTGCCAAACGCCGGAGAGGCAAGCCCCGGAGCACCGGCATACGGCCGTCCCGGTACATAGTCGCCGAGATAGCTTGAGTCGAGCGGCACGCGCACGGTCGTGGCAGTCACGCCGCGTGAGCGGTCCAGCGGCAACCGCGCAACCTCCGCCTCACGCAAGTACGCACCCTCGCGCAATCCGCCCGCAAGCAGCACGAGATCGCGCAGCGTCATCCCCTCACGCCAGGGATATCTCCCGCTGCGCCGAACCGATCCACCGATCGCAACAAACCGATTTGGTCGGAACTCGGTGACGGAGAACACTTCGATTTCATCATCCTCGGCGAGCGCCAGGTCCTCGACCACAGCGCCCGTCGTGTCCCGGAGCATCGCGTGCAGCTGCTGTCGCGTGCTGTCAGGACGCAAGCGCGTCACCTGGACTCGCCCGAGATGCGTGTCGCTCTTCAACCCTCCAGCGGCGCGCAGCGCCTGGCTCAACGTCAGCCCCGAGCGGAACGCCTGCGGTCCAGGGTTCCAGACATTGCCGTTCACCACGATGCGATTGCGCACGCGGTCCGCGACTGCAAACACGCGCACCACATCGCCACCGGTCATCGAGAGGGCAGGGAAGTCCGCCACGGTGCTGCCAGTGCTCGCCACATCAATCACACTCCGATCCCGCCCACCCTCAACGCGCTCCGCAGGCGGCACAATCCGCTGAATCTGCACCCGACGAGTCGCCGCAGTCGCGCGGAACCCACCCGCCGCCGTGAGCGCATCACGCAACGTCTCACCCGGCTTCAGCTCATACGTCGCCGGCCGAACCACCTCGCCCGCCACACGAACGCGCGGCCCGTGCGTCCGCACAAAGAGCACGTCCCCATTCTCCAGCCGCACATCCGCCGAGTTGTCGCCGCGCAGCAGATAGTCGTACACGTCGAGCGTCGCCACCGTACGCCCCGCGCGACGCACCGTCACCTCGCGCAGCGAACCACGCTCCGTCGGGCCGCCAGCGGCATAGAGCGCCGTCATCGCCGTACCAGCCGAGGAAATGCGATACGACGAAGGCCGCACCACATCGCCCGTCACATAGACCTGAATCGCACGTAGCCGCGACACCGACACCGTGAACCGCGTCGGCGCATCAGCCCCCCGACGCACGCCGCTATACGACCGCGGCAACCGCTGATACAGCAGGTTCTCGAGCTGCTCCAGCGTTAGGTTCGCCACGCTCAGCTGCCCAACCTGCGGAATCACCACGAACCCTTCGCGCGTCACGTCGAGCGTGTGCGCGAGCTCCACCTGGTCCGTCAGGATCAGCACCAACTGGTCGCCGGGGCCCAAGCGATAGTTCGCGTCCACCGGACCATCCATCGTCGGGAGGAACTCGCTCGTCGCACTGCGGAAGAGCGCGAGCCCAAATAGCTCGTCGGAATCTTCCTGATTCTGGCCCTTCTGTTCATCACGCACTTCCTCGGCAGCGGGAACCGCACCGCCGAGCATCGTGCGCATCGTGCTGATCTCCGCGTCGTCGGCGATCCCGAGGCGACGAATTGCGCCAAGCACATCCTCGCCAACCGCGCCCGCCGCACCGGACGAGCCGGGGAGGTAGGCATCGAGCAGGTTCTCAGGATATCCCTCGGCCTTCAGTCGTGCGCGCACCTGCTCCGCGGTCATCCCGCTCGTGATGATCCGCTGCCGCAACTGCTGCACCAGTTCAGGGCGCGCCTGAAGCAGGGCCTGCGCCTCGGCCGCGGAAGGGCGCGCCTGAGCCGCGGGCGCGAGGAGAGGGAGGCTCAGGAGGGAGGCGAGGAAGAGAGCACGCATACCTCCCAATCTATACCCCGCCTCAGGGCGTGAGGACCGCCCGGATGGTCGCCGCCAGGATCCGCAGGTCGGCGCGCAGCGACCACCGGCGCACATACCCCAGCTCGAGCTCGGCGCGCGCCGGGTACCCCACGTGGTGCCGCCCATTGACGGCCCAGGCCCCAGTCATCCCAGGGCGCATCGAGAGGAAGAGCCGCTCCGAGCCGCGGTAATGCTCGAGCTCCTCACCCACCACGGGGCGGGGGCCCACAAGGCTCATCTCGCCACGGAGCACGTTCACGAGCTGCGGGAGCTCGTCGATCGAGCTGCGGCGGAGCCAGCGTCCCACCTGCGTCACCCGATGGTCGAGGGTCTCCGGGAGCTTGTACCCGTGGGCGCGGTAGAGCGCGCGGAGGGCAGGGTCGGCGGCGAGGAGCGCCTCCGCGTCCTGCCGCATCGAGCGGAACTTGAGGCAGTCGAACTCACGCCCGCCGAGCCCCACGCGCCGGTGGCGGAAGAGGGCGGGGCCGCGCGAGTCGAGCCGGATCGCCACGGCCGCCAGCGCCATCACCGGGGCCACCGCCACCAGCCCGAGCGCCGCCACGGCCACATCGAGCCCGCGCTTGAGCGCCCCCTGCACCCCCGTCCGGCGCGCCGCCGCGAGCTGCACCAGCGGACTCTCCCCCTGCCAGACGACCACTGGCTCGTGGCCCGCCACCACCTCGCTCGGCATCACCGCCAACAGTCGGCACCCGTTCAACAAGGCGATGTCCGAAACGGCGCGCATCGTCTGTCGCCCGAGCGGGCCCGCGACGAGCACCACCGAGGCGCCCGTGGAGCGGAGGAGTTGGTCGAGCTCCGCTGCGCGTGCGCTCACATCGGGATCATCGAGCGCCACGACGACCACCCCAGCCATCGTGAGGGGGCCGGACCGGAGCACCGCCGGATGTTCGAGGGCGCGGGGCACATCGGCCGCGACGCCGACTACGACGGCGCGACCAGGGGCTCCGTCGGCCTCCCACGCCACCGGCGCGGACCGATCCCCCTCGGGCGCGGCGGGGCGCGGCGGCGCGGCGATCGAGGCGATCGAGGCGATCGAGGCGATCGAGGCGCGCACGGGGAGGTCGGAGGGGTCACGAGTCACGAGTGAACGATACCCGAGGCGTCGGAGCCCGGCAACGCACGGCCCCCTCTGTCGGACGCGCGCGCGGCGCCGGTACATTCGGGGATGCGCCGTCGTCTCAACTCATTGGCTTTCGCCTGCGCCTTGCTCGCCGCGCCGCTCGGGGCGCAGGGGGCCGTGGTCACGTTGCACCCCGGTGATCTCATCGACCTCAAAGTCCACCCAGAGGCCGCCCTCAGCGGCGCGGTGCCGGTAGACGAGCGGGGGATCGCCACCTTCCCGATCCTTGGGCCGCGGCTCGTCGGTGGGCTGGCCTGGACGGAGGTGCGGGACGCCGTCATCGCGGCGTATCGCCGTGAGCTTCGCGACCCGGTGATCACCCTCACGCCGCTGCGTCGCATCTCGGTGCTCGGCGCCGTGAACAAGGCCGGGATCTATCTCGTGGACCCGACTCTCCCGCTCGCCGGCGCGATCGCGCTCGCCGAGGGGGCGTCGGAGGAGGGGGATCTCCGCCGCGTGCGCGTGGTGCGCGACGGGCGCACCCTCCTGGCCGACGTCCCGGTGGAGCGGCTCTTGATCGATGCCGATGTGCGCTCGGGGGATCAGCTCTTCGTGGAGCGACGTGGCTGGTGGTCGCGCAACTCGCCGTCCGTCGTCGGCGCGCTGATCTCGGCGGTGGCGATCGTGATCTCGGTCAGCGCACGCTGACCGACCGCGCCCCGCGGGCGGCGGTCACCACCCGCGCCAGCGGAGCTGCGCGTGCAGGCCGAGCGCGTCGCGCCCGGGGACGAGGCCTTCGTTGAGGGTGTAGGTGGGTCCCACCGCCCAAGTCAGGTCGGCCCCGCCGCGGAAGCGGAGCCGCTCGAGGCGCACGGCGTAGGTGACCTCTGGGCGGGCGGCGTTCCCCGACGCCGGGAGCCAATCGAGCCGGAGGAGCCGGTCGACCACCACCGCGCGACGGCCCTCGGCAGAGTGTTCGCTCCACTCGATGGTCCACCCCGCTCCCGCGTACGCCGCCGGGGAGCCGAGGAGCTGGCCGCGACTCGTCAGCCCCTGCCGGGTGCGGTGGTGGGTGTAGGGCGGGATCGGCGAATCGAACCCGCGTTGCAGCCGCTCGTGGTGGGAGAGCTCGCCGTTCACCACCTCGGCGCGCAGCGTGCGGAGCCGCTCGCCGTCGGGGCTCCAGCTCCGCGCGAACCCGAGCACGAGGGCGGCGAGATCGTCGGGCTT
>JARIFA010000097.1 GCA_031127075.1 Gemmatimonadota bacterium | reverse complement strand
TCACCGGCGGGCGCGGCGATCGACCGCACCGAGGCCTCGACGAACATGATGTCGCCGCCCATCGGCGTGTAGTACATCCCCGTCGCGATCCCGACCTCGTGCGCGACGTTCGCCTTCTCGGGATGCACCTTCGGCCGGCCGAGGAGCTCGCGCACCTCGTCGGCGGTGATCACGCCGTCGGCGGTGGGGTCGACGCCGTCGCGGGTGGCGATGCGGCGCGCCACCTTGCGCGCCACTTTGCCCACCTCGCGCTCGAGCTGGCGCACGCCGCTCTCGCGCGTGTACTGGCTCACGAGCGATGCGATCGCCTCGTCGGTGAAGGTCACCGGCTTGTCGCCGAGGCCGTTCTCCTCGAGCTGGCGCGGGATCAGGTACTTCTTGGCGATCTCCGCCTTCTCGCGCTCGGTGTAGCCCGCGAACTCCACGATCTCCATCCGGTCGAGGAGCGGGCCGGGGATGTTCTGCACGAAGTTCGCCGTCGCGATGAAGAGCACCTCGGAGAGATCGAACGGCACGCCGAGGTAATGGTCGGTGAAGGAGTCGTTCTGCGCGGGGTCGAGCACCTCGAGGAGCGCGCTCGACGGATCCCCCTGGAACGACTGGCCGAGCTTGTCCACCTCGTCGAGCAGGAAGACGGGGTTCTTGGTGCCGGCCTGCTTCATCCCCTGGACGATACGCCCCGGCATCGCGCCCACGTAGGTGCGGCGATGCCCGCGGATGTCGGCCTCGTCGCGCGCACCGCCGAGGGCCACGCGCACGTACTCGCGCCCGAGGGAGCGGGCGATCGACTTGGCAATCGACGTCTTGCCGACGCCCGGCGGGCCGGTGAACAGGAGGATCGGGCCCTTGGCCATCGCGCGCGCCTTCGCCTCGGTGGCCTTGGCCTCCGGGGTGACGTGCTCGCCGGTGGCGGTGAGCGTCTCGGAATCGACCACCGTGGTCGCCGCCTCGGCCGTCGTCGCCTCGGCGCCCGCCTGTGCCGCGCGGAGTTGGCGCACGGCGAGGAACTCGAGCACGCGATCCTTCACGTCACCGAGACCGTAGTGATCCTCGTCGAGGAGGGTGCTCGCACGGGGGAGGTCGAGATGGTCGTCGGAGCGGGTGCCCCACGGGAGCTCCGCGATCCACTCGAGATAGGTGCGGATCACCTGCGCCTCCATCGACTCACGCCCCGACCGCTCGAGCCGCCCGAGCTCGCGCTCCACTTCCGTGCGCGCCTGCTTCGGGAGCGGGAGGGCGTCGAGCGTGGCGCGCAGCTCCTCGATCTCCTTCGAGGTGTCGTCGTCGCCGAGCTCCTTCTGGATCGCCTTCATCTGCTCCCGGAGGAACATCTCGCGCTGCCGCTCGCCGAGTTCCTCCTGCACCTGCGTCTTGATCTCCTCCTGCGCCTCGAGGAGGGAGATCTGCCGCTGCACGTTCACGAGGACCTTCCGCAGCCGGTCCTCGACGGAGAGCGTCTCGAGGAGCCCCTGCTTCTCGGGCACGGGGAGCTCGAGGTAGCCCGCGACGAGGTCGGCGAAGCGGCCCGGCTCGGTGACCGAGTCGAGCACCTGGTGCACGACCTCTTCCGGAAGGCCGCGGCGCTCGCCGAGTTCGGCGGCCCGCTCGCGGATCTCCTTGTGGAGCGCGACGAAGGCCGGGTCCTTTTCGTCGATCGGCGCGAGGTCGTCGGTGTGCGCGACCACGGCGGAGAGGAACCCCTCGGTGGTCGTGAACTGGAGGGCGGTGGCGCGCTGCTCGCCGTTGAGGAGGAGCTGCACGCCGCCGAGGCCGCGCTGCACCTGCCCGATCCGCGCGATCACGCCGGTCTGATACAGGATCTCGGGATCGGGCTCGTCGGCGTTGTCCTTCTGCGCGACGGCGAAGACGAGCCGATCGTTCTTGAGCGCGGCCTCGATGGCGCGGAGCGTGCCGGGCCGGCCCGCGGCGATCGGGGCGGTGAGGCCGGGGAAGATGACGGTCCCCCGCAACGGGAGGACGGGAAGGGTCTGTCGGGTGCTCATGGGGACCTTCAGGATGGGGACGCGCGACGGACCGATGTGTCGGCCCGCTGCCAGATGAGACCCGGAGGAGCAAGACGCGTTCCGCCTGACTTACGACAGGCTGGCGCGGATTGCAACTTTCCCCCGCCGTCCTGACGGAGGATGCTGCCACGGCGGCGATGGCGCCGTCCATCGTCCACCGACTTCATGGCCAGACTCTCCGACACGCCACTCCCCGCGCCCCCGTTCCCGGAGTTTCCGGAGGGGTGGCTGCACGATGCCGACGCGCGTGAGGCGGGCCGGGCCGCGCTGCGGGCGTGGCGCGATGCGCATCGGCGCTGGCGGGCGGCGCTTCCGAGCGGGGCGGTCCCATCCGGCAGCGCGGCATCACCCGACCGCGGCGGCGCGTCGATGGGTGATCTGCAGTGGGCGCGGTTCGCGCCGGCCGAGCGGCTCGCCGGCGCCCGTCGCCGCGTTCGGGTGAGCCTGCTGGTGGTCGCTGGACTCGTCGCCCTCAACCTCGCGACGACCCCGCAATTCTTCTGGGCGACCTTCCCCGCCCTCGGGGTCCTCGTCGGCCTCGCGCGGCATCTCCTCGCCCTCTGGCAGGACGGCGTCCCGCTCGGCGCGATCCTCGGCGGCGGTGGCACCGCGTCGACGGTACCCTCGCCCGCTGCGGCGCCCGCGCGGGCCGCTCGGGCGATGCCCGAGGTCTCGGCGAACGAGACGGAGGCGGTCGGCGACGGGGTGTCGCGGGCCGTGTTGCGTGGCCCCTGGGGCGGACTCGTCCGTGAGGTCTATGCCACCCGTGCCGCGATCCGGATGATCCTCGCCCGCGTCCGCGAGGATGATCGGGCCCTCCTCCCCGACGTGGTGCCGGCGGCCGAGGCGGTCGTCGACATCATCCGTGTGCACACCGCGGCGCTCCAGACGCTCGACTGGGAGGTGACGAGCGCGGCCCGGCCCGGGGACGTCCCGCCGGAGCTCCACGAGCGTCGAGGGGCCCTGGCCGCCCAGTGCGACGCGCTGGCGGAGGCGCTGGAAACGCTCCGGACCGACCTCACCACGTTACGAACGGCGCTTTGAAATAGTCGCTCATTGTCTGGCGATTCGGACATTCTGGTGTATCATTAAGGTCTGACCGAATCGCGCGGGTGGCGTTGATGTCTAACGCCTTGTCCAACAACGACTTGAATCGACTTGAGCGTGATGACCATCCCTGTCGTCCCTCCGACATCCGTTCTGGCCCCTCCGCCGCCCCCGCTTGAGCCGGTGTCGTTCCCGCTCGGCTGGCTCCTCGATCACGCGTCAGCACCGATTCAGTATCGCGCCACCATCGACGTGGCGAAGATGGGTGACCGGGTTGAACCGCGGTTTCACCTCCTGCCCTACAGCTACCGGCCCGCGCTCGAGCTCGCGATCCAGGCGGACATCAACGGTATCTGGAACCGCTCGATCCTCAGCGTCCCCGGCGCCCGTGCCGATCATTTCGCCGGGGTCGGGACCGTCCCTGCGTTCCGCCGGCTCACCGAATGCGGCTGGGACAAGGACGCGCCGCCGCTGCTGCACACGCGTCGCGCCCTCTTCCCGCTGCTCGCCGAGGATCTCGATCCGGCGAAGATGTACGAGTTCGCGCCCACCAAGCCGCGCACCGAACCGGAGCTCCTCGCGCACCATCGTCAGGGCCTGCGCGAGGCGGCCGGGGCCGCGCTCGCGGGGGCCGGCTTCGAGGCTGACCCGCGCCTGCGCGGCGTCGCGCGGCGGGTGCTCGATCGCATCGGGGAGTTCCTCCGCTCGCCATTGGCCGAGAAGCCGTGGATCCGCGTGGGGAACAAGCAGGTCCTCCACCCCGAGGCGTTCCCGCCGACGCTGCACGCGCTGCACCTGATCGCGCATATGCCGCTCTTCCAGAGCGAGCATTACGAGACGATGGAGCTGCTGTACGAGTATCTCTCGCGCCCGTTGCCGCGGCAGGAGCCGGTGCAGCAGATCGGGACGCAGCTCGTCGAGGTGCCGCACGTGGTGCTCGGCGACCATCTCCCGCATCGCAACGCCGTCGAGGCCGATGTGCCCGCGGCACTCGCGTGGCTCGAGCTGATGGCCCGGCTCGGGTATCTCCGCCGCAACGAGGTCTGGCGCAAGATGTACGAGCGCTTCGTCGACGACTGCGGCCGCGACGGCGTCTGGCATCCCCACAAGGGGATGGCGATGCCGAAGAGCACGAATCCCTATGTCTGGCCGATGTTCCCGCTGGAGGAAGTGCACGGCGGCGACGAACGTTGGACCGACGTCACCTTCCGCATCGGTCTCATCGCACGGCTCTCGGGCCGGCCGATCGAAGTGATCTGACCGGAGCCCGTTGATGCCCCCCCGCACGCCATCGCGCCGTCCCGGCGCCCGCTCCCCCCGCGCCGCCCGCCCGTCGGAGGCCGCCGCCCCCACGGTCGCCGCGGCGTCCGTTCCGTCGCCCGTGACCGAGGCGCCGCCGGAGGCGTCGCTGACGCTCGCGCAGCAGGAGGCGCGGACCTCCGACATCACCTTCGCGGACCTCGGCCTCTCCGCGGCGATGCTCGCCTCGCTCGAGGCGGCGGGGTATTCGCGGCCCACGCCGATCCAGGCGCAGGCCGTCCCGCTCGCGCTCAAGGGGCGCGACCTGATGGGGCTCGCGCAGACGGGTACCGGGAAGACCGCCGCCTTCACGATCCCGATCATCGAGCGGCTCATCGGTGGACCGACGCGCACCCGCGCGCTCATCCTCACACCGACGCGCGAACTCTGTCAGCAGGTCGAAGAGAGCATCCGCAAGTACAGCGGCGGCACCGGGCTCGACGTGATCTCCGTGTACGGCGGTGTCGGGTATGAGGCGCAGACGACCGCGCTCAAGAACGGCGTCGACATCATCGTCGCGACGCCGGGCCGACTGATCGACCATCTCGAGAAGCAGCACGTGGTCTTCGACGACCTCGAGGTGCTCGTCCTCGACGAGGCGGACCGGATGCTCGACATGGGCTTCGCCCCGCAGATCAACCGGATCGTCGCGCAGATCCATCCGTATCGGCAGACGCTCCTCTTCTCGGCGACGATGCCCCCCGAGGTCGAGGCGCTCGCGCGGAAGTATCTGCGGAAGCCGCAGGTGGTGCAGGTGG